>DOHN01000014.1:545-9753 GCA_003535195.1 Ruminiclostridium sp.
AATTTTATTAATAGTTATATAAAAAATTCTTTACTTCTTGATATCTTTTCACTCGAATTATCAAGTCTGCGCTTTTTCACTGTATTTGTTACCGCGCTAGAAAGGCACGTACTTCTCCAGCCATTCCTTTTCGAACCCCTGTATAAACCGCCCGTTATAAAATTCATCCCTATGCCTCTGCAACTCATTGCACATGAACCGCAGCGACTCATTGCAATTCGCCAGTCCGAAACGGCTTATTTTCTCGACCATTGAAATCATGTACGACCACTCGCTGTAAA
The DNA here is from genome assembly GCA_003535195.1 of Ruminiclostridium sp. Classification (GTDB taxonomy): domain Bacteria; phylum Bacillota; class Clostridia; order DSM-8532; family DSM-8532; genus DTU059. Next base: position 827 of record DOHN01000014.1, read on the forward strand.
GAGCCAAATCAGTTAACTGAGGCAACACCCCGCTTATGTATCCGGTTCGTTCACGAAACGCTGCTAGGTATTCGCGGAGCTGAGTGGGATTTAGCAGATGGTGTTTCGTCGCCGCGCTTGAATTATTACCGGGATGGCGGTAAAAGCAATACTTGGGCAGTCCGTATGCCACCACGCTTTTCGCGTTGGCAAAGTATCGGTAGGTTGTCGTTATATCGTCATAGCTGCCCTTATTGGAAAAACGGATTCTATCGAACAGCGTGCGCCGAACAAGCTTCGTCGGCATTGCGGCGTTGTAGAGCCTGCGCCTTAAAAAATTTACCGTTGCCTGTTCCGCATCCATGACGTGTTTCTCATCATACAGGTAAATACCGTTGGGTAACTGTTCGCCGTTTTCTTTTTTTGTTGGACCGCATACGGCAATATCTGCATGATGCTTTTGGGCCAGGTTATGTAGAAACTCCAAAAAGTCAGTTTCGGCGTAGTCGTCATCATCTATAAAAGCTATATACTCGCCCGTAGCAGCATCCAAACCCGCGTTTCGTCCGCTTCCGATATTCCCGCGTTCTCGATGAATCACTCGGGTTCGCGAATCTTTCACTGCGTACTCATCAGCAATTGCACCGCTTCTGTCAGCCGATCCATTGTCGACAATTATAAGTTCAAAGTCCTCGTAAGTCTGGTTAAGTATACTCTCAATCGCTCGCGCGACAAGCTCCTCCCGGTTATATGTGAGCATGATTACACTGATTTTTGGTGTAGGCAACGCTTCAATCCTCCTCCCAAATCTTCCACGGCGCTCTTTCCTGTCCCCAAAGATTTTCCAAATAGTACTTATCCCTTTGTGTATCCATGCACTGCCAAAAGCCTTTATGCTTATATGCCACTAATTGGCCTTGCGCTGCCAGGGTCTGAAAAGGTTTTCTCTCTAAGATGGTGTTGTCGCCGTCAATATAGTCAAAAATCTGTGGTTCCATGACCATAAATCCACCATTAATCCAGCCTCCATCTTCCTTCCCTTTTTCAGTAAAATTAGTTATATTATATTCATCATCAACTTCCAGCACACCAAATTTTCCGCCAGGTTGAATGGCCGTTATGGCTGCAATTTTCTTTTTCTTCCGGTGAAAAGCCAAAAGCTTATTAAGATCCACATTTGAAACGCCATCGCCGTAGGTCAGCATAAAGGTTTCATTCCCTATAAATTTCTGTATTCGCTTTACTCTGCCGCCAGTTTGTGTATTTAAACCGGTGTCTACAACCGTCACTCTCCATGGCTCCGCGACATTACTATGTATAATCATTTCATTGTTATTGGAAAAATCGAAGGTAATATCTGATCTATGCAGATAGTAATCTGCAAAATATTCCTTTATAATATAGCCCTTGTATCCGCAGCAAATAATAAATTCATTGAAATTATAGTGGGAATAATACTTCATAATATGCCAGAGTATGGGTGAGTCACCAATAGTTATCATAGGCTTCGGCTTTAAATGACTTTCCTCACTGATGCGCGTTCCGAATCCGCCTGCTAGAATTACAACCTTCATGTTTGCTCCGCCTTCAAATAAATCATTTAAATGCAAAAAAATAACTTTCTGTATATTCGAAAAAACTGCTCATTGGTCATTCATATTATAAAAATGTTTTACGATTCTTTATCTTTGGCAAACTTCTGATTAAGCACTTTAATATCTATTTCCTTGCCGGCCGCCGCCGATAAATTTTCATTTTTGATCTCTTCGTATATTTCCTTTCGATGAATTGTAACACTTCTGGGGGCATCGATGCCCAGGCGGACCTGATCCCCCTGAATATCAATGATGGTTAGCTCAATATCATTTCCTATCACTAAAGCCTGGCCTTTTTTTCTTGTCAAAACGAGCATGGTACCACTCCTTATCAGTCATTCTGGAAGAGAAAATAACGGATTGGCAAGGTGTCATCCTTCTGAATAACCTGTTTGCCCAGCTTTTTTCCCGTATTAATGAGAATGGGGGCTTTTAAGTTCACCCTGGTTTTTTTGACATCCTCCGGAATTACTGTAATAGCCAGAGTAATGACTTTGTTTGCATTGGTAATCTGAAGAAATTTTACGTCATCATCGCTGACATCTACGCCATAATTATCATAAACAAGAAAGGGATCCGTTACAACAAAACATAATTCGGGATTATCTGCGCTTTGAAGCCAGAAGAAAGGCGATCCACCGGCGTCATGACCGATGAGGGCATACTTTTTAACATTTTCAAATCCCGGCAATCCCTCGGGAAAATCGATTAATTCCTCTTCATTAACGTCTATAATACCAAAATGCGTGGTTTTCAATTTCATGACTAACCCCTCCAGATCATTACTATAAAAAATCCATAAGAAGAATGGCAAGATACCATACTTTTTAGTATTTGATATCCAGCATATTTCTTTTTGGTCCGTTCAGAACTTCCTGTCCGCTGCTTCCATATACCGGCGTCTCGGGCCCCGATGAGGAAATCAGCTGGAGGCTGAAATCAATATATTTCATTCCGTTATCGGTCAGCTGCCTGTTGAGATCATTACGGGACGATAGCTTTGCCACCGCATCACTGATCTTGGCCCTGATATCTGTCAATTGCTTATTGTACGGTTCCGGCACCTGCTTGGCAAGCTTTTGCAAAGTCATGTTTTTAAAATCCTGCCCGGTTTGCTTGCAGTATTTTGCCAAAAGCTGCTCCCTTACCGAATTAAGCTGAGTGGTTTGGGCGGCGGCCTTTTTCTCTTCCTCCACAAGAGCCAAAAGAGCTGTTATATCGTTGTTAATCAGGCAATCCGTCTTCTTTTCAGCAATTTTCAGGAGGCCTTGATATATTGCGCATTCATACTGCAGGGCTTTTATAAAATTCTCCAGCAATTCGTTTCCCGGCATGCTTTTTTCCCTCCCATTGCCACCTTATACTTTACATTATCGGCCACAATTAAAAACGGGACAACCATTTAGGCATCCCGTTCTAAAGTCGTTCACTTCAGTCCTTTTTCTGATTCAGCATACCAATTATCTTATCTGCAATATCTGACGCTGATACCGAATACTCGCCGCATTCCATCTTTTGCGATATCTCATCGACCCGGCTCTGGCGTATATCAGAAATCTGTCTCAATGCTTTAATAGCCACGTTAAAATCCTTTGCTGTTCCGGAAATAGTAAGTTCATCCTGTTTCGAAGATACTTCATTGACTATGGACAACCTATCAATCCTTCCGGTGCTGTAAACGCCGGAAACCTTGGGAAGATCTCCCCAAATCCTCATTTTCCAATCCCTCTCCTGTTATTATCACAATTTGCTGAAATTACAGCACACTAATCTTATGTGAAACAGAAGGTTTTGCAACCCTTGCAATATTTATATCGTCAGTAATTTTTAGCTTCTTAACAGCATTCATGAATTTCCCAAAGCTTTTCCCGCTAATCTTTCTTTGTACCGTGTATGTAGCGCAGGCCGCCTTCTCTTGGGCCGGTCTCATTACCGTCTCTATCCCTAAAAGATTCCTTTAAGGTACGTCCCGCACTGATCATGTCACTAGCCAGTTTTTTGGAGCAGCTGACGCAGAATCTCCCGCTTTTGATTCTGACTCCGCAGTTCTCGCACTGAAGGGCTATGGGACTTGATTCTGCAACCTCAAGCCGGCCTTCCTTCAAAAAGCGGTAAATCAGATTTGCTGAGACTTCTGTCTCCCGGGATACCTCCTGGATGGTAGCCCCCGGAAAATCCCTTACAAAAGTCCTTACCCGTTCAAACTCCTGCTCTTCAATCTTCTTGCAGGCATCGCATATTTGGGGTCCCGTAACATACATAAATATTTTTTTGCACCTATGGCAATTTCTGACCTCCGGCATAAAAATCGCCTCCATTTATACACTTTTCTTTATTTATTATCGTCATTTTTCTGCAATAGCAATAGCAGATGCAAATATCCATGACGCACCGTTCTCATATAATATTTTAGCACAGGTATTCAGGGTGGTACCGGTTGTTACCACATCATCCACCAATAGAATGTTCTTCCCGGACACCAGAGCGGGGTCCTTAACCTGAAAGGATCCCTCTATGTTATGAAGACGTCCTTCCCTTTTTAAACTGCTTTGCGGGCGCGTTTTCCGGATTTTCACCAAATTATCGATATGGACGGGAACCTCCAGATAATCTGCCAGTTTTATTGCCACAAGCTCTGCCTGGTTGTAGCCTCTCTTATGTTTTTTCCTGCGGTACATAGGTACAGGAATGACAATATCAAAATCCGGAAGAAATTTCTCTTTGACCATCTCCCGGTAAAGCAGCCATGCCATGGTCCTTGATAAAAGAGGCTGATGGTTAAATTTCATGGCCTGTATTGCCCTATCAACCCCGTTCTCATAGTAAAAAGCCGCAAAAAGCCCGTTTATATATGGAATCCGGGGAATTGCACAAAATCCCTTTCTGTAGTAAGGAAGCATTTTGCTGCAGGTCTCGCAAAGGTATAATGCCGTATCCTCTTTTAAAACCTCATCGCAGATCATGCATTTTACCGGATAAACCAATCTTAAAATTCTTTCCCATATAGAAGGGATTTTAAGGAATTCCTGGTTTTTCACACAAGCCGCTCCTTTAAACCTGAATAGCGCTCTTTTTCATTGATGTTTTTGACCATTTCCTCCATGGCGGCAGGACTTCCGACCAGTACCACCAGACGTTTTGCTCTTGTTACAGCCGTATATAAAATATTTCGGCAGACCAGGGCGGGCGGTACAGCAAAAAGGGGAATGACCACCGCTGGGAACTCCGTGCCCTGGCTTTTATGAACAGTTATCGCATAGGCATGCTCCAGATTGTCCAATTGGTCAAAACGGTATTCACAGGTTCTGCTGTCATCAAAGCATACCGTCAGAAGCTCCGCCTTCTGATCAATATCCATAATCACACCCATGTCCCCATTATATACGCCAAGTCCCTCGCTCCACTTCCCCTTTTCATCGGTCAGAGTCCATGGAAGGGAATAGTCGTTCCTTATTTGCATAACCCTATCCCCCGTCCGGAAAATGACATTCCCGTGCACTTTCTGAGGCTTGTCCGGGGCCGCCGGATTCAGGCTTTCCTGGAGCAGTCCATTGAGATGATAAATACCGGTTTCACCCTTTCGCATGGGCGATAAAACCTGGATATCCCTGATGGAATCCAGCCCGAACCCCTCGGGGATCCTGCGTGTACATAGGTCAACAATACTTTCCGCCACATCGGTGCTGCGAAGTTTCTGAATAAAATAAAAATCGCTCTCTTCCTCATTAATAGCCGGCATAATCCCCTGATTGATGAGATGGGCATTGGTGATAATGAGGCTTTCTTCTTTTTGTCTGAAAATGGTCTCCAGCTTGACTACAGGGAATTGTCCACTTTCTATGATATCTGCCAGCACTCTGCCCGGCCCCACCGAAGGGAGCTGGTCCGAATCCCCCACCAGGACGAGGCGGGCTTCTTCGGGAATTGCCTTCAAAAGCGAACTCATCATCATAATATCGATCATGGACGCCTCATCCACAATGATCACATCCGCGGACAGAGGGTTGTCCTCATTTTTTAAAAAATAGGGTTTTTCTTCCTCATCAATATTATATCCTACTTCCAGCAGACGGTGGATAGTTTTTGCCTCACAGCCCGAGGTCTCGCTGATCCTTTTGGCTGCCCTGCCGGTGGGAGCAGCCAGAATAACCGATAAATCCTGCCTTTCAAAAAGCTGAATAAGGGTTTTAATAATGGTTGTTTTACCGGTTCCGGGCCCGCCTGTTATAATGGTGATGCCATGTTCCAATGCACATTTTACAGCTTTTTTCTGAATTTCATCCAGATCGATGCGCTGTGCCGATTCGTACCGGGAAAGAAGCGTTTCGCTGTCGCTGAAGAAATGATTTTCAAATCTTCTGTTCAGCCTGTTCAATTGAAAAGCACAAAAACGTTCGGCCTCTATTAATGTATCGGTATAAACCCGCTCCGGATGCTGTTTTTCGATAAAAATCCGGCCCTCCAGCAAAAGGGAATCAAAAGCATCCAGAATAAGTTCCTCACTTACTTTTGTGAGCCTGACACCACGCTTGATCAGGTTTTCTTTTAAAACATAGGTATTGCCATTGGACACAGAAGAGGATAATAAATAAAAAAGGGCGCTTTTAAGCCGGTCCTTGCAAAAAGGCTCAATCCCCAATGAAAGTGCAATGCGGTCGCATATTGAAAAGCTCAGGCCAATATCACCTTCCGACAAGCGATACGGGTTTTGCCGTATTTCCTGTTCCGCATGTTGATCAAATTTCTTCCATATTTTTGCCGCAAAGGAAGCAGGCACGCCGAACCTTTGCATCAGCATGACAACGCCCCTCATATTTTCATGCTCCAAAAAGCCTTGCGCAAAGGACAAGGCCTTTTCCGGAGTGATTCCTTTGATTTCAGCTAATTGATAAGGCTCAAACTGAAGGATCTGAAAAGTTTTTTCTCCGAAGGTCTCCACAATTTTCTGGGCTGTTGCAGGCCCGAGTCCTTTAATAAAACCGCTGGACAGATAGAGCTGAATCTCTTCTAACCGGGTGGGCGTCCGCCTTTCACATTCTTCCGCCTTAAACTGGCGGCCGTAATCGGGATGGTGAACAAAGCTCCCTTTCGCTGTGACATTTTCACCTACAGCCAAAAGAGGCATGATCCCCACCATTGTTATAACCGAATGATCGCATTTCATTTCACATACCGTATAGCCCGTTTTCTCGTTGGTATAGCGAATAGATTTTATAGTGCCTGTCAACTGTTCCACTTTTTCACCTGTTTATTTGTGATTTTTTATTGTACCGTTCATGAATTTTCCCTCTCTTGTATCATACAATAGGAGACTGTGTCAGGCAACATCTCCAAAGGATACTGGCTTTTCAGGCTTTCCAGCAGCTTTTTGGATTCTTCGTCATCCATGGCCGGTATGATGTAGAGCTTTCCATCCGACATAAGCCGCTCGGGGATTTCTTCCATAAAAATCTGACGGACAATTCCTTCCAGTTTTGGACCGATGTTTTCCGGAAGACAGAGTATAAATTTTAACCCTTTATCCGTATATTTCGTTTTGACAAGACCAAAGAGATAGGATCTTACAGACATCAGGCCTATGAAGGCAAAAACAGACAGCACGGTTATTGCGAACACTTCCACAAGCATGCCTCCGTATGAGAATAAAACTTTTTTGCTCTCAAAATTATAATATGAGCATTATCGGGAAAACGGTCCCCGGCAAGCAAAAAGGACATCCCACAAGTTGAATTTCTTGCTGAATGTCCCTGCTTCTTTTAAAAATTAAAGGCCGGCTTCCTTTTTGAGTATTTCGACCTTATCAAGACGCTCCCAGGTAAAATCGGGATCATTTCTGCCAAAATGACCGTAAGCAGCTGTTTTTTTGTATATAGGCCTTCTGAGATCCAGCATTTTAATAATGCTCGCCGGCCTTAGATCAAAGTTTCTGGTCACTATTTCCGAAATCTTTTCTTCCGGTATCTTACCGGTGCCGAAGGTATCGATTCGGACTGAGACAGGCTGGGCCACGCCTATGGCATAGGCCAGCTGAACCTCTACCCTGTCGGCAATACCTGCCGCTACAATATTTTTTGCGACATAGCGGGCGGCGTAAGCCGCCGAACGGTCCACCTTGGTGGGATCCTTGCCCGAGAAGGCGCCTCCTCCGTGCCGGCCCATGCCGCCGTAAGTATCCACTATGATCTTTCTTCCCGTCAGGCCTGAATCGCCCTGGGGGCCTCCCACAACAAATCTTCCGGTAGGATTTATAAAATACTTGGTATGGGCATCTAAGAGCTCGGCGGGAATGACCGGCTTTATGACCTGCTCCATAATGCCTTTCTCAATCTGCTGGTGGGTAACCTCCTCGCCATGCTGTGAAGAAATGACGACAGCGTCCACTCGAACGGGCTTGTCCCCGTCATACTCGACAGTGACCTGACTCTTGCCGTCAGGCCTTAAATAATCCAAAATTCCCTGTTTTCGGACATAAGTAAGCCTTTGAGCCAGTTTGTGGGCAAGAGAGATGGGCATGGGCATGTATTCAGGGGTCTCATCGCAGGCATAGCCGAACATCATGCCCTGATCACCGGCGCCGATAGCCTCTATCTCACTCCCCATGGTCTTTTCCTTATGCTCCAGAGCTTCATTGACACCCATGGCAATGTCGCCGGACTGTTCATCTATAGATGTGATGACCGCGCAGGTATCACAATCGAATCCATATTTGGCACGGTCATAGCCTATTTCGCGGATCGTTTCTCTGACAATTTTGGGTATATCCACATAGCAGTGGGTGGAGATTTCTCCCATAACCAGAACCATGCCCGTCGTCACAGCAGTTTCACAGGCGACCCGGCCATAGGGGTCCCGCTCTATTATGGCATCTAGCACACTATCGGAAATATTATCGCAAATTTTATCCGGATGTCCTTCTGTAACAGATTCTGACGTAAATAATTTTTTAGCCATAATAATTCCTCCTATTATAATTATATTTAGTCTGCCCCAAATTAAAATACCTCTTCCGAAAAGAAGAGGTAAAAATCTAGAGGCAATCAGCCTAACCCTCATCTGCCAGAAATAAATCTGCAGGAATTGGCACCTCGGCAGTTTCCTGCTGGTTGCCGGGCTTCATCGGGCCAGTCCCTCCACNNTCCGGATGTCCTTCTGTAACAGACTCTGATGTAAAAAATCTTTTCATCATCATTTTCTCCTTTCGTAATCAACCTTAACGAAGAGAATACACCACCTTGCAAACAAAAAATCTCTTCCATGAAGAGACTTTCTTATTAAAGCTCCTCATCTGCCAGGATAAGAATCCTGCGGGAATTAGCACCACTGCTGTTAAGCTGGTTGCCGGGCTTCATCGGG
>DOHN01000168.1:0-966 GCA_003535195.1 Ruminiclostridium sp.
ATCTCCCCTTTTGCCGGGGTCTGGGCGGATCGATACAGCCGAAAGCTGCTCATTGTTCTGTCCGATTCTTTAATCGCAGTGGCGACGCTTATTTTAGCCATATTATTTTTTATGGGGAAGGACTCCCTATGGCTGCTCTTTGCCGCATCGGCTATCCGCTCCTTTGGATCGGGCATTCAAACGCCTGCCATAGGGGCTATTCTGCCCGATCTTGTACCGGAGGGCGAGCTTACCAAAATAAATGGCATCAACAGCAGTGTTCAATCAATCGTGATGCTGGCGTCACCCATGCTGAGCGGGGCGCTGCTGACCATGGCGAGTATCGAGAGTATTTTCTTTATTGATGTGATTACCGCAGCGGCGGCAGTTTTCCTACTGTTGTTTTTCCTGCATATCCCAATTCATGGGAAGGCTTTGGAAAAGCAGAAAATCAGTTATTTTGAAGATATGCGTCAGGGCACCGCCTATATAAGGAATCACGGTTTTGTCAGGACAGTTTTTGTGTTTTGTGCATTTTTCTTTATATTAGCAGCCCCATTATCTTTTTTAACACCGCTGCAGGTAACGAGAAGCTTCGGAGATGATGTCTGGCGCCTGACCGCTATCGAAATGGCCTTCTCCATCGGTATGATGGCGGGCGGAATTTTTATTGCCTCCTGGGGTGGTTTTAAAAACAAAGTATATACCATGGGATTATCCACTCTTGCAATAGCCCTTTGTACCTTGGGCCTTGGAATCATCCACTTCTTCGGGATCTACCTGATTATCATGGGCCTGATTGGCTTTGTAATACCCATGTATAATACACCGTTCACCGTTTTGCTGCAGCAGAAGGTGGAACCGGATTACCTGGGCCGGGTTTTTGGGGTGTTAAGTATGATATCAAGCTCTATTATGCCGCTTGCCATGCTGGTTTACGGCCCGCTTGCCGATGCGGTGAAAATAGAGTCGCTATTGATGGTTACC
>DOHN01000168.1:1162-1857 GCA_003535195.1 Ruminiclostridium sp.
ATTGAAGCGGGAAAACCTTCGGCAGAATGAAATAAATCCGGTTTTAACTTTTTTTAGTTTCTTAACGGTTTAATTAATTTTTAAAACCTATCCAATCTTTATGGACTCTTCTATAATGGCTGTAAGCTAAATAATATCAACACATATCCAACTGCTTTTTTTATTTATTCATGAAGCAAGCGTGAGCATTTTAAAAAAATGATTATCAGGCTTTTCATCAGAATTGAGTGGCACCATATGTTTTAGGTATTTACCGTTTTTATGCGGTTAATAACACGATAAATAGGAGGTACTCAAATGACTATCGGTGAAAAAGCAGTACAGGCACATGTTGAATGGCAAGGTAAAATTGAAGTCATCAGCCGTGCTCCTGTTACTAACAAAGATGAACTTTCCATTGCTTACACTCCAGGGGTCGCGCAGCCCTGTCTGGAAATTCAGAAGGATGTAGACAAATCCTATGAATTGACAAGACGGCATAATCTTGTTGCCGTAGTAACCGACGGAAGCGCGGTTCTTGGACTCGGAAACATTGGCCCTGAGGCAGGCATGCCTGTTATGGAAGGAAAATGCGTCCTTTTTAAGAGCTTTGGCAATGTGGACGCATTCCCGTTGTGCATACGTTCCCATGAGGTGGATACTATTGTAAATACCATAAAGCTTCTTGCCGGAAGCTTCGGCGGCATCAACCTGGA
>DOHN01000168.1:1988-8951 GCA_003535195.1 Ruminiclostridium sp.
GGCGGCATCAACCTGGAGGATATCTCCGCGCCCCGGTGCTTTGAGATCGAGAGAAGATTGAAGCAAGAGTGCGATATCCCTATTTTCCATGATGACCAGCATGGTACCGCTGTCGTTGTGCTGGCTGCCATGATCAACGCCTTAAAGATCATTGGTAAAGATATCGCCGGTATTGAGGTCATAGTCAACGGCTCCGGCGCAGCCGGCATTGCCATCACAAAGCTGCTTATGAGCATGGGGCTTAAGAAGGTTATTCTCTGCGACACCAAAGGCGCCATCTACAAGGGACGTCCGGGACTGAATGCCGAGAAAGAACTCATGGCTGAAATTTCAAATCTTGAGATGAAAAAAGGAACGCTGAAAGAAGTAATAAGAGGCGCAGATGTTTTCATTGGCGTTTCTGCTCCTGGTACGGTGGATCAGGATATGGTAAAGAGTATGGCTAAAGACCCCCTCATATTCGCCATGGCCAATCCCATACCGGAGATCATGCCGGAAGATGCCATGAGCGCGGGAGCAAAGATTGTAGGGACCGGACGTTCCGATTTTCCCAATCAGATCAATAATGTCCTTGCTTTCCCGGGTATCTTCAGGGGAACTCTTGATGTAAGGGCCAGCGATATCAATGATGAGATGAAAATTGCGGCGGCCTATGCAATCGCCTCTCTTATCACAGAAGAAGAATTGAAGCCCGACTATATCATTCCGTCTCCCTTTGATCGGAGAGTTGCGGCCGCAGTTTCCGAAGCGGTGGCCGAAGCGGCCCGGAAATCCGGAGTAGCAAGAATATAAGCGGAATAGAATCCTGTTTTTGTAGGCTGCACCGTGACGGTGTGCAAATATTAAATATCGGAAAGTGAAGGTGGATTTTATGTCAGAACTGGCAAAGGAAGAGAACATTATCATGACTGCCGATGCGAATTTAAAGTCACCGTATGAAAACTGCTATAAGCTTTACGGGCTTCCATGGTGGTACTTCGGAATCTTCTCCGCGGTGGTGCTTATCGCAACATTTGTGGGTGCGCTTCCCCAGGGAATGGCCGGATGCTTTGCTCTGATGATTGTATTGGGCACCGTTTTGCAGGAAATAGGCGATAAGACTCCCATTATCCGGTCCTATTTAGGCGGGGGAGCCATTGTCATCCTTTTTGGCGTAGGATTCCTGCAATATGTAGGCTTCTTCCCGGAAGCCGTAGTCGAGAATATCACAGCTTTCTTTAAACCGACGGGCGCTTTCCTGGACTTTTATATCGCCGCACTGATCACAGGCTCCATACTGGGCATGAACCGCAAGCTGCTTGTGCAAGCCGCAGCACGGTATTTTCCCGCAATATTCGGCGGCATCATCGTCTCGTTTGCTTTTGCTGCCATTATAGGGGTAGTGACCGGCTTCGGTCTTGTTAAAACCATACTTTTGATAGCTCTTCCCATCATGGGCGGCGGTATGGGCGCCGGCGCTGTTCCTCTTTCCAAGATTTTTGAAAGTTCCGGAACCATGGCCGCCTCCGAGGCCATATCTATTATGACCCCTGCAGTTGCCATCGGAAACGCTCTTTCCATCGTTATGGGCGGACTGGTTGTCAAGCTCATCAAAAACAAGAGAATGAATGGACAGGGGCAGCTTATTTCCGGCGGCATCGATCCGAAAGAACTGGAAATCTCCCCCGAAATGCAGTCTAAACGTGAACATATTGACGTTAAAAGTCTTGGCATTGGCCTATTTGCCTCAACGACATTCTTTGCATTCGGATTCATCGTCGCTAAACTTTGGAGCCTTTTGGTGCCAAGCATCAGCATTCATGCCTATGCGTGGATGATCATAACGGTTGCTATCTTTAAGATCTTCAATATTTTGCCTGAATTCATTGAAGTTGCCTGCTATCAGTGGTTCCAGTTTATCATGAAAAATCTTACAGGCGTCCTGCTTGTGGGTATCGGGCTTTGCTACCTGGAACTGAATACCGTCATTGAGACCTTCTCACTGTCCTACCTGATCCTATGTCTTGTAACGGTTATCGGCGCATTCCTGGGTGCGGGGCTGGTGGGCAAATGGGTCGGCTTCTATCCTGTTGAATCGGGTATTACAGCCGGCCTCTGCATGTCCAATATGGGCGGTACCGGCGATGTCGCCGTTCTTTCGGCAGCAAACCGCATGGAGCTGATGCCTTTTGCACAGATCTCATCACGGTTGGGCGGCGCTATCATCCTCATTATCGGCAGCCTGCTGCTTTCATTGCTTGGCGGCCTGCTGTGATCAAAGTATGATCCATTTCCTTTGCTTGATTTTAAGCTTAGGAATCTTGTTGATATTCATTTTTTATAGGAACCATGCCCGTCTGCCATTTATGGCGGACGGGTTTTGATGGTGTAAAGGAGCGCTTTATGCACGCATTGGAAAAGATCCTTGCCGCTCATGCCGGCGTAGATAAGGTATGCGCAGGAGAAATTGTCAACTGTGATATTGATGTGGCCGGTATTAATGATTTGTATCCTCAAGCGATGTATTCATTCAGAGAAATTAATGGGAAAAAGGTTGCTCACCCTGAGCGGGTGGTTATTTTTCTCGATCACTATGCGCCCGCTTCCACCATACGGCAGGCTGAGAACCAAAAGCAATTCCGGGAGTTTGCCAGGGAGCAGGGGATAGAAGGCCTTATGGAAGTGGGCCAGGGTGTATGTCATCAGATCCTGGCCGATAAGGGCTACTCCGCACCCGGCAGGCTGATGGTGGTAACCGACAGTCACACGCCTACCCATGGAGCGTTTGGCGCGTTTTCAACCGGGGTGGGCGCAACCGATATTTCCTGCATTTTAAAGACGGGGAAGCTCTGGTTTCGGGTCCCCGAAATCATCAGGATTAATCTCGAAGGAGAACTGCCGCCGGGCGTATTTGCAAAGGATGCCATTCTTCATGTAATCGGTAAATTGGGCGCCGATTATGCCATATATCGGGGTGTGGAATTCGCAGGCTCCCTTATAAAAAAGCTCAGTATTGCAGAACGCATGACTCTCTGCAATATGACTACAGAAATGGGAGCAAAAGCGGCATACATACAGCCCGATTCCATAACGGAGGCCTTCCTTCAGGCAAAAAATATCAGCGGATATACCATATATGAGACCGATCCCGATTTTATAGCCGGTGCAGAGCATACCTTTGACGTATCTGAACTTTCTCCGCAGATCGCAGCGCCTTCCAGCGTGGATCATGTTTCCGACTTGCATGAATATGCGGGAATTCCTGTTGACCAAGCCTTTCTGGGAACCTGTACCGGCGGCCGTATCGATGATATCGCTTTAGCCGCCCGTATCTTAAAGGGCAGAAAAATTAGCCCCAGCACCCGAATGATCGTTGTACCCGCCTCTAAGAATACCTTGCAGAAAGCTATTGAAAAAGGCTATATGCAGGACCTGATCGAGGCGGGCTGCACTTTTGTAACGCCGGGCTGCGCGGCATGCCTCGGAACCCATCAGGGCCTCATAGCGGAAGGCGAAAGCTGCATCACTTCATCAAGCCGAAACTTTCCGGGGCGTATGGGGCACAAAAAGGGGGAAATTTATCTGGCTTCCCCTGCTGCAGTAGCCGCATCGGCGCTTACCGGAGTGATCACCGATCCCGCCCCTTATTTAGAATAACAGGGTCCAGGAAAGACAAAGACCCGCCAGCAATCTTCAATTGTGTTGATGGGCAGGCGCGTTCTTTGCATGACGCTTAAGGAGGGGAAAAATGATGGAACGTTTTATAGAAGGTAAAATGCATGTTTTTGGCGACAATATCGATACAGACCAGATTTATCCCGGTCAGTATCTTGATGTTACCGATCATGAGGAAATGGCCCGGTATTGCCTGAAAGGGGCCTCTGCCGAATTTGAGGAAGCCTTTATCAAAGGTGATATGGTGGTGGCGGGGAAAAACTTTGGGTGCGGCAGCAGCCGCGAAAATGCCGCAATCGCTTTAAAAGTAAGAGGGGTTGGATGCGTTGTTGCCAAGAGTTTCGGGCGTATTTTTTACCGCAACGCCATAAACCTGGGGCTTTTGCTGATTGTGTGCCCAAAAATCGATGAGATCGCTCAAATGGGCGCATCTTTGCGGATCGATATGGATCAGCATACCGCAATGAACCTTGAAACAGGCAACAGCGCGGAAATAGAACCTGTTTCAGATTACGCCATGAAAATACTGAATGCCGGCGGTATCAAATCATTGCTGCGCGATGAAGAGATGGATCCGACCGTCTAAAGGCATGGTCAAAAGGAGTGGAGCTATTTGGAAAAGTGTCTGGTATGCAAAAAAAACCCGGGGCCGCCAAAAACTCTTATAACCATAAGGACGCTTCATATCCGGGATCTGGGAGGAGAGAAGAAGGTACAGGCAGTCGGGAATGTCATTGAAGAATGGGTTTGCGGCAGCTGTATCCAAAAGGAAATGGATCATGCGTTAAACCCGGGTAAAATAATATGGAAGAAAACGATGCTATATGCTGTTCTGGCCGCGGCCGGAATAGCTATTGCGGTATTTTTTCATGAAAGGGTCCTCAGGATTTTCGGGGCAGCGGCGGTATTATGCGCAGTATTATGCCTGTATAGCGACCTCACAAAAATCAGTAAACGGCGAAAAAGCACCATCGACAACAGCCCGGAAGAAAATAATACATTCTATTCTTTAGAACTCATCAGAAGGAACCTGCCTCGAAAGAACGGCGAGGAGGATCTGACCTATATCCCGATGGAGAGGTCCCTTGTATCAGCTTCTCTTGGCGATATGGGCGTGGAATATGGGCTGATCCCTGAAATCGCCAGGCAGGTGAGAGATATAACAGCAAAGCATTTTGCCCTCAGCAGTTCCGCCGGTGATATGGAAACGGGGAAGATTTTGTAGTATTATAAAAGCAAGCAATACCCGGGGATACTTTTCGTGAAAAGCCGCGAGAGGAGTACTGGCGGAATGCACCCATCTATAAAAAAACTGCATACTTTTTCCATACGCCGGAAGCTATTGATTGGAAATATCTTCTGCATAGTGCTTGTTATGCTGCTCTCAACCATGCTTAACCTGAATATCGCCACCCGCATGCTGGAGGATTCCACTGAAACGAACTTGAGAAATATGGCCTTCGCCCTTGCCAAGAATAATATGGTGATATCGGCTTTGGAGGAAAATTCACCCAGCAGAGAGTTGAATGTATTTCTTGATGCTATTGTCGTAGAAAAGAACAACATTGATGTCATTACTGTCGCTGATATGACCGGAAGAAGAATTTATCATGTGGATAAAGAGCTCATCGGGAAATATTTCGTCGGCGGTGATGAAATTGAGGCGTATACAGGAAAAAACTACGCTTCCAAAGCAACGGGTACGAGAGGATATCAATTCCGTTACTTTTATCCCATATACAATCAGGGCGGAAAGCAGCTTGGCTTTGTTATGGTTTCCACTTTAATGTCCAACTTTACCAACCTGAAACAGAATATTATTGCCTCCTCTTTGAAGCTGGGAATGATATTGCTGGCGGTGGGAATCACCATAAGTGCTGTTTTGGGCATCAACATCAAAGACTCCCTTCTTGGCTATGAGCCGGAGCGGATTGCGGCTTTGCTCATACAGCGGGAAGAAATATTCGATTCTCTTGACGAAGGGCTGATGGCCATAGATCCCAATGGTGAAGTTGTTCTCACCAACAGAGCCGCCCGTATATTCCTCAATATCTCCGGACGAGAAATGGAAGGTAAAAATATTAATGAGCTGGCTCCCCAGCTGCAGCTAAATCAGCCCATCCAGACGGGCAAGAGCACGTACCGCCAAAACATTACTCTGGGATCTGTGGATATTGAGGTGGATACCATGCCCATCATCAGGGATGGCAGAATTTTAGGCGCGGTTGCAGTGCTCAGAAACCGAACCGAACTCCAAAAAATGGCGGAGCAGCTCACCGGAGTAAACCATTATGTGGAAGCTCTGCAGGCTTACAGCCACGAGTATATGAACAGGCTGCATGTCATACTCGGCCTTTTGCAGATCAAGGCTTATGATGAGGCCACTAAATATATTATGGACATTTCGGAAATACAGGGTATCGTTTCAAATACCATCGTGGGGCGCATTGAAAACCGCATGCTCGCGGCGCTGATTCTAGGAAAAATCAGCCGCGCCCATGAATATAATATTGATTTCAATTTAGCTCCTACGAGTTATGTGCCGGTCCACAGCAAATTTCTGTCTTCCTATTCACTGGTGACCATTGTCGGAAACCTCATAGAAAATGCTATAGATGCCATCAATGCCCTTGACAGGGATGATACTCCCCGTGAGATTACCCTCGGTGTCGTCGAAAAGGAGGATAGCCTTCTGATTACTTTGGACGATACCGGTACCGGGATGTCCGAGGAGACGGCTTCTAAAATACTGCAGGAAAGCTATTCGACAAAAGGCATTCATCGGGGCACAGGCATGGCGCTGATAAGGCAGCTTGTCAATGACAGGGGCGGGCATATTTCGATAGAATCGGAAGAAGGCAACGGTACTTGCATGAGCGTCATTATTGAGAAAAAGCGCGGCAGCGGGAAGGGGGCTGTTTCATGATTCGCGCAATCATTGTCGAGGATGACCCGATGGTGGCACAAATCAACCGGCATTACCTGCAGTCCTTTCAGAGCATCCGGGTGGATGGCATCTTCAATAACGGCCGGGATGCGCTAAAATATGTGAAGGCACATAAGGTGGACTTAATGATCATAGATCTTGCCATGCCGGTTATGGCCGGGACCGAGCTTGTCCGGGAGACGCGGAAAGCCCGTATAAACAGCGATATTATTGTGGTGACCGCAGCCAATGATGTGAACCATTTAAGTGAGATGCTCAAGTACGGCATCATTGACTATCTGGTAAAGCCGTTTGACAGCGACCGGTTCAGTCAGGCCATTCAGAAGTATCTGAATAAGGCAAACATCCTGTCGGTCAAGGAA
>DOHN01000168.1:9075-9563 GCA_003535195.1 Ruminiclostridium sp.
CTGTCGGTCAAGGAAACACTGAAGCAGGAAGATATAGACGCCTTGATGAGTATGCATTCCACAACGGCCCGGGATACCAGAAAGGGCATCCAGCAGGCAACACTTGAAAAAATAATTTCATATATTAAAAAATCCGGCAACCAAAGCTACACCTGTGAAAGCCTCTCGGAAGAACTTTCTCTTTCCCGGGTGACCATAAGGCGCTACTTGAATTACCTCGTAGAGACCAATGTGATGTTTAATTCTATTGATTACAGTACCGGCGGAAGACCGTCAATCATATATATGCCCAAATAAAATTGAACTCAATCCGGCAGCGGATAAAAAAACTCAGCCGGGCTCACAGCGCCCCTTTACCACTAAAGGCTGGAATTCTCTGGAATTGAAAAGCAAAGATTTCTGTGATACTCTTTTAGATATACATAAGTAAACGAATTTTAGGGGGCAATTCAAGTGGTCTTTTCGAGCCTTTTTTTTCTGTGTATTTT
>DOHN01000168.1:9699-9962 GCA_003535195.1 Ruminiclostridium sp.
AGCCTTTTTTTTCTGTGTATTTTTCTGCCGGTGAGTTTAGGTTTATACTACCTCATAAAAAACAGATCCTACCGTAACTGGATATTGATGCTGACCTCATTGTTTTTTTATGCCTGGGGCGAACCTGTCTGGATCACCATTTTGATTCTTTCGACCTTCTTAAACTGGTTCCTTGCTCTAAAAATTTCAGAAAACAGGGGCAACTGGAAGGGAAAAACCGTATTGATGCTGTCTGTGGCCGAAAACCTTCTGATTCTTGTTTT
>DOHN01000168.1:10103-10356 GCA_003535195.1 Ruminiclostridium sp.
GAAAACCTTCTGATTCTTGTTTTTTTCAAATATTCAGGCTTTCTCGCAGAAAATATAAACCATATTTTTGGCTCGAATATCGCGTTAAAATCAGTGGGGCTTCCTATAGGAATTTCATTTTTTACGTTTAAGATTATTTCCTACATAGCGGATGTCTATAGGGGTGAGGTAACCGTGCAAAAATCGCCCTTTAAGCTTTTGCTCTATGTTTCTCTGTTTCACCAGATCATGGCCGGCCCTATTGTGCGTTATA
>DOHN01000102.1:0-23847 GCA_003535195.1 Ruminiclostridium sp.
GTTCACCGCAATCAATCCAAGGGCATTGAGACAGAGGACCACTGCCAGGAGAAACCAGTCGACTCCTTTTAAAAGCGACGGTCCTTTATTTTTTTCTATGGTTACCATGGGATCCTTTCCTTACTCATCAATCGATCTTTCTTCATTACTGCTTTGATCAGAAGGTTCCGGGTGAGGCTCTTCCGTTTTTATTGCCCCTGCTTCGGACGGTTCTGATACTTCTTTCGCTTCTGCCGGCGCCGGATCATTGATCACTTCGGTTTCTTCCGATTCCCCAGATCTCTCCTCTTCAATGTTCTCCGGGTTTCCGAAAGCAGTGCCGGATTCGGGGTTTTCTTGAGGTTGAACCGCCTTACGCCTGTTGAGATAGATAAACCAGAAAAGAGCGCCGACAAACACAAGCAGCGCAAAAACCTGGTTATATCTTATATCGCCGATTCCGAACTCATCGGTTCTTAAGAATTCCATCAGGAACCGGACAAAGCTATATAACATTAAATAGGAGGCAAATACCGTCCCTTTCACCTTGCGGTTCTTTCTGAGCCGGAGCAGTATTGCAAAAACAATAAGATTCAGAACGGACTCATACAGAAAAGTGGGATGGACCAGCTTCGTTCCATCCACCCCTTGGGCCGGAAAAGTCTGAATAATGTTTCCCGTCATGCCCCAGGGGAGATCTGTATTTTTGCCATACAGCTCCTGATTGGTAAAATTGCCCCAGCGCCCGATAGCCTGGGCGAGGGGCAGATAAACGCAGGCAAAATCCAGCAGATCCAGCATATTCATCTTTTTCCGCCGGGTATAAATAAACACCGAAAGGACGGCGCCGATAACGGCGCCATAAATGGCAAGGCCGCCCTTCCATATTTTGAAAATCCCCAGGAAATCATTTTTGTACGATTCCCAGGTGAATACCACAAAGAAAAGTCTGGCAAAAATAATAGAAACCGGCAATGCAATGAGGAACATATCAATAATGTCGTCTTCCGTGTAGCCAAATTTCTTGGTCTCCTTTAAAGCCAGGCTCAGTGCAATCATAATAGCTCCGGCTATAATAATGCCGTACCAATAAACAGATATGCTGCCAATGGAAAAAGCAACCGGACTAATATTTAAGTGTATTCCCAATTTGGGAAATTCAATAAAGTAGACCCCCATAGGTCAGACCTCCTATATCCTTACTGTGGATTGATCACCGATAAAGCGGCTTTATTGTTAAAAACCTCTCTAAGCGCTTCATTTGCATAGCCCAGATCAAGCTCGTCATAAATCCTGCCGGCATCCAGGTAGCAAGCGCCGTTGAAATAGGAATCCATCATTTCGCGAGCAATATTGTCGATAGAATTAAGGCTCCTGATAAACATACCCTCATGGGCTTTTTTAATCCGTTCAAAAGCGTTCCGGTCTATGCCCCGGGCTGCAATGTCCTTTAAAGCTCCTGATATAATTTCCGCGGTCTTTTTGGGGTTCAGGGACTGACCGCCCCATGCCAGATAGCCGTAGCCCCGGTCAAGAGAAGCTTCATAGCGGAAGCTCGCATTGATAAGTCCTTCGTCATACAGCCGGTTGTAAAGATCCGAACCTCTTCCGAAGGTATCGGAGAGAACAATTCCCATGGCAATGCGCCTTTTTAAGAGCTCAGCGCCCGAGACTCTTGCAGGATCCTTGATACCCATATAGAACAGGGGCATGGACACGGCGAGCTTCTGCTCCTTATATTCCCGATTAAGCTCCTCGGGCTCTTGAGGATACCTTTTCTCGACTCTTTCTTTATCTTTAAATTGTATCATATTATCCACAATTGAAAAGACTTCTTCCGGATTTAAATCCCCCACTGCCACGACCACCATGTTGGATGGGGTGTAAAATGTGTTGTAACAGTCATAAAGAAGCTCTTTGGTAATTTGTGACACGCTTTCGATGCTGCCCGCAATTTCCAGCTTAACCGGATGCTTTACATACAGGCAATCCAGCAGGTTAAAAAATACCCGCCAATCGGCATTGTCCTCATACATGCGGATTTCCTGGCCGATAATACCTTTTTCCTTTTCGACATTTTCGTCGGTCAGCCAGGGATGCTGTACATAGTCCAGCAGCATTTTAAAGTTTTCATCAAACAGATCGGTACAGGAAAAATAGAATACCGTCTGGTTAAAGGAAGTAAATGCATTAGGAGAGGAGCCTAGCTTGGAGAATTTTCCCAGCATGTTCTCCCCGTCCTCCTGCTCAAAAAGCTTGTGCTCGAGGAAATGGGCAATGCCGTCGGGCACCCTGATTTCCTTATCGCTTCCCTGGACCTTGAAAACGCTGTCAATGGAACCGTAATTGGTGCCAAACATGGCTGTTTTTTTATTGTATCCGGGCTTTTGGACCAGAAAAGCCTTCAATCCCGATGGGTGATCGTATTCATAGAGGGTTTCTCCCAACCTCTCAAAATTAACTGTCCGGTAGTTCATATATTCCCCTCCTTCTTCTCGCTGCCATCAGGTTTCAGGAAATAAACCGTATCAAGCTGAACCTTCTGTGCTACCCGAACCACATCTTCCAGGGTAACGCTCTTAAATTTTTCGGTCATTGTTTCAAAATCATCCTCGCAATTGGTTAAGTTCTGGCTCATAAAGAAGTCAACAATGGCCCCCTGACTATCCTGCATAGCCCTTGTGCCAGTTTCCAGCGCATTTTTGGCAGCCTTTAAATCCGCCTCCGAGAGATTGCCCTTCTTCATGTCCTCCACTTGCTCTAAAATAATCTTTTCGGCCTTTCCACGGTTTTCCGCCTCAATGCCGCTCATGATAATCATCAGACCCTTGTATTTTTCAAGGACGGATTGGGCGTAGTAGGCAAGGCTTGCCTTTTCCCGCACATTTCTAAAGAGCTTCGAATTGGTATCGCCGCCTAAAATCCCGTTATATACCACCAGCGGATAGTAATCCGGCGAGCAGGGATCAATATTGGTGCGGAATCCCAGGCAAAGCTTTCCTTGATTCACATCCATATTTTCGTCCACACGTTTGACCTCTTTGGCCTCTTTCTGTACGCATTGGGTGCTGATGGGCTTTATACTGTCCCTGCTCTTGGCAAGGAAACTGTCTATAAAGCGTTCTAAGCTCCTGTCGTCGACCTGACCCGATATATAGGCGTAGGCCGGGTAGGTGTGTATCATCTCCTGATGAAGCTCAAGGGTATTTTGGGGAGTCAAAAGGAGTACATCTTCCTCAGAGCCTTCTTCATTCACGGCATAGGGTTCACCGCTGCACATTTCCTCTATGCAGCGTGAAAATGAAAAACGCATTTTATCATTTACCCTGCTGCGAATATAATCCACCATATTATCCCGTTCCTGTTTAAACAGCGACTCTTTAAAGCCATTGCCCTCCACAAGCGGGTTTTCGAGCATGCATTGCAAAAGCTTGCCGCATTCATCGAACAATTTTTCATCACCGCCGGTATAGCGGTCCGAGATGTGGGATACGTGAAAAGCCAGAAACTGCAATTCGCCCTTTTTGATGACACCGCCGTCCAGATCCGCGCCATAAAGTTCTTCCAACTTTTTTTCCAGTTCTTTCACACTGGGATAGGCAGAACATCCTCTTTTCATGAGTAAAGGCAGTAAGGCGTTGCCGCTGGCCCTTTCTTTTTTTAATTCATCCAAAAAGAAGACATCCACTCGCGTTGTTTTAAATTTATCAGAATTGATGCGGTAGAATGTAACACCATTCTTTTCCGCAAGCTTTTCAGCCGTTGTTTTTCCGGCAGTCATACCCATTAAAATCCCTCCTTGTTGTCGTATACAAGGTATTTTTTCTTATTAATGCTATCTTATACCTTTATAAATTATTGAACAAGTTTGCCGCCATTATTATATCTATTTATTATAACCGCCAAATTCCTCCAGCCGCAAGAGATAACCTGTCTAACTTTAATTCACTCTACTGGTGCCGTGAGTGATATTAAAGTGTGTAAGCGGAGCAGGATTGAGGGGCAGCGCGAATCGAAGCTTTCTAAAGATCCGGTTCCGGGGAACAGCTTTTTTTAGAATAAAGAAAATTAAATTACTCCCGCCATAATACCGATAATACCGTTAAAGTATAAATTTTGAAAAATCCTGAGGAAAGTTTTATGTTGTTTTTGAATGTGGAAAATCAGCTTTTTCTGATTATAGCGCTGGCTTTTTCATCTTTGATTCTGGCCTTGTCCCTTGTGGTCCGGCATCAAGCAACAAGCTTAAGAGTTTTTGAGTTGTCTTTTGCCATCCCCTTTTTCCTGACGGCTTCGGCTTTTTTTGCCTCTCCTTACCAGAAAACGAGGGCAGAGGCTTTTATGTTTTTCGGACAATTGTTTCTGGTTTTGCTTTGCACTGTTGTCATTCAGGTGAAACCCAGCTCCGAAGCCTTAAAGCTGTTTTATTTCATCCCCTTTGTTTTGATCGGCATCGCTCTGTTCATGGCAGGAAACCTTTTATATCAAGAGCTCTTCCTCGGCATCTACATTCTTAATCTGATGGTTATGCTTCTCCAGCTTGCCCTGGCGATTCATTGTCTGATGCAGAAAGAAAAAAACCGCCTTACTGCTTATCTGGGCCTTTTTACTTTGTCGGTATTTCTGGGGTTATGGCTGCTGTTTGGCGAGTTATCCCTTGAATCACTTCTGCTCATGGTTCTGGGCTATTTCCTGTGTGCTTTGTACGTCTATCAGAACACATTGAAACCGCTTTTTGCGGAACATCAGCAGAATTCAGAGGCTCTTAAGCAAATGAACGCCCATGTTCAAATGGAAGTGATCCGGCGGGTGGAGGAAGTAGAACGCTCCAACCGGAAACTTGTTGAAATATCAAAAATGGACAGTATGACCGGAATTTATATGAAAACAGCCGTTATGAAAAATCTGGAATCCATTTTGGAGCGCTCGCCCCAAGCCACGCTTTCAGTGTTGATGGTGGATATTGATCATTTTAAGCAAATCAATGACTCGATGGGCCATCAAATAGGCGACCGCTGTATTAAAACTCTGACAAGCCTTGCACAGTCCTGTTTCCGGAAAGATGATATTTTAGGCAGGTTCGGGGGCGACGAATTTTTAATTCTGCTGCCCGCCACTTTGCCTGCCCGGGCATTTCTTATTGCCGATCGTTTCAGGCAGCAGATACAAAACAAAACCGCCCCTCCCATAACCATTTCCGTCGGCATTGCCAGCTATCCGGAGGATGCCGGGACGGCTGCGGCTCTTATTGAAGCGGCTGACAAAGCTCTTTACCATTCTAAGCAAAATGGCAGAGATCAAGTCACCCTGTATTCGTCACTGAAAGAAGATTAATCCTTCAATACCCATGCCAGATATAAAATCTCATGATGGATTAGAATTCAGTTAGAAGTACATTAGACTATTTGAAAATCTATTGTATGCACCTTTTTTTTCTGATATAGTCATCGTAGTTCTTTCAATGAAAATGAATAGGTGAGTTAACATGAACCGTGAACAATATTTATTGGCGTTCTACGATGCTCTGGGCGACCTGCCTCCAGGTACTAAAGCCAATGTTATGCGTGAGTACCAGGATTATTTTAAAGCAGGAATAGAACAGGGTAAAACAGAAGAAGAAATCGCCGCTTCTCTCGGCGACCCTTTTACACTGGCCTATGCCGTAAAACAGCGTTACGGAAGCGCCGGCGCCCCCCCGCCCCCGCCCAAAAGGCGCAAACGCTTCCGTTCCGGCCGTTTCATATGGATAATAATAATAATTGCAGCCTCTCTGCTTTCCGTTAATTTTGCCGTTAACACTAAAAAAGGATTCTCTATTAATTTCGGCTTTAATTTAGGAACCCGGCATGAGGTGAATCAATCAAAAGAAATTGATTTAGGCGGTATAAAAAAGATAGAAATAAATACAACCTCTTCGGACACAACCATTTTGAAAAGCAGCTCCGCAAAAGTGAAGGCCTCATTGAGCGGGCATCTCCGGACTTCTGATGAAAAATCCATCCCTGCCCTGGAAGTCAGTCAGTCCGGCGGGACATTGTTTATTGCGGAGAGAAGAGAATCCCGCTCAGTCTCTTTTTCTTCAAGCAGTTTAAAGCTAGATATCAGCATTCCGGAAGGTTTTGACGGCGAAGTTGTATTTAAAGGGGTCTCGGGAGACTTTACGGCTTCGGACCAAGCCCTTAAAAATTTAACACTAAAACTTACTTCCGGGGATGTTGAACTTAAAAATATTCTCCTAGACGAGGGCTTTGAAGGGATTTCTGTCTCAGGTAATATCCAGATAGAGAATCTTTCAGCCCCCCGGGATGTTCAGGTCAACTCGTCCTCCGGAGATATCCGGATAGAAGACCTCAGCTGCAGTCAACTAATGCTGGGGAGCACTTCGGGAAATATTAGGGCAAATCAGAGCAAGGCTGGTGTCTCGGCCAAAACAGTCTCCGGGGATATCACCCTTGAAGACTTAAGCGGCGGGGTCGAGCTGAAATCAACATCGGGTGATATCAAAGTCACTTGTATTAGCCCGGAGCATGAGTTCGATTTGTTAGCCGTAAGCGGAGATATAGAAATCTCCTTCCCTGCGGGAACCGGCTTTGATTTGGATGCCCTGACTACCTCCGGCAATATAACTTGTGATTTTGATCTGGCTGATGCTGAAAAAGGCAAAAGAAGCCTCGAAGGCACCAGCGGAACCGGTGAAATTTCGGTGGAGGTGAAAACAACCTCCGGAAATATCAGCATGCTAAAAAAATAGCAATAAAGTGTTTTCCCGGTATCACCGCAAAGCTTATACCTGCCAGCTTCCAAGATATTTTTTCTGCTCCTCTGTCAGGCTGTCGATCCGGAGACCTAAGCTCTCCAGCTTCCGGGCAGCAATTTTCTGGTCAATGCTCGCAGGAATATTGAACACTTTTGGCGGGAGCTTGCCCCTGTTCTCCATAATATAGAGGGCGCCCATGGCCTGTACGGCAAAGCTCATATCCATGATCTCGGCCGGGTGCCCGTCGCCGCAGGCTAAATTAACCAGGCGGCCTTCGCCTAAAAGGTAAAGAATTCGGCCATCGGTCAGGGTATACCCCATGATGTTTTTACGGTATTCACAGATATCCTTTGACAGGCTTTCCAGCTCCGGGATGCTGATCTCCACATTAAAATGGCCTGCATTGCAGAGTATGGCGCCATCCTTCATTTTTTCAAAATGACCGCTGTGTATGACGCGGTCACAGCCGGTGACTGTGATAAACAGGTCGCCCAGGGGAGCCGCTTCTTCCATGGTCATTACCGAAAAACCATCCATAATCGCCTCAATGGCCTTTACGGGATCAATTTCAGTGACAATAACTTTAGCACCTAAGCCCTTTGCCCGCATGGCCACGCCCTTGCCGCACCAGCCATAGCCTGCCACAATAACGGTTTTGCCGGCCACTATGAGATTGGTGGTGCGGTTGATGCCATCCCAGACTGATTGCCCCGTACCGTACCTGTTATCAAAAAGGTGCTTGCACAGGGCATCATTAACGGCCATCATGGGCACTTTCAGGGCCCCGTCCCGCTCCATTGCTTTCAGTCTTATGATGCCGGTGGTTGTTTCTTCACAGCCGCCCCAGACTCCGGGTATCAGGTGCGTCATTTTTGTATGGAGCGCCGAGATCAGGTCGCCGCCGTCGTCAATGATGATATTGGGGCCATGCCGCAATGTCATTTCAATATGCTTTTCATATTCCTCGGGGGTGGAACCATACCAGGCGAATACCGGGATTCCGTCTGCTGCAAGACTTGCCGCTACATCATCCTGGGTAGAAAGGGGATTGCTGCCGGTAACCGACATTTGGGCGCCGCCCGATGCAAAAACCTTAGAGAGGTAAGCCGTTTTTGCCTCTAGATGAACCGAAAGTGAGATTTTGACCCCCTCAAAAGGCCGTGTCCGTTGAAACTCCTCCTCAAGTCCTGACAAAATAGGCATATTCCGCTTCACCCAGGCGATCTTCTGCCGCCCTGATTCAGCCAATTTTATATCCCGTATTAAACAATCCATTGTTTATCCTCCAAAACATTTTGCTTATCTGCCGATAAACTGATTATAACCTTATCTGTATCTGTCTTCAACGATAGGGTATACAATCAGGAGTGTGGAATTATGAGAGAATTAATTAGAAGTGACCCTTCCCTTTGCCAGGGCTGCAACAGGTGCATTCGCGTATGTCCGGTAGCAGAGGCAAACATCGCTTATTGCGAGGACGAAAACAACAAAATCCGAATTGACCCATCCAAGTGTATCCATTGCGGAGCCTGCATCAAAGCCTGCCAGCATGGAGCCCGGTATTATGAAGATGATACCGTGAAGTTTTTTTCTGATCTCAAAAAGGGAGAGAAGATCTCTGTCATCGTGGCCCCTTCGAGCCGGGCCTGTTATGGGGATGATCTGAGAAGACTTCTGTCTTATCTGAGAAAGCTCGGCGTGGAATATATCTATGATGTCTCATTGGGGGCCGACATATGCACCTGGGCTCACATCAGGTACATCAAAAAATACAATCCTCCGGCCCTTATCACCCAGCCCTGCCCGGTTATAGTCAATTACATCACGCACTACAGAACAGAAATTCTGAAAAATCTGTCGCCGATCCAGAGTCCCATGCTCTGCACGGCCATATACATGAAAAATAACAAGGGTATTACCGGTAAAATCGCCGCTTTGTCGCCCTGTATCGCAAAAGGCGATGAATTTGATGATACCGGTCTAGTTCAGTATAATATAACCTTTTCAAAAGTGAAGGAATACCTTGTTAAAAACAAGGTTGTTTTGCCTAAAGAAAACGGTTCATTTGATGATATCGAAGCCTCTCTCGGCGGTATTTACCCAATGCCCGGAGGATTAAAAGAAAATATCCAGTTTTATTTAGGCAACAGCCTGAGAATCGATAAGGCAGAAGGTCCATCGATGGTCTACAGTGCCCTTGATGAATATTCCACACAGGCTTTAAAAGACCTTCCTGCAATTTTTGACGTCCTCAACTGCGATCAGGGCTGTAATTTCGGTTCGGCCTGCAGCGTTGAGACTTCCCAGTTCGAGGTCAACAAGATCATGGACGATGTCCGGAAAAATGCCCAGAACAAGTATCACAAAACTTTGCTTGCACAGATGACAAAGCTATTTGCAAAGTTCGACCGCCTTTTAAAGCTGAACGACTTTATTCGCAGTTATAAAGCAGACAAAGTTGATGAAATCCATATCACTGAAGATGATATTGAAAAAGCTTTTATCAGACTCAAAAAATTCAGCAGCGAACAGCGGGAGCAGAACTGTTTTGCCTGCGGATCCATGACCTGCCGCAAAATGGCGGAGAAGATTGCCAAGGGAATCAATACCGAAAACAATTGCATAGAAAAGGCCAAGCAGGACATTAAAGATGAGCATGGCGCATATATGCAAGCTTATCAGGGAACCAATGAACTGCTTTCTAAAAATACCGTCCTTTCCCGGGATCTTGGAGAATATGCGAAAAAAACGCTCCATGCTTTTGCCATGATCCGGGACAATATTTCAGAGATTACTCAGAATAATGAAACCAATACTCAGGCAATGGGCGATTTAGTAAACGGGTTATCAGAAATAAAGGATCTCTCCGCACTGATGATAAAATCCCTGGCTTCGGTGGAGAAGGCTATTTCTACGTACGTCAATATGTCGAATATCATCATTGAGGTGGCGGATCAGACCAATATGCTGGCTTTAAACGCCTCCATTGAAGCCGCGCGGGCTGGAGAACAGGGGAAGGGCTTTTCAGTGGTTGCCGAGGAGATCAGAAAGCTTGCTCAAAACTCCCAGAAAGCTGTTGAAGAAGCTAATTTGAATCAGGAATTTTCCCTCGGGGCCATTGAATCCATAAAAAAAGCCAGTTCCGATGTAGATAAGTCCATCGCCAATGCCAACAGCCATATCGAGCATATATTCACTTCAGCACAGGAAACGGTGTCCAAATCAGAAGAGATCGTCATGAGCACCAACTCCCTTTTGAGCCAGTCCCATGACATAGACCGAATCATATCCGGTATCCGAAGCTAAAAAACAAGGAAGCAGGGTGAAAAACCTTGCTTCCTTTAATCTTCTTTGCAGTGCCGGCCGCAAGCTTGTTCTGCCGGGTGATGTCTGGCTATATTCTCCAATTGTCAGGATCACCAGTTCTCAACAATCCTGCTGATAAGGCTTGAGAACTTCTTTTCAACCTGCCTGCCGGTCTCCATGACCTCTGCATGGTTTAAAGGCTGGTCCAAAATACCGGCCGCCATATTGGTGATGCAGGAGATGCCCAGCACACGCATGCCCATGTGCCTTGCCGTAATAACCTCCGGCACCGTCGACATGCCCACCGCATCGGCTCCCAACATCCGAAGGCTCCTAATTTCTGCGGGGGATTCATAGGAAGGGCCTTTGCAGTAGGAATAGATGCCTGTTTTTAAATCAATTTCCAGCTCTTCGGCAGAAGCCCGGGCAAGCTGCTGAAGTCCTTTGTCATAGGCCTGGGACATATCGGGAAAGCGGGGTCCTAAGCCATCCGGGTTTTTGCCCCGCAGGGGGTTATCGCAGAACAGACTGATATGATCGCTGATAAGCATCAAATCTCCCGGTTTGAAATCCATATTGACACCCCCGGCTGCATTTGTAACAATAAGGTTTTCGATGCCCATGGATTTAAATACGCGGATGGGATATACCACAACCCCCATATCATTTCCCTCATAGAAATGGAACCGGCCTTTCATGGCAACCACTTTCCGCCCTTTAAGAGTACCGAAAATCAGTTTGCCCTCATGGCCGGCCACGGTGGTTTCAGGAAAATTTGGGATATCCTCATAAGCGATCTCCTGAGTGTCCTCAATGAAGTCGGCCAGCTTACTTAAGCCCGAGCCAAGTATAATGGCAATCTCAGGGATAAAACCAATTTTACCTTTCAAAAAGTCCACTGTCTCTGCGAGCTTTTTCATCATATCCTTCATAAAACACACAGCCTTTCAACCATAATTATTTTATCAATTATATACCCTTTTCTTTATACTCATTCACAGGCGGAGCTACCGGATAAAATCCCGGACGGATTTTCTTAAAGGGCGCACAAAACATCACTCATGGCGCTGAATTATGAGTTGGAGATTTCGAATGGGGCCCGGTAACCTTGTTGTATCCACAATAAGGGCAATACGAGCCCGCCTCCGCCTTTAAAACAGGCACAGCTGACTGCTTTGATCCAGTCCCTTAAAAGCGCCGTGGTTCTCAAGGATTTCGATGACCGCCTTTGAAACGCCGGAACGCATCTTTACATCCTCAATGGAAATAAACTCTCCGCCTTTGCCTCTGGCTGCCACTATATTATTGGCAGCGGCCGCTCCCAAGCCCTGCAGGGCTGTAAACGGCGGAAGAATGCCCTCTTCGGTTATGGTGAATTTTGTGGCTTCGGACTTGTATAAGTCCACCGGCAGACATTTAATTCCCCGGACATACATTTCCTGCGCCACCTCCAAAATGGTCTGCAAATCCTTTTCTTTGGCAGTGGCGGCGTTTCCTTTATGCTCGATTTCTTCAATGGCTCTCTTTACTGCATCCAGGCCTTTTGAAACAATGTTTGCATCAAAAGAGTCCGCCCTTACCGAGAAATATGTACAGTAAAAAGCTTCCGGATAATACACCTTGAACCAGGCAATGCGGAAGGCCATCATGACATAGGCCGCCGCATGGGCCTTAGGAAACATATACTTGATCTTCTTGCAGGAATCGATATACCAGTCGGGAACGTTGTTCTCACGCATCAAGGCCTCATTTTCAGGGCTGAGGCCTTTTCCCTTACGGACACTTTCCATGATCTTAAAGGATGTTAAAGGCGGCAGTCCCCTCTGAATGAGATAAAGCATAATATCGTCACGGGTGGAAATGACCTCTTTAAGCGTTACGGTTCCCGCTTCCACCAGTTCCTGGGCATTATTGATCCAGACATCGGTCCCGTGGGACAAGCCCGAAATACGCATGAGCTCTGCGAAAGTCTTGGGCATGGTATCCACCAGCATCTGCCGCACAAACTTGGTGCCGAATTCGGGCACACCGTAGGTTCCCACCAGGCTGTTAATATCCTCCGGTTTGACACCCAACGGCTCGGTGCCGGAAAAGATGCCCATGGTCTTCTTCTCACCGATGGGTATGGTTTGGGCATCAATACCGGTCAGGTCCTCCAGCATACGGATCACCGTGGGATCATCATGGCCCAGAATATCCAGCTTCAGAATACGGCCGCTGATGGAGTGATAATCAAAGTGGGTGGTCGTTATTTCCGAACTGGTGTCATCGGCTGGCCGCTGGATGGGTGTAAAGTCATATATGTCCTTGTGATGGGGACAGACCATGACACCGCCGGGATGCTGGCCCGTCGTTCTTTTGATGCCGGTGCAGCCCGCTGCCAGGCGTTCGGTTTCAGCCCGGGTGCCGATAATATTCTTTTCTTCCATATATTTTTTGACAAAGCCATAGGCCGTTTTCTCGGCAATGGTGGCAATGGTTCCTGCCTTAAAGGTATAGCCCGTCCCGAAAAGCTCTTCGGTGTATTTATGGGCCTTGGCCTGATATTCTCCCGAAAAGTTCAAGTCGATATCGGGTTCCTTATCCCCGTCAAAGCCCAGGAATGTCTCAAAGGGAATATCATATCCGTCTTTGATGAGCGGTTCCCCGCATACCGGACAAACCTTTTCAGGCAGGTCGAAACCGCAGGATACAGTGGCATCCTTATCAAAAAACTCCGAATACTTGCATTTGCCGCACCGGTAATGGGCCGGCAGCGAGTTTACTTCGGTGATTCCAATGAGATATGCCACAAAGCTGGAGCCCACCGAACCTCTGGAACCTACCAGATAACCGTCGCTGAGGGATTTATTAACCAGCTTTTGCGCAATGATGTACATGACCGAGAAACCGTTTTTGATAATGGAATTCAATTCCTTTTCAACACGCAGCCGGACGATCTCAGGCAGCGGATCTCCATAAAGCTCCCGGACCTTTGATTCGCTCATTTTCTTGATATCCTCCTCGGCCCCGTCGATATGAGGAGGGTAGGTTCCGCTGGGAATGGGCTGAACCACTTCTATTTCATCGGCAATTTTATTGGTGTTGGCAACGACCACCTCATAAGCCTTTTCTTCACCAAGATAAGAAAACTCGCCCAGCATTTCCTCGGTGGTCCTGAAATAGATAGGAGCCTGGAAGGAGGCATCCTTATAGCCCTGGCCCGTCTGTAAAATTTCCCTGTAGATGGCATCGTCGGGATCCAGGAAATGCACGTCGCAGGTGGCCACTACCGGCTTATTGAGGCGCTCCCCAAGCGCTACAATACGGCGGTTCAGGTCTTTAAGCCCCTCTTCGTCGGCGACAAGGCCTTCACGGACGAGGAAATTATTATTGCCGATGGGCTGGATCTCCAGGTAGTCATAATAGGAGCCGATACGGTCCATTTCCTCCTGAGACGCCCCGTTTAACATGGCGCGGAAAAGCTCGCCGGCCTCGCAGGCGCTTCCGATGATAAGTCCTTCCCTGTATTTTTCAAAGAGGGATTTGGGAACCCTTGGCCTTTTATAAAAATAATTTAAGTGGCTTTCAGAAACAATGCGATACAGGTTTTTAAGGCCCACCTGATTTTTTACCAGAATGACGGCATGGTAGGTGTCACAATGCTTATAGTCCAGCTCGCCCTTCCCGTTAAATCTCTCATTGGCAATAAAATAGGCTTCCATGCCATATAGAATTTTGATTTCCTGGTTTTTCTTCTTTTTCAGGTCACCCACAGTGTTTTGGGCTTCGGGATAGGCCTGCACCACACCATGATCCGTAATGGCAACCGCGGTATGGCCCCAGCCGGCAGCCCGGCTGATGAGATCCTTCGCACTGGTGATGGCGTCCAGCTGGCTCATCTGTGTATGCAAATGGAGTTCAACCCGCTTCACGGGAGCATTGTCGGTACGCTTTTTCTCCGTCTTGCTTTCTATCAGCAGAATATCCCGTGCCAGCACAACAAGCTCCTTTGAGAACATATCATACTGGGCCTCACCGTCAAGCCGGATATTTTGGCCCTTTACGATTTTTTCGGCGATGACGGGAAGCTCTTCCTCCCTGGGAAAAAGCTTGCAGGTAAGGGAGGAGGAATAATCGGTTATATCGAACATGACCAAAATCCTTCCGGATTTCAGCTGTCTTTGATCGGTCTTTAAAATCTGGCCTTCAATGGCGACAAAACCGGAATTCACATCGACCTGATCCATTTTCATGACCTGGCCTCTGATACCCCGGCCAAAAATAAGATTGGGATCCTTCTCCTTTTTCTGGGATCTGTATTTGGAGGAGCCGTTATCCCCTTTATATGGAGCCGGCTTATAAGGTTTGCCGGAATCTCCGACACTTTTTTGGGGTACCGGAACAGGGTTCGAAGCCATCATTTCAGCAACGGCACGGGCTTCGACCTGCTGCTTTTTAGCAATATAGTCCACTACTTTCCCGGTAGCCGGAGCATCTATAAAGACGACCCTGGCTTCATGATTAAAAAGCTCTCCCATGGCCTGTTCCAGGCATTGACCCACGCCCGCCGACGAAAGAATAGCCGAGGACTGGTTCTTTAAATATACCGAAAGCTTTCTTCCCGAGAGCTTAAACTGGGCCCCTTCAAAAAAATCCAGCATATGCGGCTTTTCAGATTTGATTCTATCTAAGAGAAATTCCTGGCGCCAGCCCTGGGGCTCCTCGGTCAGCGGGCATTTGAAGCCCGGCACGATATTAACCTGAACTGAAAAATGTTTTGAAATAGCCCGCTCAAGCTGTGTAATCTGGTCCGGCATGACGCTGTCATAGCATTCAATATGAAGATCTATCTTTTGATCGGATTTGTAATAGCAGAGATTATCAATAAAAGCACTTGCAAAAGTCTTTTCCAGTTTTTCTTTTTCAATAACATTTTTAAACGCCTCGCAAAGCGGCGACTTCTTGAGAACGTCTTTATCCATGAGGTACTTCCTTTCGTATCTATAGTCGGCAGCGCCGCTGCTTTTTATGCCGCGGTGCTTAAGCAGTTAAAACGCATGCCGGGAAAGCCCCTTATGCCGGAACTCCCTGTATGCTGAAAGTATAATCCAATGCTTCAAAATTTAACGGACATATCCCGCATTGCTGAACGGAAAAATCCTGATCCAGCTCTTCCCCAATATCCGGTCGGTGCTTACCGGGCCAAAAGCTCTGCTGTCACGGCTTTTGTCGGGGATTCTGTTATCGCCCAGGACATAGATACAGCCTTCAGGAACGGTTATATCCGCATATAAAGAGTTCTCAACCGCAGTCTCGCCGGCACCGGCACTGACGTACGGCTCCGAAAGCTCTGATCCGTCTATAAAAACCTTTCCGTCACGGATTTCCACATGCTCATTCTCTGTAGCGATTACCCTTTTGATGGCATATTTTTTCCGGTTTTCCAAAAGCTCCGGAATTTTAAGAACTACAATATCACCGGATTGAATAGTGCCAAAGCGTGGGGTGACGGCTTCGATAATGATGACATCCCCATTTTGAAGGGTGGAATTCATAGAATTTCCATCCACTACCGTAAGCCGTCCCAAAAACACAGTGATCAATAATCCCAGTGCTATGGCCAGAACAATATGGAGCACCCAGTCCAAAAGATTTTTTAAATCATGCTTATTCACTTTGGTTCCACCGTTTCGATATTCAGCTCCTGAAGCTGCTTATCATCTACAAAATCCGGGGCGTTGCTCATCAGATCCGAGGCGTTCTGAA
This sequence comes from Ruminiclostridium sp., assembly GCA_003535195.1. Lineage (GTDB taxonomy): Bacteria > Bacillota > Clostridia > DSM-8532 > DSM-8532 > DTU059. The sequence goes on from DOHN01000102.1 coordinate 15,791, forward strand.
CCTTGGGGAATGCAATAACCTCTTTAATATTATCGGTTTTTGCAAGGAGCATAATCAGTCTGTCCAGGCCAAAAGCCAGGCCGCCGTGGGGCGGGGTTCCGTATTTAAAGGCTTCCAAAAGGAAACCGAATCGATCCTGTGCCTGCTCAGTGGATAGGCCAATGACATTGAACATCTTGGTCTGAAGCTCCTGGCTATGAATTCGTATGCTTCCGCCGCCGGCCTCATAACCGTTGATGACAATATCATAAGCCTTTGCCCGAGCCCTTCCCGGGTCGGAATCCAAGTATTGTATATCTTCATCCATGGGCGAAGTAAAGGGATGGTGCTTGGCCACCCAGCGGTTTTCCTCCTCATTCCGCTCGAGAAGCGGGAACTCGGTAACCCACAGGATATCATACCGATTGTGATCAATGAGACCGAGCCTCTCGCCAAGCTCCAGCCTCAGGTGTCCAAGACTGTCAACTACCACATCATTGTTTTTATCTGCCACAAACAGCAGAAGATCACCCTTCTCAGCCTCCATGCGCTGCAGAACGGCCGATTGCTCCCCCGCTGTAAGGAATTTGGCGATGGGAGATTTAATGCCCTCCCCGGTCACATTGATCCATGCAAGACCTTTGGCTCTATAGGTTTTTACCAGTTCGCCCAGTGCGTCGATTTCTTTTCTGGAGAAGGATTTTCCGGCGCCCTTTGCATTGACGGCACGCACGCTTCCACCGCCGGAAACGGCATCCTGAAATACTTTAAATCCAGTTTTTCCGGCTATCTCTGAAACATCCACAAGCTCCAGGCCAAAACGGGTATCCGGCTTGTCTGAACCGAACCGGGACATGGCCTCTTGATAGGGCAGTCGCTTAAACGGCGTTGGAATATCAATCTGGAGAATCTCCTTAAAGACCTTCTGTATAAAGCCTTCATTGACGCCGATAACGTCCTCCACATCCACAAAACTCATTTCCAAGTCAATCTGTGTAAATTCTGGCTGGCGGTCCGCTCTTAAGTCCTCGTCCCTGAAGCATTTGGTGATCTGCATATAACGATCATAGCCCGATACCATCAAAAGCTGCTTGAAAAGCTGAGGAGATTGAGGCAGCGCATAAAACTTCCCTGGATGCACACGGCTGGGGACCAGGTAATCCCGGGCACCTTCAGGCGTGCTCTTCGTGAGGACCGGGGTCTCGATCTCAAGAAATCCGTTCTCATCATAGTAATCACGGGCCAGCTTAGCCACCCTGTGACGGAGCATAATTTTTCTTTGGAGATCCGGTCTTCTTAAATCCAGATAGCGGTATTTCAGCCTCAGCATCTCATTGGCTCCCGAGTCCTCTTCAATATGAAAGGGCGGGGTTTCGCTTTTGCTTAGAATCCGGAGTTCCGATGCAATAACCTCCAATTCGCCTGTAGGCATATTTCTATTGATTGCCTCGGGGCTTCTGAGCTGAAGGGTGCCCCGGACGGCCAAAACATACTCGCTTCTGACCAGTATTGCCTTTTCATGAAGTTTGGAATCCAGTTCACTGTTAAAAACCACCTGGATGATTCCGCTTCTGTCTCTTAACGTAACAAAGACAAGAGCACCCAGATCTCTTCTCTTTTGAACCCATCCCATCAGAACAACTTCTTTTCCGACGTCATTGGCGGTGAGCTCCGCACAGCGATGAGTTCTCTTCATGCCCTGTATATTTTCCATATATTAAACCCTCCAGGTATTTTTATATTTTATTTTTAACCAATCGGTCTATCAGCGTATCAAGGCTTATATCCTTTGCCTCGCCGGTGGCCATATCCTTCAGCTGAGCCCTGTTGCTTTCAATTTCATTATCGCCCAAAAACAGTGTATAGCGAACTCCAAGCTTATCGGCATATTTCATCTGCGCTTTAACGCTCCGGCCCATAATATCCTTCACACATGTTATATTATTTTTTCGGAGTTCCCATGCAAGCCTTTCACAAGCTAAAGCGGCCTTTTCTCCAATAGCCCCGATATAAATATCCGAGGGTTCGGGCTTAGGAATCTCTATGCCCTGGCTTTGAAGCTCCAAAAGAAGGCGTTCCACGCCCAGTGCAAAGCCGATGCCGGGTGCCGGCGCTCCGCCGCATTCCTGCACTAATCCGTCGTATCGCCCGCCGCCGCAAACAGTGCCTTGGCTTCCTATATTTTTGGAAACAAACTCAAAAACGGTCTTGGTATAGTAATCTAGACCTCTGACAATATTTTTGTCAATGGTATAAGGGATGCCGATGGCCTCCAGCTTACCGATCACCGCCTCAAAATGCATTCTGCACTCGTCGCAAATATTATCCAGAAGGGCCGGGGCATCAATGATTTGTTTCCTGCAGGATTCTTCCTTGCAATCCAGTACGCGCATGGGGTTTCTGTTATACCGCTCCTTGCAGGTATCGCACATATGGCCGATCCTGTCTTTGAGAAATTCTTTTAGCTTTTCATTGTATTTGCTTCTGCATTCCGGGCATCCGATACTGTTCAGGTTCAAAACAAGATTTTTAATGCCCAGCTTTTCAAAAAACAGTGAAAGAATAGAGATAATTTCAACATCGGCAGCCGGATCAGCGGCGCCCAAAAGCTCCACGCCGAATTGATTAAACTCGCGGTAACGGCCTTTTTGAACATTTTCATAACGATAGGCTGTGATCTGATAAAAAAGCTTTACCGGCTGGGGCTGGGAAGACATGCCGTGCTCAATAAAGCTCCGAACAACCCCTGCCGTCCCTTCGGGCCGGAGAGTGATACTGCGTCCCCCCTTATCCTGGAAGGTGTACATTTCCTTTTGAACGATATCCGTGGTATCCCCCACACCGCGCTGAAAGAGCTCCGTATGTTCAAATACCGGAATACGGATTTCTTTGTAGCCGAATACCTTGCAAATATCGGCAAACACTTTTTCTACATAATTCCATCGATATATATCTTCAGGCAATATATCCTTGGTTCCTTTTGGTGCTTGCGTCAGCATCATGCTTCACTCCTGTCGGATGTTTCAATTCATTCATTAATAGGCTTTTATGGCCCAGTCATCCATCAAAATAATTGTATATATTCAGTCGTTTATTGTCAACAAACCCGTCTTGAAAGACGAACCTCTCGGCGTTTAGCAGCCTTCTCATTTTCGCAGCGCTCCTCCTCGGTCTCAAGAATCAGGCCCGGAACAGGGTGAGGCTTGCCGTTCTGATCCAGGGCAACAAAAGTGAGATAGGCTTTATTGGTTAATTTGGTCTTCCCCGTCAAGTAATTTTCAGAATAAGCTTCCACCAGAACTTCCATGGAGGTCCTCCCCACCCATGTAAGCCTTGCTTTCAGAACGATCATCTCGCCTACATGCACCGGCTGGCTGAACTCCACACTGTCAATAACGGCTGTGGCCACGATGGACTGGGCATGCCTGGAGGCTGCCATAGCACCCGCGATATCGGCCCAGTGCAGCAAACGTCCTCCAAGCAGATTTCCCAACATATTGGTATCATTGGGAAGAACCAATTCTCTCATTTCAACAATTGAATCTGAAATTTTTTTTGCTTCCATACTTTTTCCTTCATTGTCTGCATTTTTGTAGTTTTCTTTAAATTTTACCCATCCATTGGGCTCATAGTCTTTTATCCGGAGATGAGTATCTCTATTTTATCACAGAAATTTAATATAAAAGACCATATCCTTCCTATTCATGACTAAAAATTATGATTTACTGACTGATATTTTATGCTACAATATGTTGAAAAACATTGGAATGGAGAGTTCATTTTACATTGCAGCAAAAAACCAAAGGACTGAAGGCCGCATTTCCTTATACCATTCCCATTATGACGGGATATTTGTTTCTCGGCATGGCATTCGGCATATTGCTGAACAGCAAGGGCTACCATTTCGGCTGGGCTGTTTTAATGAGCATATTTATATATGCGGGTTCCATGCAATTTGTGGCGGTCAATCTTTTGACCCTGGCTTTCAATCCTCTCAATGCTTTTTTAATAACGCTGATGGTAAACGCCCGGCATTTATTCTACGGGCTTTCCATGCTGGGCAAATTTAAAGGGACCGGCAATAAAAAGCCCTACCTTATTTTCGGCCTGACCGATGAAACCTACTCCATTCTTTGCTCTGCTGAGCCTCCGGAAAGTATGGACAAAAACGGGTTTATGTTTTCCGTCACCATTTTGAATCAATTTTACTGGGTGGCCGGGTCTGCGGCAGGGGCTCTGTTGGGGGCCGTGTTCACCTTTAATGCCAAAGGCATCGACTTTGTGATGACGGCTTTGTTCGTGGTCATTTTTGTCAGCCAGTGGCAATCACAAAAAAAACACGCTCCCGCCGCCATCGGCATAGCTGTATCAGTGACCTGTCTTTTGATATTCGGGCCGGATCATTTCATCATTCCCGCCATGGGTTTAATAACACTGGTTCTGACGGTATTTAAAAAGCACATAGAAACGGAGGCGCAAACATGACACTCACTTCGCACCAATCACTTATCACCGTTTTGGTGATTGCGGCCGCCACCATACTGACCAGGGCTTTGCCCTTTGCTCTGTTCCCCGACAACAGGGAAACCCCCAAATATATCGTCTATCTGGGACAAGTCCTCCCCTATGCATTAATGGGTTTTTTGGTGGTCTATTGCTTAAAGGGCATTTCACTTATTTCAAGCCCTTTTGGTATACCTGAGGCCATTGGCATCATTTGCGTGGTATTTCTCTACCTCTGGAGAAAAAATATTCTCTTAAGCATCGCTGGGGGCACCATGGCCTACATGGTGCTGGTACAGACAGTTTTTAGCTAGGAATTATCAATATCGTTTTGGGTTCTTCTATTTCCTGCTTTGCCGGCGAAAATTCTCAAGCCATGATAGGACATGAGGATCAGATAAGGATAAATCGGATAAATATAGCGGGGTTTAATCTCCCAAAGGGTATAAAAGCCTATAAAGCCCAGTAAAATAATAGCCGGAAAAATGAGGGCATAGGAATACTTTTTAAATATGGAGTGAAAAAGTCCGACGCAGATCAGGCTCAGCATCAGCAGGTTGGTCACATGCAGGACCCACCGGACAGCATCCCGAAGCCCGGTATTATATTGCACGTACCGGGTTGCAAAAGTGGAATACAAATAGCCCCGGGAGCCTATGCCGTAATATTCCGCCTGGTAGGTTCCCTCGGACCATAACCAGATATTTTTCTTTAAATAAACACTGGCAATCCTTTTCGGTCCTTTTTCTTTAATATTCCTGCGGATCATCTCTGAATAGAACTTTGCGCTTATGGCTTTGTTCCATTGCCCCTGGTGGGTATAAACATTATAAGAACGCGAATTATCCCAATACCCCATCTTTTCCTCATTCATGCCAATATGAATCCACATATGGATAGGAATAGAATTTTTGCCCACCGGCTCGGAAATTTTATTTGTATGCAAAAAATAGGCATTAACAATGGATAAGGGGAGATTCAGCATGAACAGCATGGCGGCAAAAAAAGCCAATATCTTTATCAGGTTTACTCTCTGGATGATAAAATAAAGGGTTACAGCCAATAGAAATATAACTCCCAGCTGCCTCAGAAAATTTCCCGCCGTCACAAATAAGCCGGCCGGCACCAGATGTACCGCCTTTTTGGTCTTTAAATATCGGATCGAGCAATAGACAAATCCGGCAAACAGAGCAGTGGCATAGACATCGTTATAGGCAAGGTTATTGAGCAGTATCATGGGCGGATAAACCCCGGAAAATATCAGAATTCCATAAGCTTTACCGGCTTTTGGCCGGCATAATTCCTCATATATTCTGAATATAAAAAATGCGGTAGCAGTAGAAAAAGCGACATTTATAAGTTTCGGCACCAAAAGCGTATGGGGGAAAATTTTATACATCATAGACAAAAACAATGTTATTCCTACATTGTTGGGGTACTGGTAAAGGTATCCCCCTCTATTAAATGCAGCGTAGCCGCCTTTGATGAGCTTCACAGCCAGCAGATTGACCGTTTCCTGGTCCGCAAACTGCTTGGCTGGAAGGAGCAGAATATAGAACAGCTGAAGCACAGCCGAGCTGTAAAGAACAGCCAGGATAACCTGCTTCCGGTTATATTTTTCAAGCCTTTCTCCCAGCTTGTAAACCAGAAAAAAAACGCATAACAATAAAAAGGCGGTAAGCACAAGAAAAAAAATGTCCTGATCGATCCAAGCGGGATTATCGCCATGCCTGTACCAGCAAAATTCGGCGCGTATAAACAGGGAAGCACTCAGGATACATACTAAAAAAGCCGATAGGAGGAAAACAGGAACTCTATTAAGTATAATCAGTATTTTGCCAGGTTTTTCTCCGGTATTCAAAATATTGACCCTCTCAAATATAAAGTTGAATTTATTCTTCTCCTGTTTCTCCCTTCGTTATACAGAAGACCAAAGTGGGGAATAATTCCATTAAAGATTTACATCAAATTAATACGCTATTCATAACTTGTACATATTTGCCTAATATGATTAAATAGTAACTATAATTTCATTCTGAATATAAAAGGAGCAAAATAATGAAAGAATCTCTTAAAAACAATGTAGTTCCAATAATCCTTGCGGCCCTCTTGATTATTGCAGTAGTTGCGTTAATTGTTACTTTCACGGGTAATAATCCAGTGGTTGCCAAAGTGAACAGCGAAAAAATCACAAAGAACGACCTATATAATACTCTCGTAGAATATTACGGGCCTTCGGTTCTGGACAGCATGATAGCGAAAAAAATCGTTAAAATGGAAGCCGAAAAGGACAATATCACTGTTACCGATGAAGAAATACAGGCAGAGTTGGATAAAATGGCCGAAGCCTACGGCGGAACAGAGACCTTTAACCAGCAATTGCAGATGTCAGGTATTACTATGGACGCCATGAAGGAGGATTTGAAAAACTATCTTGAAATTTCCAAATTAATGGATCCCCTTATAACAATCACCGATGAACAGATCAGCACCTATTTTGAAGAAAACAAGGAAAGCTTTGCCCAACCTGAACAGGTAAAAGCAAGCCATATTTTAGTGGCCGATGAAGCAACTGCCAAGGAAGTAAAGCAAAAACTTAATGAAGGCGGTGATTTCGCCGCACTTGCCGCTGAATATTCCACTGATAAAGAAAATGCACAAAACGGCGGAGAATTAGGATTCTTCGGGAAGGGCAAGATGGTGGAAGCTTTTGAAACCGTCGCATTCTCCATGAAAGTCGGTGAGATCAGCGAGCCTGTCAAAACAGACTTCGGCTATCACATCATTAAAGTAACCGATAAAAAAGAAGCCAAGGAAGCCAATCTTGAAGAAAGCCGGACTGAAATAGAAGATGTTCTGAAAGAGCAGCAGCTGAATACCACATATACCAACTGGCTCACCGAAAAAAAGGCAGCGTATAAAATTACTAATAACCTGAAATAAAATTTCGGCAATAATCTACTCAAAACGGTCTGAAACAAATAGTTCCAGATCGTTTTTTGCATTTTTAATTTCAGCATTATATACTTTATTCCAGGGTTTAAACAGGGTATAATGCAGAAAAGAGATAAAAATTGGAGGGTGAGGGATTGGAAAAATTCAGATATAAACTCATTCGATTTATGTCGGGCAGATATGGCGCCGATCAACTATACTATGCAATGACCGTATTATGTATCCTCTTGATGATTCTCAATTCATTCCTGCGGATACCTCTTTTGAATATTCTGGTATGGTCCCTGCTGATTCTCATGGTTATCAGATCATTTTCCCGGAATATTTACAAAAGACAGCTGGAAAACCAAAAATTCCTGAGAATCTATAACCCTGTCAAAGCAAAAGTGATGCTGACAGTACGTAAAATCAGGGAAATCAGGACAAACCGCTACCGTACCTGCCCCCACTGCAAAGCCTCCCTTCGGCTGCCCAAGAAGAAGGGAAAGCATACGGTAGAATGCCCCCGCTGCCATAAAGCGTTTCAAGTGTCGGTCAGGTTTTGAAAAAAATAGGGATCACTGTTTCTATTTAGCGATCATAATGACTTTGAAAAGCGGCAGAGTGATGTTTCAGTGCGT
>DOHN01000102.1:24028-25939 GCA_003535195.1 Ruminiclostridium sp.
GAGGGCGCACAAAACATCACTCTGCCGCTAAAAATTACGGATTGAAGATTTCGAACGGGGGCCGAGATCATTGAAACATGCCTATGCGACATGTTATAATTTTCTAAATAGATATCATAAGGGGGCCTTTCCATGAAGATCGACGGAAACGATTTATCCAAATTGGAACTGGAACTACACCGGCAGGGCAAGAACCAGGAGGGCGATAAGGTCAAAATGGAATTCTTAAGGCAGGTTCGGGAAAGCGGCGAAGACCACTGCCCTTGCCCCGAGAGCTGCCGGCACCATGGGAATTGCTATGAATGTGTTATTCTGCACAGAGGTCACGGGGACCATCTCCCCTTTTGCATGTGGGATATGGTCAATGAGCGGATGCGTAAACTTTCTCTACTTACGGAGGACAGCCTCATGAGCGGCAAAAAATAGCCCTGGGTTCTCCTAATATTTCGCAAGCAGGCCTCGGGTCGAGTATAGCAATGGGACGGGCAGCTCGATTATTTCCCGGGAAAACCGACCTATTTATTTTTTGACCTCATAAGCATTCTTTCAAAATGATATCAATCTTCGAGTAAATTTTCTGCCGATCATGAATTCTGTTTAGAAATAAGTCATATAGAACATTTACAGAATTATATCCCTGCTCATAAATATTCGTACCGATGATGGCGTCAATATCTTCATTTTTGAGCATTTCCAAAGCTTTGGCGGTAATATCAAAGATCAATACCTTTATTTTCCTGCTGCAGTTTTCTTCCTTCAAGGCTTTAATGATGCCCGCAATTCCTCCGCAGGAAACAGCGATTCCCCTAATATCAGGATTGGATCGGAGAATTTTGAGGCATGTATTATATGCTTTTTCCTCGTCATAGTTGTTATAGTATATGCCTGTCAAATTAACATCAGGAAAGCTTTCAGAAACTTTTTTAGCAAAGCTCAATACTTTGACGGTATGCATGGGATTACTCTCAAAACCACTAAAAACAGCAATTTTCCCTTTTTCTCCTATTAATTTGCACAGAAACTCCGCACCGACCCTGCCAACTTTATTAAAGTCGGTTCCTACAAATACATTTCTCTTTGAATTATCAATATCATTATATATCGTGACGACATAAATATTTTTTTCTACAGCCTCATTAATGGCACTGATGATTCCGCTTAGATCAATTTTATCCACAAATATAGGCAGAACTACAATGCCCATTACTTTTTTGTCAATAAAATATCGTATGCCCTCTTCTATTTCATCCACCTTAGGATCGTTCAAATGCTTTATTTCAACATTTATACCCGATTCGGAGTAAGTGCGGGCCGCTTTTTTTATGCCTTCCAGCGCCCCAACCATAAACATATTATCACTTGGTGTAAAATCCTGCGGGATAACAACACCGAAATTCAGTCTCTTTTGAAGAGCGAGTGCTTTCCCAATATTATTTGTTTTGTAACCCAGCTCATCGGCAATTTTTAATATTTTAAGCTTCGTCTTTGCACTGATCCCGCCCCTGTTATTCAGCGCTCTGTCTACCGTTCCCCTCGAAACATTCGCTTTTTTGGCAATATCATTCAATGTCACCATAACTCAATGATTCTCCTCATGCTTGTAATAAACATATCGCTGCCCATAACGAAATAAACACATTAACTACCCTATGGCGGATAATTTTCATATTTGTCATTATACAACTAAAGAACTAGTATTTATTAATTTAACTTTATTGAAACCTTTAAATACCAAGGTGTCATTTATCAATAAATTTATCAGAGGATAAAGAATATTTCAATAGCGGCTCCCCGCAAAAAGAACGGTTGCGGGATGAGTAACTCATAAAACAGCCCTTCCCCATTAAAAGAGAAGGGCTGTTTTTTAAGATTTTAAAATTTTAGACCCTCCAGCTGGCTCCAGCCGCTTTC
>DOHN01000090.1:0-301 GCA_003535195.1 Ruminiclostridium sp.
ATGGTCATTCCCAAAACCAGCAAACACCAAAAAGAAGCAGAGCTGTTCATCAACTTTATGTGTGAAACAAATACCGCATTCAATAATGCGGAATATATCGGATATGCTACGCCACACACCGAGGTTATAAAGATGCTTGATCCGGACCTGACCGCTGACCGCGCGGCCTACCCAACGGAGGAAGATTTGGAAAACTGTGAAATTTTTGAGTACCCCGGGGATGAGATCAATAGGGAATATGGAAGGATATGGACAGAAGTCAAGGCCCAATAACGGTCTAGCGCCATGAGTGATGTTTCGT
>DOHN01000090.1:510-17184 GCA_003535195.1 Ruminiclostridium sp.
ATCACTCTGCCGCTTTTCGAAGTCATTATGATTTAGCGATTTCGAAATCTCTGTTTTCGGTAACGGGTGGGGTTTTTCTAGCGGGATTACTTTTTATAAGTCAAGCCCAGGTTGTCAATCAGATTACGATAATCTTCAGATGCGTTCTTGAAAGTCTTTGTGAAGGTCTCAATATCCTCATACATGACAGGCTGCCCCATATCGTTCATAATCTTTATAAATTCTTCATCCTCACAAATTTGCTTAAACAGTTTTTCATAATATTTTTTGATATTGTCGGGCATATTCTTCGGAACAGACACACCCTTGATGGAACCCCATGCACTGAAGTCTACGCCCTGCTCCTTCAGAGTGGGAACATCTGGCATGGAACTGTCCCTTTCATCGGTTGCAACGCCGATCAGCTTGATTCTTTCCGCTTTGTATTGGGGCAGGAAATCCGAAGGATGGGCGCCGCCGATCATGGTCTGTCCGCCTACCAAAGTAGTGATTGATCCGGCTGTACCATCATGAGGGATAATAACGATGTTGGCGCCGGTCGAATAGGCAAGGCCCTGCAACACCAAATCCACTGTACCATTGGCGGTGGAGCTGGCGGCGGTAATGGGTTTACCGGTCTCATCGGACCATTTGATCATATCGGCCAGCGAGTTAAACTCAGAATTTTCGGGCACGCCAACCATAACGGTATGAATGGAAATCAGGCATAGGGGATCCAGTGCTTCAAACGGGTCATATTCAAGCTCCTGCAGGAAAGGCATGGACATGTCGCAGCCTGAGCCGTATGCCAGGCCGAGGGTGTATCCGTCCGGAGGGGAATTGGCCACGTAAACGGAACCGGTCACGCCTCCGCCGCCGGGCTTGTTAACAATCTGTACAGGCTGTTCACAATATTTGGACCAAACCTTTTCAATGGCGCGCCCCAGAAGATCGGAAGAACCGCCGGCAGTGTAGGGAACAATGATGTTAATGGCTCTTTCAGGAGTCCATTCTTTAGGGGGCTCGCTGCCCGTTGCGGGCGCCGCAGGCACAGAGCCGGAGGGGGAAGGCGCGGAACTTGAGACCGCAGGCGCCGGCTTATTGCCGCAGCCCGATAACAGGAGACTTGACAACAGAATGGTTACCAACAGTAAGGGAATGACTTTTTTCATGATTTTCCTCCTTATCATAGACTATTTTTTAAGATAAAATCCGCAATTTCTGCGCACTTTTACAAAAAACTGACAGGGCCTTTCTTTCTGCTTTTTCTAAACTTACTTATAAACTGCCAGATAATTACTATAAAGAATGTTGCCATAAAGGAGCCTGAAATTGGCCGGGTAAAAAATATTGAGAACGAACCCTGCGAGAGCATTAAAGATTGCCGCAGCGAGTTTTCCATGAGGGGTGACAGGATAAAAGCCATCAGCAGCGGACCTGGCTCGAAATCAAGTTTTCGCACAATATATCCGAAAATTCCGAATCCAATAAAGGCAAAGACATTGAACATATTATTTTCCAGACTGTAGCAGCCCACCGCAGTAATCATAACGATTAGCGGAGCCAAAATGCCGAATGGTATCTTCAGCAGCTTTACCCAGACGCCCACCAGCGGAAGATTGAGTATGACAAGGATCACATTCCCAATGTACATAGAGGCAATGACTCCCCAGAATACATCGGGATGATCATTCAGAAGAAAAGGGCCCGGGGTGATGCCCTGTACCAAAAGTGCAGCATAGATCATGGCAATAGAAGCGTTGCAGGGAATTCCAAGGGTGAGCAGCGGAATGAAGGAGGAACTGGATGCGCCATTGTTGGCCGATTCAGGGCCTGCAACTGCTGCAATGGCACCCTTTCCGAATTCTTCGGGATGTTTGGCAAACTTTCTTTCCACCGAATAGGAAACCAGCGAAGAAACAACCGCGCCGCCGCCGGGAATGACACCCACAAAAAAGCCAATGATGGAGCCGCGAATAATGGCCCACTTGGATTCCATCCAATCCTTAGCGGTGGGCCAAAGCCGTCCGATTTTTGTCGTAACAAATTCACTGCTTACTTCTTTCTCCAGTGTCAGCAAAATCTCACTCAATCCAAACATGCCCATGGCGATGGTGACAAAATCAAAGCCGCCCATCAATTCCAGCGTACCAAAGGTGAACCGTTCACGGCCGGTGAGCGGATCAATGCCTATATTCGCAAGAAAAATACCCAAAAAGAGCATAATGCAGCCCTTCAGCGGAGATCCGCTTGTTAAAAATACAGCGAGTAAAAGGCCCAGAACCATCAGCGCAAAATATTCGGGGGCGCCGAATTTCAGCGCAAGCTCAGCGACCGGGGGTCCGATAAAGCTCATGCCGATAACACCCACTGTGCCGGCAATAAATGAACCTATTGCGGCAATGGAAAGCGCCGCTCCGGCTCTTCCTTTTTTGGCCATTTCATGGCCGTCTATGGCCGTTACGACAGAGGCCGCCTCACCCGGAAGGTTCAGCAGAATGGAGGTCGTGGAGCCGCCATACATGGAACCGTAGAAAATTCCGGCCAAAAAAATCAGTGAGGTTGCCGGAGAATTCATGGCATAAACTACCGGCAGCAGCAGTGAAATGGTCGCTGCCGGCCCCAGTCCGGGTAAAACGCCGACCACGGTTCCAAGCAGGCACCCCAGAAATCCAAATAGCAAATTGATTCCGGAAAGCGCTACTGCAAACCCTCCCAGTAAACTCTGAATGGTTTCCATATGCTTATCCCCCCCCTTACCAAGGTAATAATCCGTTTGGCAGCGGCACAGACAGCAGCTTTTCAAACAGAAAATACATTGCTCCGGTACCCAAAACAGTGAACAGAATAATTGTCAGCGGTTTGCTGTGCGCAATTACGATCTGCCAGAGCAAAATGAACAAAGCGGTAGAAATGGCATAGCCCAAGGGTTCCATAACAAGGGCATAGACAAAGGTAATGACAAGCGCCAGCAGCAGATTGATCCACTCGCCTTTTCCCCAAAAAGGAGTGCTGTCCCCTTTTTTCCTCCAGCTCAGAAACAGCCAGATTGCAGATGAAATAAAGATGCCCGTACCGCAGACAAAGGTGAAAAATCCAGCCCCGGGCTTAGTAATGGTGCCGACTTCCAGCTTGGTAAAAGAATAGATGCTGATATAAAGCCCCAGCAGGGTGAATATGATACCTACAATCCGATGCACTTTGGTCATCATGATGCATCCTCCTGAAACAACCCCATTTCAGTCAATATCTTTTTGAGCTGTTCACGCTCTTCTGTTTTAAGGGGTCCAACGGGAGCAAAGCACGGACCTGCTTCAATTCCCAGCAATTCCAGTCCTTCTTTTATGACAGCGGGGAAGGTGCCCAGCCCAAACGCAATACGGAGCGGGGCCAGACGGTATTGTGCTTCCAGCGAGCCTTTGATATCTCCCTGAACATATTTGTCGTAAATACTGCTGCACAGGCGCGGCGCTACGTTGGCACAAGCCGCTACCGCACCGGTTGCGCCATAGCACAGGCCGGCATGAATCAGCGTGTCACGCCCCATCAGTACGCTAAAGTCTTTGCCGCGGGTCAGTCTTATGTATTCGCCGGAATTGGTCATATCGCCGGTAGAATCCTTAACGCCCACGATATTCGGAATATCAGCAAGACGGGCAACCGTTTCAGGTGTAATATCAACATTGGTTTTGGGGCGGTTGTTGTAAAGCAGAACCGGCAGGGATGTGCTTTTGGCTATTGCAGCAAAATGCTCGTATACTTGATCCTGGTTAGGGGAGATGAACATGGGGGTCAAAACGCTCAAGGCGTCCACACCTACGTCTTCGGCAATTTGTGCGAGTGCGATTGAACCGCGTGTAGTAATATGGTTTGCACCTGCATAAACAGGGAGACGCCCGGCAACCTCATCTTTTGTGATCTCCAGTGCTTGGCGGTATTCTTCGTTGGATAGGCCGTAGAACTCTCCCGTTGTTGCAACAGCAAATATTCCATGCACACCGCCTTTTATAAGATAGTTGATCAGTTTGCGGAGAACTTTTTCGTTCAGCTTGCCTTCCTTTGTAAAAGGAGTGATCATTGCAGGTAATATACCTTTTGCCTGAAATTTCATCCTGTTTCTCCTCCTTTTCATTGTTCTATTGTCTATTTGTGAAACAATAAGGTTCCCGGACCCCATCAGCAAGTCTTTTGATTGTGCTTAAGGGCAAGGCTCTTATTCAACCATGTTGACTGCCCATTGGGGTTTTTCGCCGGACAGTGCGGAGTGAATTCCCATTGCCGCATGGAGCCCCATACGATTCATGGATTCCTGTGTCAGTGCTGCATTGTGGGGTGAAACAATGATATTTTTTAAAGTGAAGAGCGGGTTATCATAGGGGCAGGGTTCCTGGCAAAAAACGTCCAGCGCAGCACCTTTGATTGCACCTTCCGCCAGTACCTTATAGAGATCTTCTTCTGCGAGTACCTCTCCCCGGGCGCAATTGACAAGGCAGGCACTCCTTTTCATGAGACTGAGCAATGAAAGATTGACCAGTCCTTTGGTCTGCTCATTGGAGGGCAGGTGGAGGGATATGTAGTCGGAGGTTTTAAAAACTTCCTCGATAGAATCAACGGGCGCAACATATTCGGGATACTTGTCAGGGGGAATAAACGGGTCATATCCGATGACCTTCATTTTTACGCCAAATGCAGCTTTTTCCCCCAGAAGAGAGCCGATGCGCCCGACTCCTACAATGCCCAGTACTTTGCCAGCAAGATCCGATCCTTTGACTTTGTTTCTGATTTCCCAATTGCCCGCCCGGGTCTGCCCATCCATGTAAACAATATTATGGGCCAGTGCGAAAATCAGTCCCATGGCATGTTCTGCAACCGAATTGGCGTTGGATTCAGGGGCGAAGGTCACCCAGATTCCTTTTTTGGTGCAGTGCGCCACATCGATATTATCCACACCCACGCCATGACGCCCGATTGCCTTAAGCCGGGGCGCCGCGTCAATTACTTCGGCAGGATAGGGCGCTGTTCTGACCAGCAGTGCATCGGCATCGGCCACCTCAGCTTTAAGGGTGCCAAGATCTGTTTTCCCGGATCCGACAACCACTTCATAGCCTTTCTCGCGCAGATAATCTTTTCCGGCGCCTGTAATATCCTGTGGAATTACTACTTTATAAGCCATATTTTTTATCCCTCCTCATCCTTTCAAGTGAGCCAGACCTTCCCGGGCATTATTCATCATCATGGTGACATCGTTGGACCAAAGATTCAGCGCCATTCCTTTTTCCATCCATGCCCTGACTGCAGCAGGGGCGCCCGTCATATGGATGCCCGAGAACTTTCCGCGCTGTTTGGCAGCTGCGATAACCGTCTCAATGGCATTGACCACGGTGGGATGGTTGAACTGGCCCATCAGCCCGTAGCTCTGTGAAAGGTCGTTGGGACCGATGAAAGCAGCGTCGACGCCATCCAGATCAAGAATTTTTCCAATGTTGTCAACGCCTGTCGGAGACTCGATCTGGCACATAATCACAGTTTCATTATTGGCTTTTTCCATGTATTCGGTTGCCGACGGTATTTTTTCGTATCCGGTATGCCCGCGCAGCAGCGAAACACCGCGGCTGCCCATTGGATAATATTTCGAATAGGTAAGAAGTGCCTTTGCCTGCTCGGCCGTTTCGCAATTTGGAAGCATTAGTCCATCTGCGCCCATTTCCATATATTTTAGTACAACTTCGCGCTTGGCTTCGGGAACACGAACAAAACCGGCTATATCCATTGCTCGTCCCATACCTAAAAGGGCCGCTACTTTAGAGTAATCAAAGCCGCCATGCTCGCAATCGATCATAAACAAGTCAAAGCCGCAGACCTTGAGGATTTTTACAATGTCAGGGTTATCAAATGTGGTGATCATCGTCCCAATAATGGATTCACCGTTTCTTAAACGCTGTTTAATGTTACTCATATGCATTCTCCTCATTATCTATTTTGAAGCGTTGCACCTCCCTAAATCATATTGGGGACAACCGCCCAGTATGATCGCAATTAATGGTTTAATTCGCCGTCCCGGACAAATGTTTTAGTTTATTAAAAATTCGGGAAGATAAATAAAGAAATAGAAAGATAGCAGACACTCATGGTATCTGCTATCTTGGTTTTACGGCATTAATCCTGCTCCGCTTACGCACTGAAAACATCACTTTGCCGCTCTTCGAAGTCATTATAATTTAGCGCTTCTTGAAATCTCTGATTTCGTCAATGGGTGGGGCTCTTATCTCAGCTCGGGCACCACTGTGGCTGGAATTCTTCCGGATAGTGCCTCAACCAGGCTTTCCGCAGCTTTCATGGACATATTGAGACGGGTCCCGGCAGTGGCGGAACCGATATGGGGCAGGGACACTACATTGGGCAGTCTAAGAAGGGGATTGTCCGGATCAACCGGTTCGGTTTCAAAAACGTCCAGGCCTGCGCCGGCTATTTTTTTATTCTCCAGAGCTTTTATAAGCGCGGCTTCATTCACAGTCTGGCCTCTGGAAACATTAATGAAAATAGCGGTGTCCTTCATCAACTCAAATTCCTTAAAGTCAATAAGATGGTATGTTTCCTGGGTGAGGGGAAGCACCAGCACAATAAAGTCGGAGTTTTTAAGCAGATTAGGGATAGATTCATATTTTACACCCAATTTTTCTTCCGCTTCGGTTTTTCTTTTTCGATTATAATAAAGAACGTCCATATCAAAGCCAGACCGGGCCCGTTTGGCAATGACCTCACCGATCCTTCCCATGCCTATGATACCAAGAGTCGAGTGATGGACATCCACGCCGAAAAAGGGCGTATCGTCCCCGGGCATCCATTTTCCTTCTTTAACGAGTTTATCCAGCTCGCAGATCCTCCGGGCAGCAGAGAGTATTAAACCAAATGTCGGGTCGGCTACCGTGCCATCCAGAACAAAGGGGGTGTTGGTGCCGATAATATTTCTTCTTTTTTCTCCCATTTTTCATAATCACAAAATTGAGCAATATAGTCTTCAGCTTCTTTTGGAATAGGTACCGCGATATATACTCTTGGTTTCTTCATGGTTTACCTCCCGGTTTAATGCTAACAAAATTCTAAATTAGATATACCATTCATCTGTACATGAGTAACAGAGTAAATTCAGACTTAAAGGGATTCCTCCTCTTTCTGAGATGATTGACAATAAGGCTCTTTGGCGATAGGATAAAAATGTAAGCTATATGTGTATTCTATTTTTATTATTCTTTATTAAAACCAATAATTATATTTGTATAAAGATAGTTTCCAATGATAGAGGTAATGCAATGAAATATTTATTAGGTATTGATCTGGGTACTAGCGGTACAAAAACGGTTTTGTTTAATCAGGAGGGCTCGCCGGTAGCTGCCGCCTTGGAGGAATATCCTCTCATGCAGCCCCGGAACGGTTGGGCCGAGCAGGATCCGGATAATTGGTGGCATGCTGCCAGAAAAACAATTTTGGAAGTGATCGGAAAGAGCGGCATCAATCCGGCTGATATTGCCGGTATAGGTATTTCCGGTCAGATGCACGGGCTTGTCATGCTGGATAGCAAGGGGAAGGTTTTGCGTCCGGCCATTCTATGGTGCGACGGGCGTACCTCGGAGGAATGCAAAGAAATAACCGGGATCATCGGCAAGCAGCGCCTGATTGAGATCAGCGCGAACCCGGCCCTGACCGGCTTTACTGCTGGAAAAATATTATGGGTCCGCAAACATGAGCCCGAGCTATGGGCCCGGTGTGCTCAGGTGATGCTTCCTAAGGATTATATACGGTATAAGCTTACCGGTGTTTATGCCACTGAAGTGTCCGACGCATCGGGCACAAACCTGATGGATGTGGCCAATCGCTGCTGGAGCGGCGAAATCCTTCAGAAGCTTGAAATAGATAAGGATTTGCTGCCTAAAATGTATGAGAGCAGTGATGTGGCGGGGATTGTCACAGATGAAGCGGCAGAGGCTTCCGGCCTTGCGGCAGGCACCATTGTGGTAGGCGGCGCAGGAGATAATGCAGCCGCAGCAGTAGGGACAGGGGTGGTCAGCGCAGGCAGAGCATTTACTACCATCGGCACCTCGGGCGTGGTGTTTGCCCATTCCGATTCTGTCACTATTGATGCCCATGGCCGTGTTCATACATTCTGCTCCGCTGTGCCGGGGGCGTGGACCGTAATGAGCTGTACACTTGCTGCCGGCCTTAGCTTGAAATGGTTCCGCGACAATTTTTGCGGGGAAGAGATCCAGCAGGCCAAAATGGATCATATAGCCCCGTACGTCTTTCTGGACGGAGCGGCGGAAAAGGTGCCCATAGGCTCCAATCGCCTGATTTATCTTCCCTATTTGATGGGGGAGCGCAGTCCGATTCTGGACGAACACAGCCGCGGTGTCTTTTTTGGTTTGTCTGCCATGCATACAAAATATGATATGCTGCGCGCCGTCATGGAAGGGGTGGCCTATTCCCAGCGCAGCTGTCTCGACGTTTTACATGAAATGAATGTGTATCCCGAAGACATGATCGTAACCGGCGGGGGCGGCAGCAGTGCACTCTGGCGCCAGATACTGGCCGATGTATTTAACTGCCCTGTAAAAACCGTATCCAACAAGGAGAGTCCCGCCCTGGGCGCCGCTATTCTTGCCGGTGTCGGCGCCGGACTTTACCCGTCCATACAGAAAGCCTGCGAGGCGATTATCAGAACAAATCCTCCCCAGCAGCCCAACCGGGAACACGGTAAAAAATATAATGGTTTCTATGAAATTTATAAAGCACTTTATCCCCAATTAAAACAAAGCTTTTCCAAGCTTGCAGCCCTATAGAGCAAGGCTCTGGCTGCGATTATTACGAGAATATGTTAAAATAAATTAGCATTTTTAAATAACAGCGGGGAGAGAACAGTAATGTTAATGTTTTTTATCGGTATATTTGGCATTGATGAAAAGCAGAAACAAATTACGGTCATCAATAACGTCATTTGCCCCGCATGCGGGGCGTTGGCGAGGTTTGAAATTCTAAAGACCTACTCTTATTTTCATATATTTTTTATACCTACCTTTCGGTGGAACACTAAATATTATGTGAAACCGGCTTGCTGCGGCCATATGTATCTGCTGGACCCTGGGATCGGCCGGGAGATTGAAAGGGGCGGCAATCCCCAGATCAGGCCGGAGCATCTCTCTCCGGTCAACGCCTATTCCCCTTACAAAACCTGTCCTGCATGCCGGAGCAGGGTCGAGTCGGAATACAAATTTTGCCCTTACTGCGGCAGTAAATTTTAAGCTTTATGGGGCAAAAAGTGATTCCTGCGCTGGAATCCTTTGATAAAGGGACATCCCCATGGCTTCCTGCAAAGCAAATACCATCCGCGGTTTATTATGGTATATAATCTAATATAGGACAATCGGTATCAAATTTTAGGAGGAATTAATTATGGTCAGCATTTCTATGAACCCACCAAATGGCTGCATTACAGATGACGCTTTATTGGATGCATTAAAGAAATCAATTGAAGGACGCTCTCTTTCAAAAATCCTGCTTTTGCCTCCGGATGTGACTCGTTTGCACTCCTACGCCGGAAGGATCACCGCCATGTATTATCGCCTGCTGAAGGATACATGCCAGGTGGATATTATGCCGGCAGTGGGCACTCATGAGGCAATGACCAGGGAAGAAAGCCTCACGTTTTTTGGACCCGATGTTCCCTATGAGTCGATTATTGCTCATAATTGGAGAAAAGATGTTGTGAAGGTAGGAGAAGTGCCTGCCGACTATGTCAAAGAAATTTCAGAAGGACTGATTGACTATTCCATTGATGTTGAGATCAACAAGCGCCTGCTGGATAAGTCCTATGATCTTGTGATATCCATAGGCCAGGTCGTTCCTCACGAAGTAGTGGGGATGGCCAATTACACAAAAAATATTTTGGTGGGCTGCGGCGGCAGCAGGATCATTAACCGTTCCCATTTCTTAGGCGCCGTCTATGGCATGGAAAGAATGATGGGCCGTTCCGACACTCCTGTCAGAAAGGTTTTTGACTATGCAGAGGAAAGATTCCTTAAGGATATTCCATTGATGTATGTACTGACCGTTACAACTGTAACCGGCGGCCAGGTGAATTTAAACGGCTTGTTTATTGGCCGCAGCCGCCATCTTTTTGAAGAGGCCGTGGCCTTGAGCCAGGAGAAAAATTTAATATTTATGGATAAGCCCCTTAAAAAAGTTGTTGTTTATTTAGATGAACGGGAATTTAAGACCACCTGGGTCGGCAATAAGTCGGTTTACCGTACTCGAATGGCCATTGCGGACGATGGTGAACTAATTGTTCTGGCTCCCGGCGTGCGAAAATTCGGCGAGGATGGAGCCATTGACAAATTGATCCGGAAATACGGCTATGTCGGCAAGCTGAAAATACTGGAATATTACAAGGCCAACGATGATTTAAAGGAAAATCTTTCGGCGGCGGCCCACCTGATCCATGGCTCCTCCGACGGGCGGTTTACTGTGACCTATGCCGTCGAAAAGCTGACCAAAGAGGAGATTGAAAGGGCAGGCTTTTCCTATATTCCTTATAAAGAAGCGATTGCAAAATATAATCCGGAAAAGTTAAAGGACGGCTTCAACACTTTGGAAAACGGTGAGGAGATTTTCTTTATCAGTAATCCGGCTATAGGGCTCTGGGCGCGAAAAGACCTGTTTTAAAGGGAGGGCTATAGCCTCATGAAAACATTTATAAGTGACAGCTTTTTACTCCACAGCAGTATGGCAGAGAAGCTTTACCATAAATATGCTGATAAAATGCCCGTATTTGATTATCACTGCCATCTGAATCCAAAAGATATTCTGGCTGACAGAAGATTTCAAAATTTGACGGAGATCTGGCTGGAAGAGGATCACTATAAATGGAGGCTTATGCGATTCTGTGGCGTGGAAGAGGAATACATCACCGGCAAGGCCGACCCCTATGAGAAATTTCTGAAATGGGCCCGGACAGTGCCTAAAATTATGGGAAACCCCCTTTACCACTGGATTCACCTGGAATTAAAACGGTATTTTGATATTGATGAGCTTTTGAATCCAAAGACTGCTCCGGAAATCTGGAAGGCGTGCAATGAAAAGCTTTCAAAAGAGGAGTATTCGGTGCGCAGCCTGATTGTCCGGTGCAATATCCGGGTCCTTTGCACCACCGATGATCCTGCGGATGACCTGGCAAGCCATTTGGAGCTTGCCGGGGATAAATCCTTTCCTGTAAAAATACTCCCTTCCTTCCGCCCCGAAAAGGCTGTGAATATTGAGAGTAAAGGATTTGCAGAATACATGGCACGCCTGTCAAAGGCTTCGGGGATACGGATTTCCTCCTTCGGGGATGTGGTGAAAGCCCTGGAAGACCGTGCGGAGTACTTTCGAGGGGCAGGCTGCCTGACTTCCGACATTTCCCTTCATTCGCCTGATTTTACAAAGGGTACCATGGAGGATGCGGAAAGAGGACTGAAAAAGTCATTGGCCGGAGGGGAGCCCACCGAGGCGGAGATCAACGCCTATAAGCGGCACCTGCTGATCGCTCTCGGCAGAATATACAACCGTCTAGACTTTTGCAGTCAACTCCATATGGGGGTACTCCGCAACAACAATTCACGAATGTATCCGGCAACAGGACCCGATGCGGGTTTTGACGCCATGGGCGACGGGGTTTCGGCAAGGTCCCTGATTTCGCTTTTAGACACCCTGGACAAAACCTGTGAATTGCCGAAAACGATTATATACGGCCTGGATGAAAATGACCACGCAAAAATTCTTTCCATTATAGGCTGCTATCAGGGCGGAGGGCTCTGCGGCAAACTCCAGCTGGGTTCGGCCTGGTGGTTTAACGATCATATAGAGGGGATCCGCCGCCAGTTGAGCACCCTGGCCAGCATGGGCGCGCTTGGCAGCTTTATCGGTATGTTAACGGATTCCCGCAGCTTCCTTTCCTGCACCAGGCATGAATATTTCCGAAGGATCCTGTGCGACTTGATAGGAAGATGGGCTGAAAACGGCGAGGTGCCCTATGATGAGGAGCTTCTGGGCGGTATGGTGCAGGATATTTGCTTTTATAACGCGGTCCGATATTTCGGCTTGAAATTGTAAAAAGAAACTAGGAAGGCAATTCCTTATCTACATAGATACCGCTTCTGACCTCCCGCTTAAACTCCCTGAGGGAGATGCCAACCGTTCTTTTAAAGATTCTGGAAAAGTTAGAAAAGTCATTAAATCCACACATAAAGCATGTGTCGGAAGCATTGTGGCCTTCTGAAAGCAGCTTTTTTGCTTTGGATATTCTCTTGTAGATAATGTACTGGTGAAGATTGCTGCCGGTGCTTTTCTTAAAAAGCCTGCTTAAATAGGAGGGGTTTAAAAAGAATTGTTTTTCCAAATGCCCCAGTGAAAGATCATTTTCAAGATTCTGATTGATATAGTCCAGAATGCCGGCAATTTTAGGGGGCATATTCACACGGTCGTCGTGCCTGCTGTTTTGAATAAACGCCCTGTTGATAAATACCAGGAGCTCGATAAAAGCAGTTAATTTAAGGACCCTGGCAAATTCGGAAGAATCCTTCTGATAGTGTTCTATTTTTTGATAAATATTCAGTAGATCGCGGATCTGTTCAGTGCTTAGCTCGATCTTATTCTGTTCGCCTATAGGCCGCTTTAAAAAGCAATGTAAAAGGTCGGAGCAGGGCGCGCTGAAGGCTTGGGGAATGGTTGGATCGAAATGCACGACAATCCTTTCATAGGTCTTGCTGCCAACGAAGGAGGGCTTATGTATTTCATGGCTGTTCATGACAAATAAATCGCCGTATTTCAGCGGATAGACCTTCTTCTCTATAAAATAGTTCACATTTCCCGAAATAAAAAAATAGACTTCGAACCTATTATGAAGATGAAAATCAGCCGCTTCATTATGGTCGGTTTTCGAATGAAGGTAATTAATTGAATAATCTGAGTTTGAGTAATATGTGTCGAACATAAGGCCCGCCTCCAATTAGTCAAAATAAGCCATATTATAATCAAAAAAAGCAAACTCTGCGTTTTATTTATTTATTATAATTAAAAAAGGTATATTTTACAATGGAATAAATTCGATTATTATGGTCATGGATCATGGAAGACACTGGCAGAAAGTCTGGGAATATGATATAATATTTATATCTATGTTATTTTGTCTCTAAAGTACTTATGTACTAAAAATAGCATTAGGAGGGCTTATATGAAAATGGAATTACGTAAGGATTGTGCTTATGCTCTGGTTTGCCCCAGCAGCATGGGTGTCAGACTCACTCCCGCCAACGGGCAGCCGGTCCACACCAGCAATACATTTACAATGTATTCAACCAGTGCTGAGACCAATGTTTTAAACATTTCTGCATCCCTGGGTCTACCGGTTAAAGTGTTGACCACCTTTGTAAAAGGCAGCCCTATAGCGGCATTTATCAAAAGCAGCCTTAGAAGCCGTAACATCGACTATGAAGGAAAAGAAGTCGATCAGGGAGGCCCATGGGGCTATCGCCACCAGATCAATATTGCCGATTGCGGTTATGGTTCCAGAGGACCCAGAGTCCATAACGACCGCGCCGGAGAGGTAGGAAGAACCCTGAATGTGAAGGACTTCGACCTTGACAGGCTTTTTGGCAAGGAAGGCGTGCAAATTCTGCATATATCAGGATTAATTGCAGCCATGTCCCCCGAAACGGCTACTTTCTGCCTGGAACTGGCAAGAGCAGCCAAGAAATACGAGACAAAAATCGCATTTGATTTAAATTATCGTGCATCCTTCTGGAAAGGCCGTGAGGCTGAGCTCCACGCTGTTTTCTCTGAGATTGCAGGTATTGCCGACATCCTCATAGGAAACGAAGAGGACTACCAGCTGGCCCTTGGTATAGAGGGGCCTGAAGCGGGCGGCAAGGACCTTGCTTCAAAAATTGAGAGCTTTAAAGAAATGATCAGACGTGTAAAAAAAGCATATCCGAATACTTCGGTATTTGCCAATACATTAAGACAAGTTATACACACCAATGCTCACATGTGGGGAGCACTTATGCTGGAGGGCGATACCTGGCATGTGGTGGAACCGCGTGAGATTTATGTCCTGGACCGCATCGGCGGCGGCGACAGCTTTGTGGGCGGCCTGCTCTACGGTATTTTAAGAGGCTGGGAACCGGAGAAATGGGTTCAGTTCGGATGGGCCAGCGGAGCATTAACAACGACCCTTCTTACCGACTATGCCGAGCCTGCTGATGAAGATCAGGTCTGGAGCATCTGGCAGGGGAATGCCCGTGTAAAGCGTTAAATTTTTGAGCTTTTCATCTGGAGCTGTCTCAAAACTTATTTTGGGATAGCTCCTTTCATGATGATGTGCTATAAAAGGCGGGTAGAATGTGTGATCTCAATAACCAGCAAGGAATTTGAACAATTAACGGCCTATATCAAGGACAATTACGGTATACATTTAAAGAATGAAAAACGCGCACTGGTAGTGGGCAGGCTGCATAACGTACTTCTGCAAAACAAATTTAATAATTTTTCTGAGTATTATCAATATATTATTTCTGATAAAACTGGAAATGCTGCGGCTACACTGATCAATAAAATTACGACAAACCACACTTATTTTATGAGAGAGGCCGACCATTTTATTTATTTCAGGGATAAAGTATTGCCCTATCTGAAAAATTCGGTAAAGGAAAAGGACCTGAGAATCTGGAGCGCGGGATGCTCAACCGGAGAAGAGCCATATACCCTGGCAATGCTTATTGATGAATTCTTTGGCAGGGACAAAGCCCAGTGGAATACAAAGATTCTGGCTACGGATATATCGGGCCGGGTCCTGGAAAAAGCGTCTAAGGCCATCTACTGCAATGATTCCATTAAAAACCTTTCCCCTTATTGGAGACTGAATTATTTTAAAAAGCTTGACAGCGAAAATTTAACTCTTGTTGACAGGATAAGGGATGAAGTTATTTACAGAAGGTTTAATCTGATGGATACGGTTTTCCCATTTAAGAGGAAATTCCAGGCTATTTTTTGCAGGAACGTGATGATCTATTTTGATAGTCAGACCAAAAGTAAGTTGACCGAAAAATTTTATAATTGTTTGGAATACGGCGGTTATCTCTTTATTGGACATTCGGAGTCCGTCAATCGTGAAGAATCAAGCTTCAGATATGTGATGCCGGCTGTCTACAGAAAGGATCTAAAAGGGTGACGGCAATTGCAGCTTAGAAAGAAAATAAGGGTTCTGGTGGTGGATGACAGCGTTGTATTTAGGGAAATACTTTCCAGAGGAATTGGCTCAGACCCTGATATTGAGGTTGTGGCTACCGCAGCCGATCCTTATGATGCCACAGATAAAATACTCAAATATAGACCGGATGTTATGACCTGTGATGTGGAAATGCCTCGTATGAATGGCATTGAGTTTATCCGGCAGCTCATGCCTCAATATCCTTTACCGGTCATTGTCATCAGCACTGTGAGCGGTGCGGTGTTTGACGCTATGGATGCGGGGGCCGTTGATTTTGTAGGGAAGCCCGACATAGACTCGGCAGGCAAAGTCAGGGGTTTTATCAATGATATCATTATAAAAATCAAGATTGCCCCATACGCGAGAATTCTAAAAGAACCACAGGAACTGCAGCCGTATTCCAGGATCCATGCAGCACCCGTTTGCAAAAACGATTCCGGGGAAATTATTGCCATCGGGGCCTCCACCGGCGGTACAGAGGCCATATTCCACATTCTCAAGTCTTTACCCCCAAATATCCCTGGCATTGTTGTTGTGCAGCATATACCTCCGGGTTTTTCCGCAATGTTTGCAGAAAGGCTGAATACTTCAACTGCCTTAGAGGTGAAAGAAGCCCGGACAGGCGACTATGCGGAGCGGGGGAGAGTGCTCATAGCCCCTGGCGGGAGCCATATGACCATTAAAAGAATTGGTGGTAAATACAGCGTTCGGTGTTTTGAAAGCGATAAAGTAAACGGACACTGCCCGTCGGTTGATGTGCTGTTTCATTCGGTGGCGAAAGAAGCAGGTCCAAAGGCTATCGGCGTAATCCTGACCGGGATGGGGTATGATGGGGCCAAAGGACTTCTCGCCATGAAGAAAAACGGTGCCAAAACTATAGGACAGGATGAAAAATCCTGTGTTGTCTATGGCATGCCGAGAGTGGCCTTCAATATTGGTGCTGTTGATGCACAGGTGCCTCTAAATAATATGGCAAAACATATTTATTCTCTGCTTGGCTAAAAAATTATGCTTTTGTTTTAAAAACCTGATCTATTAAATATCGTCCGAAAAATATTAAAGTTTATTGTAAAAAAATAATAAATTATGTTAAAATATATTTAATAAGAAAAAACTGATTTTTCGACAGATCGTCCGCTTCGGTGACATGTCTTTCCCCAAAATATAAATTTGGACTCCAATATAAAGTCCAGAATCCGGAGGCTCTATGTTTAAGAAAATAAGTATCCGGGCTAAATTCTTACTTCTGATCGCGGTTCTTGCCATACCCGTTATAGTCCTGCAGATTGTATATTTGGTTGCCAATTATCATGTGCGGATAAATAGCGAACTGAATGAGCTTGAATGCTTTGCCAGAATTATTTCAGAAGATTTCAAAGGCTATGTTAAGGATATTTGGAAAA
>DOHN01000183.1:0-632 GCA_003535195.1 Ruminiclostridium sp.
TCATCCTTATAGATAAAGCCCGTCTGAAGTTGTCCATGTTCCACCAGCACCGGTATGCCCTCAGGCCAGGAGCTTTCCTCTTTATGGACAACGGCCTTGATTTCCTTTTCCCGGAGCTCTTCAGCAAGCTTATCAACACGGTCCGGAGAAGAGCATAAAATAAGAATCCTGTAATGATTCTCCGCCCACTTTTTTATATCTTCACTGAGCAAGTCCAATTTCCCATTATAAGGGCTGATGCTGGAGCCCCTTGCCTGCACCTTGACGGCCTTGTGGCCCGTCAAAGACCTGCTCTCCTCAAATGGAGCCAGAGTTACAATGGAGTTCCCTTTGGCTCCGGCAAGGATGGCCTCTGCATCATGGAACATAAAAAAGGTGCCGTTTAGAATCATTCCCTTTTCCAGCAATGTCTCACAAAGATTATTATGTTCCTTCTGCTCATTTTCCATCCTCTCCAGCGTTCTTTCGGGTTCCTCAAAAAAAACCAGATGGCTGTCCCTTAAATAGTCAAAAAGGCTGGCCTTCTTCTCCAGCAGATAGGGAATAAATTTATCAACGCCGGTGAAATAATGGTTGTCATGGAGCTTTTCCAGATACCTGCTTATATTTTTCTTAAGCAGGCGCTTTATCTC
>DOHN01000183.1:783-6737 GCA_003535195.1 Ruminiclostridium sp.
TGTCCAGCGCCGCTTCGATACGCTTGGAAATATCCCCGATCTCATCCTTCGTATAGACAATCTCTCTTGCGGGGTAAACATCAAGTACCGGGCAGGGATCTACGGAACGCTGGCTGTCCGGGGAAAACCAGCGCATGGAATCAATTTCAATATCAAAAAATTCTATTCGGCAGGGCATTTCGCTGTTGACAGGGTACAGGTCAAGGATGCCTCCACGCCGGGCATACTGCCCCCTCCCTTCCACCTTCTCCACTCTCTCGTAGCCCATTTCCAGAAGCTTCTGCTCCAGGTCAAGGTTTTCAAAGGTATCTCCGGGCTTCAATGTAATCAAGTGCCTCTTAAAATCTTCGGGAGGCATAAGAAACTGCATTAGCGCTTCGCCCGATGTCACAATGAATTGATAGTCATTCTCGCGTATCCTGACCAGGGAGGCGATTCTTTCATAAGTCCGTTCAAAGCTGCGGGCGTCCACATCATAGAGCATAATTTCCCGGTTCGGAAGGTATACAACTTTGTCGCCCGTAAGGTAAGATAAATCGGCATAAGCTTGTCTGGCCTGCATCTCATTCCAGGCCACATAAAGCCCTCTCATATTGCTGAACTCGGAGAGCAGATAGGCAAGATGTCTTTTCTGGGCGTCGGAAACACCGTATATAAAAGTCTCAGTGCCTGTTTTGGCTAGGTGGACAAGACGATTTATATTCTCGGATTCTTTAAAAACAACGTTAAGATTTTTCATTATAACCTCAAAAAATAATCTGTGTATATTATGGCCCTTTTATATAAAATTCCATAAGGATAATAGATAAAAACCGGTAGGCCGGGCCTGGGCCGGAGTCGGCCATATCAAGGCTCACTCTTACTGAGCCCGGCTTTAATGGTTTCGGCAAGCTTGGGGCCAATGCCCTCAACCCGGGCGATTTCGTCCACATCAGCCTCTCTTATTTTTTTCACTGAACCGAAAGCTTTCAGAAGACTTTTCTTCCGGGCCAGACCCACACCGTGAATATCATCCAGTTCAGACTTTATGATGCGCTTTTTCCGCAGGTTTTTATTGTATTGAAGCGCATAGCGGTGGGCTTCATTCTGGACCGATGCGATAAAGCGGAGAATATCCCTGTCTTTATTGAGATCTATGCCGGCGACGCCATTGACAAGCCTATGGGATCTGTGCCGGTCATCCTTGGCCATGCCCCAAACAGGAACATTGATTCCAAGATCATTTAAAACCTCTTTGGCAACATTGACATGCTGGGCTCCGCCATCTACTAAGATCAGGTCCGGAAGAGCCGAAAAAGCCTCGTCTGCCGAGCCTGAAAGATAGCGGTTAAACCTTCTCAAAAGTGTCTCCTGCATGCTGCCATAGTCATTCTGCTCGGTTATGATTTTCATTTTAAAGCGGCGGTAGTTTTTAGTATCCGCCTTTCCTTCATAAAAAACGACCATGGACGAAACGATCTCGGTGCTGCCCGTGTTGGAGATATCATAGGCTTCAATGGTCCGGGGCAGATGTTCAAGGCGCAGCGCCTCCTGAAGCTTTTTCAGTACCTCCATGGATTTTGCCTGGGCCGAAAGGACGCTCAGCTTATACAGCTCCAGCTCCTCTCTCGCATTTTGCTCTGCCATATCCACCAGCTCGGCCTTAGTGCCTCTTTGCGGAACGATCAGGGTAACTTTGCCCCCGCGCTTCTGGGATAAAATTTCTGTCAGCGCCTCGGGTGATTCGGGCTCGACCTGAAGGGCTATTTCCTTGGGTACCTCGGGATACTGCTCGTAGTATTGTACGATAAAGGACTCCATGGTCTCACCGGCCGGAGCCGCGCCCATGCCTTCTAGTACATAAGCCCGTTTTCCGATGAGCCGGCCGCCCCGGATGGAAAGTACACTGGCCGCATAATTCCAATCATCTGAATAGAGGGCGACGACATCCCGTTCATCAAATTTGGTGGAAGATACGGCCTGTTTTTTATAAATCTCGGTAATGCTTTTAAGTCTGTCCCGAATAACGGCGGCCCTCTCAAATTTCAGTTCTTCCGACAGCCGCTCCATTTCAGTCTCCAACTTTTTAATCACATCCTCATGCCTGCCGTCAAGGAAAGCGATGGCATTTTTAACCAAATCCTCGTATTCCTCCCGGGTGATATTGCCGGAGCAGGGTGCGGAGCATAATCCTATATGGTGGTACAGGCATGGCCTTTGTTTCTTTTCCGGAGCAATCTGCCGGCGGCAGGTCCGGATGGGGAAAAGCTTTCTTAAAAGCTCTATTGAATCCTTTACCGCCGACATTTTAACAAAGGTGCCAAAATACTTAGCCCCATCTTTTTCCACTCTTCTTGTGATTTCAACCCGTGGAAAATCATCCTGCACCGTAATGCGGATATGGGGATAAGTTTTATCATCCTTCAATAAAATATTATATTTCGGCTTATGGCGCTTAATAAGCGTATTCTCCAATATAAGCGCCTCTTCCTCGGTATGTGTGACAATATATTCAAGGGACTCAATATTGGACACCAGCATGGCGGTTTTCGAATAAGGGTCCTTTTGATGCTGAAAATATGACTTCACGCGGTTTTTTAATATTTTTGCCTTGCCCACGTAAATAACTGTATGATCACTGTCTCTCATAATATAAACACCCGGCGAGTCGGGAAGATTTTTCAGGGTTTCTTCAATTGATGCCAATATTATCGCCTCCTTTTGATCCATATAACAGCTCAAATCTGCAACAAAAATGCCGGCTTCTTAGCCGGCATCCAAAATCAAACAATAATTATTCCGTCATACCACTATTAGCAAACGCTTCAAGCTCATTTAAAGCAGTGGCCTCGTCTCTGCCGTCGGTGATAATGGTAATTTTATCACCCGGGCTTATACCCAGAGATAAAAGCCCTAAGAGACTCTTTGCATTTGCTTTTCGTTCACCCTTCTGAATCCAGATATTGGATTCGTAGCTCGATGCCTTTTGGATCAGTCTGGCGGCCATCTTTGATTCCAGACCAGTTTTACTCAATATCGTAACTTCCTTAGCGATCATATTGTATTTTCCTCCTGGCGTTACCAAGGTAACTACTTAAATATTATGAATGCAATATGGCTTCCATGATTACATGAACGATGGATAATTATATTATACAGCACAGATTATAAAAATAAAAGGGGTTTTGCCGATTAGTTGGTTTTCCCTGCTTTCTAGGACAAAAGTACTATTTTCCTATAGATAGATAAGCCCTAATGCCCATTTTGTTGCTAGTCTAAGTGTACTATTCTGTATAAGGGTGATTTAGTATGCTGCCTCATGGCAGGTTCCGGTATTTAGCGCCATATGGAAAAGAAATACCAGTCAATACAGCTGGTTCTTTTAAGAGCAGATTTTTAGGTCTTATGGGTAGAAAAGAGGGCTATTACGGCCTGCTTATTTACCCCTGCAATTCCATACATACTTGCTTCATGCGCTTTACCATGGATGCCATCTACTTGGACAGTCAGGATACAGTTGTGGCCATCAAGCGTTTTATTAAGCCCTTTCGTTTTACCATGCCTGTCCATGGGGCAGTCAAAATACTGGAATTCCCCTCTTCTCTGAATGCATCGGCATTTTTATCGGAAGGAGCCCAAATAAACCTATATTATATCGATAATTAGATTCAAATACGAAAGAAAAAAACTCCTGGCTTAAAGTCTGTTAAGCCGGGAGCTTTGACTTTTTCATGATAATTGCTTTCTTCCTATGCAAATCGCTTTACAATGGTATTGGCAATACATTTCTGCGGGCAAACCTTTTCACATTCACCACAGTTGATGCATTTTTCAGCATCGATGACGGCCAGATTGTTATTCATGGCAATGGCGGCATTTGGACATGCCTTTACACATTTCTGACAGCCAATACATCCCACTGTACAATTCTTTCTGGTGAGGGCTCCCTTATCATGGCTGGAGCATTTGACAGTAAATCCCGACATAACAGGAATCAGCTTAATAATATTCTTGGGGCATTCAGCCACACATTTTCCGCATCCGGTACAATTTTCAGGAATTACTCTTGCCAGGCCATTCTCTACCACGATGGCGTCAAACATGCACACTTTTTTGCAGCTTCCAAGGCCGATACAGCCAAAGTTGCATGCATTCATACCGCCGGACAGAAGATTTGCCGCGTGGCAATCGTCGATGCCATTATATTCATACTTGGCCGCTGTATTTTCACAGGTCCCCTGGCACAGGACACGGGCTTCTTTGACATCAATGGAACCTTCGTCCACGCCCATATAATCGGATATGGCATTGGCGGCGGCCACCCCGCCCACAGGGCAGCGGCTGGCCGGAGCACCTTCATTGACGATGGCTTCCGCCAAGCCGTCACAGCCCGAGTACCCGCAGGCGCCGCAATTGGCTCCGGGCAGCATTTCTCTGACCGCTGCTATGCGTTCGTCCACTTTTACCTCAAAGACTTTGGAGGCATAGGAAAGACCCAATCCGAAAGCCAGGCCTAATCCCGCTATAACTAAAATTGGAATTAAAATATCCATTCGTCTTTCCCCTTTCCTATTTGATGATCAAACCTGCAAAGCCCATAAAAGTAACCGATACCAGCGAAGCCGCTATGAGCGTGATGGGCATCCCTTTAAATGCCTCAGGAATGTCACATGCCTCCATACGCTCTCTGATGCCTGAGAATAAAATCAACGCCATGGTAAAGCCCAGACCTGCCGCAAGACCGAATACCACAGACTGGATAAAGGTGTAATCACGTTCCACAAAAATAAGTGCCGAGCCCAGTACGGCGCAGTTTGTCGTAATCAGTGGAAGATATACGCCCAAGGCCTTATACAGCGCAGGCATCATCTTCTTGAGCACCGTCTCAACAAACTGTACCAGGGCGGCAATAACAAGTATAAATGCAATGGTTTGAAGATATTCCAGACCTCTCGGCTCTAACAGGTATTCATTAGTCAGCCATGTAACGGCCTGTGAAAGCACCAGTACAAATGTTACGGCGCCGCTCATGCCGAGGGCTGTGGAAGTTTTTTTAGAAACCCCCAGAAATGGGCATATCCCTAAAAATTTCGACAATACAAAGTTTTCTACAAACATTGCTCCAATCAGAATCGCAAACAGTTCTTTCATGATGCCTCACCTCCATGCATTGCCTTACTGCATCCGGGGCAGCCTCCGTTGCAGCCGGATTCGCTTTCCTTGGCTGTCTTAGACTTCTTTTCACTAAACAGCTTATTAAACAGGGCAATCAATAAACCCATGATCATAAAACCGCCGGGAGGCAGAATAAAAAATGTCGCCGGTTCGAATAAATTCACTGTTACCGGAATGCCCATCCAGGTACCCGATCCGAGGATCTCCCGGACAGACCCGATAATGGTAATGGCAATGGTAAAGCCCGTACCCATTCCAAGGCCGTCTATAAACGAATCCACAGGCGGGTTTTTCTGGGCAAACATCTCGGCGCGGGCAAAGATGATGCAGTTTACAACGATCAGGGGAATATAAATGCCAAGCTGTTTATTGAGCTCGGGCAGAAAAGCCGCAAGCAGCAACTGGACAATGGTTGTAAATCCCGCGATAACAGTAATGAAAACCGGTATTCTTACCTTGTCGGGTGTAATCTTTCTGATGAGAGAGATTACAATATTGGATCCTACAAGCACAAAGGTCGCCGCGGCACCCATGCCCACACCGTTCTTTGCCAGGGTTGTAATGGCCAGTGACGGACAATTGCCTAAAAGAAGCCTGAAGGTAGGATTCTCTTTAATGATACCGTTTAGGAATATAGAAAGTTTTGAATTCTTCTTTTCAGCCATATTATATACCTCCTGCCATAGAGCGCACCAGGGCAACGGCATCCTTTACGCCATTGGTGACTCCCTTTGATGTAGTGGTGGCCCCGCTGATTGCCTGTATTTCATAATCGGCCTTGGCGGCGGTCTTAACCACAG
>DOHN01000183.1:6881-12797 GCA_003535195.1 Ruminiclostridium sp.
TCCTTAACCACAGTGAACTCCTTTTCCGGAATCTTCCCCAGATACTGGTCCTTAAAAGCCGGCTCGGCGCCCTTAGAACCCAGGCCGGGAGTTTCATTATGGCTTACCAGGGAGACACCGGTAATGCTTGCTTCCTTGCTGATACCCACAAATAAGTGAATACTCCCGCCATAGCCGCTGCTTATGGCTGACACTACATAGCCAATGGTCTCCCCATTCTTTTGAGCCTCGTAAACCTTGCTGATTCTCTCGGTAACCGCAAAGCCCTGTGCTGTAAGCTCTTCAGCAGACTTGGCATCAAGGAATCCATCCGCTCCCGGAAATACTTCTTTCAGGCTTTCCTGCTCGGCAAGCCTGTTATTCTCGGCAATAATAGGTTCGGTCACACCATTTACATAGGCAAGGGCTCCTGTAACTACGGCGCAAATTATAAACAGAATCAGGGCGGGCTTAATGATCTCCTTAAACACGCGCGCCACCTCCAAATCTTTTTGGCTTTGTATAGCGATCAATCAAAGGAACCGTCACATTCATAAGAAGTATGGCATAGGAAACGCCTTCGGGCATATTGGTGTAGAGCCTGAATAGCATGGTTAAGGCACCGCAGCCCAAAGCATAGATAATAACGCCCTTTTTGGTCATGGGACTAGTCGTATAATCGGTAGCCATAAATATTGCACCTAAGAGAAGGCCGCCGGCCAGCACATAATAAAACGGATTTGCTCCCGCTATCAGAGCAATAACGGCGACGGTACCCACGTATATGACGGGTATATGCCAGGATATGACACCGCGCACAAGAAGGTAAACACCGCCTATAATCAATGCCAGGGCAGAAGTTTCTCCCAAGGAGCCCCCTATTCTGCCCAGGAACATATTCAAAAGGCCGGGCAGCTCCCCGCCTTCCTTCAAGACTCCAAGGGGTGTGGCATAGGATATCACATCGACTTCCGCAGCCAATGGCTGGGTCCAGGTGGTCATCTTCGTTCCGTAGGATACCAGGAGAAAGGCTCGGGCTGCAAGAGCGGGATTGACAAAATTCTGGCCAAGACCGCCGAACAGCTGCTTGACAATGACAATGGCAAACAGGGATCCTACAATGGCCATCCATACCGGCAGATCCGGCGGGAGGTTCAGGGCCAGCAGAAGCCCTGTCACCACTGCACTTAAATCACTTATTGTATTGCTGCGCTTTAATACTTTTCTCATTAAATATTCAAAGGCCACGCTGGACAGAACGGTAACTGCAATCAGCAGTGCTGCATTCAAGCCAAAGAAATAGATGCCTGCAAAGGCTGCCGGAAGAAGTGCAATAAGGACATCCAGCATAATCCTCCGGGTGGTGGCCTCACTCCTGATATGAGGAGAAGAACTCACCTGTAACATCTTATCCAAAATTATTCCCCCAATCTTTGCTGCTTCAAAATTGCTGCAGCTTTAAATTACGCAATCAGACTACTTTTTTACTGTTCTGCGAAGATGGTCTTTACCCAGACGAATGGACTGGACGATAAGACGCTTGGCCGGGCAGGCATACACGCATGAGCCGCATTCTATACAATCTGTTATATTGTATTGTCCTATGCTTTCAAAGTCATTTGCTTTGACAAGCCGGTCCAGTTCAAAGGGCAGCAGATTCATAGGACAGGCCTTTACACATCTTCCGCACCTGATGCAGGGACTTTCCTCGGGAATCGCGGCCTTTTTTTCATCAAGGGCCAGGATCGCATTATTGTTTTTAATGATGGGAATTTCCAGCGAAGGTAGCGCCACCCCCATCATAGGCCCGCCCATAATAATTTTGGAGGGCTCGGTTGAAAAGCCTCCGCAAAAATCAATGACTTCTTGAATGGAGGTACCGATCAGGACTTCCACATTCTTCGGATTTTTCACCGCAGAGCCGTCAACGGTAAGGCGCTTCTTTATCAAAGGCATCCCCGTCTTCAGATAATTTGCCAAAAAAGAAACGCTCCCCACGTTCATAACGATGCAGGCAGCATCTGCCGGTAGTTTTCCGGGGGGTACCTGACGTCCCGTCAGTGCAAAAATCAGCATTTTTTCCGCTCCCTGGGGATATCTGGATTTCAGGCTGCACACCTTGATTTCCGGTATGGCGCTTATGGCCTCGGACAGCTTTTTAATAGCTTCCGGTTTATTGTCCTCGACACCAATGATTGCTCTTGGTATTTCTGTCCATTTCATCACCTGCCGGATACCTTCCACAATAGCAGGCGTATTTTCAATGCATTCGCGGTTGTCCGAGGTAATATAAGGTTCACACTCGGCAGCATTGATAATCAGTGTATCAACCTTTGTTTCCTTAGGTGGATTAAGCTTTATATGGGTAGGAAAACCTGCACCGCCAAGGCCTGTGAGTCCGGAAGCACGGACAGCTTTCAAAAAGGCTTCCTGACTGTCCACCACGGGCGGCTTTACACCTTCGAAAACTTCCTGCCGGCCATCGGGAGCAATCTCAACACAGACGATGGGGCTGCTTCCTGAAATAATCCGGCTCTCTACCGATGTTACGGTTCCGGAAACACTGGAATAAATAGGCGCTGAAACAAAGGCTTCCGTATCACCAATCAGCTGGCCTACCTTGACAGGATCTCCTTTTTTAACAACGGGCTGGCAAGGTGCGCCGATATGTTGTACCATTGGAATGACAACTTTGGAAGGAACCCCCATTAATACAGTAGCGCAATCCTTTGTATGCTTGGACTGCGGAGGATGCACACCACCTTTAAAAACATGTAATTCCATTTTCATATCAACTCCATCTACTATTTAAAACTGATAAAACGTGCATGAAAGAACGACTTGTACATGTTATGTATTTAGTATACATTCACCGTTGATAGACATCAATTAAATATTGGCTGTAAATCAAAAGTTCGCTGTTTCCCATAAAAGCAGGCAAATTTTTTAGTTTAAAATACGTATTGTTTTTCTTTGGCTAATCTATTAGAATATTACTTAAGATAGGTTAATTTGTTAATTTTTTAACTCGGTAAAGCCTGCTCAAAGCAGCATTTCCCCGGTGTCGGCAAATCCCTCTCAAATCCAATGTATATCAGGCTTTAGCCCTTGTTTGGAGGGTTGTTTCAGACCGAGAATTTTTGCGAGATTCCCAGAAGCTCAATAAAAAGTCCAGAATGTGTAAATCCAATGAAGCAGACTCATCAATGACTGCTTAAGAAGTGTAAGTTCTAATGGTTCTTTAATCAAATTATACTATTATTATTAATCTGGCGGCCATATAATGAAAATAAAGTGAATCAATACATACAGGAGGTCATCTTTATGGATAGTATTGTAAATTTCATTGTTGATTTTAAGGATACCGTTATTCACAAATTCGGGACGGTATTAGGTACTGTTGTCCTGGTGGTTTGCGCTGTGGTGGCCCTTTCTATTATCGTGTTTCTGCTGAAAACCTTTTTAGGGATCGCCATCGGGCTTATTATAGCAGCTGCGGTCATTTTAGGAATATACAAGCTGACCGAGTTTTTCAAGAAAAAGAGATCATAAAATGGAGCACCTCCCTTAAAAAAGGAGGTGCTCTATTCATCAAACTCTGTTTTTTGTCATGGCATAATAGTTAATAAGGCTTCCGCACAGGATGATCTCTCTTTCATCCTTTGTCAGATTCTTTAAATAGAGCTTCAAAGTCTTCATCTCATTGCCGGCAACGATTTTGGCTTCTATTTCCTCCCGGCCCGATTCCACTGCCTTCCGAATTCCCGGAATTAAAATGTAGGTATCAGGTTCCAGATTGAATTCTTCCGACGAATCCATAGTAAACGGGAGAATCCCCCAGTTGATCAGATTGCTTCTATAGCGTTTGGTGGCATATTCATAGGCCATATTCGCACATCCTCCCAGCACTCTTTGGCAGGACGCCGCTTGTTCTCTGGCCGATCCGTCTCCCGGCTTGCATGCAAAAATGGCAGAGCCCAGGCTGGTTTTTCGTATAAAGCCCTGAGGATCTGTTTGACCCAGCAGCTTTAACACAGGGTCCAGCCCAAGCTTGCCGGCATCCCCTTCTTCCTTCCGGATCAGCTCTCTTCTCCGGTTTTCCATGGTTTGAACGGCCTTGGCCTTCCCCACATACTGCGGATCCTTCCTTGAAAGAGTAAATTCAGCCAGTTTCAGCGGGTTTGACCGGTACGATGAGGTCTCGCCCGAAGGGATCAGCTCATCGGTAGTGGTCACAGGATCCTTAATAACCGTAACAAGCTTTAAGAGCAGGTTTTCGGTAAGGGGAATCATTTCCGGCCAGTCTGCAATATTAGGGCCAAACTTTAGTTCCGCGTCCGTCACAGGCTTTTTATAGCCGTTATAGACCCGCTTCTCATAGATTGTTCTGTTAAAGCTGTAGTCTTTCGGAACCTCTGGAATATCCAGCTCAGTAGCGGGTGTTAGCACGCCCCCGTGCAGGGCGGTAGCCGCAATAGACCTGGCATCCATAAGGGCTACAGAAGCCAGTTGGCCGTTTCCAGGCTTGGAGCCCTCCCTGTTGGGGAAGTTGCGGGTTGTGTGCCGGATGCTCAGTGCGTTATTGGCAGGAACATCCCCGGCGCCAAAGCAAGGCCCGCAGAAGGCCGTTTTAATAATGGCTCCTGTTTCAAGCAGCTTTGCCGCAGCACCATTTTTCATCAATTCATAATAGATGGGCTGGCTGGCCGGATACACGCTTAATGTAAACGCATCATTTCCGATAAATTGATGATCCAGTATGGCAGCCGCTTCACAGATATTTTCAAAGGTACCGCCCGAACAGCCTGCAATAATCCCCTGCTCCACTTTGATTTTTCCGTTGATGATTTTATCTGTCAGTGAAAAACGGAGATTGGGATTGTCTATCTGTTTTTGGCACTCTATTTCGGTCTGGCGAAGTATGTCTTCCCCATTGGCGTTAAGCTCTTTAATGGTATAAACATTACTGGGATGGAACGGAAGGGCTATCATCGATTCAATTCTGCCCAAATCAACCCTGACAGCCCCGTCATAATAGGCTGTTTTGCCGGGCGCCAACGGCGCATAATCCTGAGGTCTGCCGTGGATCGTATAATATTCCTGGACCTTTTCGTCAGTGCACCAGATAGAGCTAAGGCATGTTGTTTCAGTGGTCATTACATCGATGCCGTTTCGGTAATCCACCGAGAGGCTCCGGATGCCGGGGCCCACAAATTCAAGAATTTTATTCTTAACAAACCCCTTCTTAAATACCGCCCCTATCACAGCAAGCGCGACGTCCTGTGGGCCCACGCCCGGTGCGGGGGTTCCCTCCAAATAAACTGCGACGACTTCGGGACGGGCGATATCATAGGTATTGCTTAAAAGCTGCTTTACAAGCTCAGGTCCTCCTTCGCCGACACCCATGGTTCCAAGGGCGCCGTATCGCGTATGGCTGTCCGAACCCAGAATCATATTGCCTCCTGCAGAAAGCATTTCTCTTGCAAACTGGTGAATTACCGCCTGATGAGGTGGTACATAGATTCCACCATATTTTTTCGCACAGGAAAGTCCAAACATATGATCATCTTCATTNNTGGCTGTCCGAACCCAGAATCATTCCGCCGCAGCGGCTCATCATCTCCCGCACATACTGGTGAATAACGGCCTGGTGGGGAGGCACAAAAATACCGCCGTATTTTTTCGCCGCAGAAAGGCCGAACACGTGATCATCCTCATTGATGGTACCGCCTACCGCACACAAGCTGTTATGGCAGTTGGTGAGCACATAGGGCACAGGAAATTTAGAAAGTCCGCTGGCCTTTGCCGTTTGTACAATTCCCACATAAGTAATATCATGGGAGGCTAAAGCATCAAATTTGATCTTCAGCGCTTTCTCATCCTTTGAGACATTATGGCTGCTTAAAATGCCATGGGCAATCGTCTGCCTGCGGGCTG
>DOHN01000183.1:12936-19099 GCA_003535195.1 Ruminiclostridium sp.
ATCGTCTGCCTGCGGGCTGACGCCGGGTCAAGAACGTTTTGCCTGACCGGTGCTTCATGATGCCTTTTTAATTCATCATTGAAGGCATCCACCGTTAAATTGGCATCATCATTGATCAATACATGATTATTGTATAGATAAACGCCGTTGGGAATAATTTCTACCATTTATCATTTCCTCCTGACTATATTCGTATATAGAACCCTGAGCAGTTTCCTGAAAGCGCTGCGGATATCTTTACTAAAAATACAAAAAAGTTAAAATAAGTGTATCACAAAGCGAGTCACTCTTTCAACCGCCAGGCAAAAGGCTTGTAAAATCAGCATTATAACCAGAATGCCTCCCTTTTTGCCGGTGAATGCAAAAAGGGAGGCATCTTTGTTAATTGGTTTAAGCCCCGGATCACATTAAGCCAAACAACAGTTCACCATAGGTAGGAATAGGCCACAACCGTGCATCCACCATGGTTTCAAGTACGTCGGCATCCGCTCTTAAAGCTTCCATGATGGGAATAATCTGGCTTTTGCATTTCTTTGCGCTTTCAAGATAGTCTTCGGTTTGGGTATGGAGCTTTTCAGCTTCATGGGCCAGCTTATCCGCTTTATTTCTCAAGCTGTCGGTCAATGCCACAAGCCTGTCAAGATCACTTCTGACAGAATCAGAATTTGCTCCCACAGCATTTAATGAGGCCACCGTATCGGCTATCTCTCTGACATAGCGCAAGGATGCCGGCAGTATTTGCTTCCGGGCCATGTCAACCATTGTCAGAGCTTCAATCAGAATGGTCTTGGCATAGTTCTCAAGCTGGATTTCATAGCGGGAATAAATCTCTGTGGCGCTCAATACGCCATGCCTTTCAAATACTTTGATATTCTTGTCGGTTACCAGCGACGGAATGGCGTCCACAGCGGTTTTTAAGTTATGCAGGCCCCTTCTTTCGGCCTCCTCAACCCATTCCTGGCAATAGTTGTTGCCATTAAAAACAATACGTTTATGATTCTTGATAATGTCTTTAACAACCCCATTGACTTCTTCCTTAAAGTCCGAGGCTTTTTCCAGCCGGTCCGCAATCTGGCACAGTGAATCCGCAACAATGGTATTGATAATAAAATTTGGCGTTGCGATAGACTGGGATGAGCCAACCGAGCGGAACTCAAACTTGTTGCCGGTAAACGCAAAGGGTGACGTCCTGTTTCTGTCGGTCGTATCCATCGGGAGAACAGGAAGGGTGGAAACGCCGATTTCCAGCTTTCTGCTGTTTCCGTTGTTCTTGGCAACACCCGTTTCAATCTGTTCCATGACACTGGTCAGTTCATCGCCCAGGAAAACCGACACAATAGCGGGCGGCGCTTCGCTGGCGCCAAGCCTGTGGTCATTTCCGGCCGAAGCCACAGAAACCCTAAGGAGATCCGCATATTCATCCACAGCCTTGATAACGGCCATTAAAAATACCAGGAACTGCGCATTATCGACCGGTGTTTTGCCGGGATCCAGCAGATTTTTGCGGTCATTGGTGGCCAGTGACCAGTTATTGTGTTTACCTGAGCCGCTTACGCCTGCAAACGGTTTTTCATGGAGAAGGCATGCCAGACCGAGACGGTCAGCTACTTTCTTCATAATTTCCATGGTCAGCTGATTATCGTCGCTGGCGATATTGGCGGTGGTAAAGAGCGGAGCAAGCTCGTGCTGGGCAGGCGCCACTTCATTATGCTTCGTCTTTGCCGTGACGCCCAGCCTCCATAGCTCTGCATCCAGCCGGTGCATAAACTCGGAGACCCTGTCCTTCAGGTTGCCAAAATAATGGTCTTCCAGTTCCTGGCCCTTAGGGGGCTTTGCGCCGAAAAGGGTCCTGCCGGAATAAATAAGGTCCTTTCTTTTCAGAAAATATTCCTTGTCCACCAGAAAATATTCCTGTTCCGCACCCATTGTCGGAACCACTTTCTTTGTCTCAGTATCACCAAAGAGCCTTAAAATTCTTAAGGCCTGTTTTGAAATCGCTTCCATAGATCTTAAAAGAGGGGTTTTAAGGTCCAGCGCCTCTCCCGTATAAGAACAGAACGCCGTGGGAATATACAATGTCTGGTCTTTCACAAAAGCAGGCGAGGTGCAGTCCCAGGCCGTATAGCCTCTTGCCTCAAAGGTCGCTCTAAGCCCGCCTGAGGGAAAAGAGGAGGCATCCGGTTCTCCCTTAATCAGTGCCTTCTTGGAAAATTCCATAATGGCACGTCCGTCATCGGTAGGAGATAAGAATGAATCATGTTTCTCCGCCGTGATACCGGTCATGGGCTGAAACCAGTGGGTATAGTGAGTGGCTCCTTTTTCCACGGCCCAATCCTTCATCACACAGGCCACAATTTCGGCCACATCGGGGTCCAGGGGCAGCCCTTCTGTAATAGTCTTTTTAAGCTTTTTGTACGTAGGCTTCGGAAGACGTTCCTGCATGACGGCTTCATTAAATACATTAGCGCCAAAAATTTTAGAGCCGGTTTCACTGCAACATTTATCCATATTCTGAACTCCTTTCAGAGGGTTAAACAATTCTTTAACAGTGTCACTCAAAATGCTTCGTCCAGTTAAATTATAAAAAGGACGTTCCGAAAGAATGGTGAAACGCCCTTGTTCCTGTCAAGTTTCTGTTCATTTTAAAGGACCCTGATGCGCTTCTTGCTCATAAAACCCTTCTGCTTTACGCAAAAACTGAAAATTCCGGCTTGCTTAAAGCTATGCAAACCATGTAGTAAGGGCACTGGGAAGCCTACCCTTTCAGGATCTTTTACTATAATAAAGAGAATTATAACAGTCATAATATTTATCGTCAATTTAAATTCAATTTTTTGTCAAACTGCATGATATCTGTAGTTTTTTGTAATGGTTTTTTATTGCATTTTCGCAGCTTTGAATGATTGATCTTCTATTTTAAATATAATTGAAGTTCTCTTGTCAGAGTCTCTCTGACAAGAGCCGGATGACCTTTACCTTTCAAAGCGGTCATTGACTTTCCCATCAGGAAACCAAAAGCCTTTTCTTTTCCGGCTGCATAATCCATCACCGCTCGAGGATTTTCCTTAAGTATTTCATGAATTTTCCCGGCGATCAGATTCTCATCTTTTTGAATTTTTAAGTCCAGGTGCTCAATGATGGCTTGAGGCTTCTCACCCGTTTCAATGAGCACATCCAGTACTGTATTGGCGGAGGTTTGCGTAATTTCGCCCCGCTCAAGAAAAAGCAGTATCTCCCCCAATTTCTCGCCGGTTAAGCCAGAGTTCAAAACAGACTCACCCTTTTCATTGACCCTGCATAAAAGCTCCGTCATGACCCAGTTGCTGGCCAATTTTGGGTTTCCGCAGGTTTCAGCCGCCGCCTCAAAAATATCGGAAACAAGTTTGTTCATCGTAATGAGATTTGCATCGTAGGCTGGTATTCCCAGCTTTTCTATATAACGTTTCTTGCGGCGCTGGGGGAGCTCGGGAATGCTGCTTTTAATCTCGGAAATCCACGCATCCTCAACTACAATCGGTACAAGATCGGGTTCCGGAAAGTAACGATAGTCCATGGCCTCTTCCTTGCTTCGCATTGAGAAGCTTTCGCCCTTGTTGTCATCCCAGCGCCTGGTTTCCTGGACGACAGTGCCGCCCTGATCCAAAACTTCTGCCTGCCGCTTAGCTTCTGCTGCAGCCGCCCGCTCCACCGCTCTCAGGGAATTAATATTCTTCATTTCAGTCCTTATTCCAAAATCCTCTCGTCCCCGGGGCCGGATAGAAAGGTTCACATCAGCCCGGATGGAGCCCTCCTGCATACGGCAGTCCGAAACTCCGGTGTATTCCAAAATGGATTTGACGGTTTCAAATAAACTCCTTGCTTCCTCCGGCGTTCTGACATCGGGCCTGGTCACAATTTCAATTAAAGGCACACCGCAGCGATTGTAATCGATCATGGAACCCTCGCCGCGAGCATCATGGATGAGCTTTCCGGCGTCTTCTTCCAAGTGAATCCGCTCGATGCCGATTCTTTTCATTTCATCCCCCGTCTCAATATTGACGAAGCCGTCATAGCAAATGGGCATATCATACTGGGAAATCTGATAGGCTTTGGGCATATCCGGGTAGAAATAGT
Organism: Ruminiclostridium sp.; assembly: GCA_003535195.1. GTDB lineage: Bacteria > Bacillota > Clostridia > DSM-8532 > DSM-8532 > DTU059. The sequence goes on from DOHN01000183.1 coordinate 17,050, forward strand.
TCTTCCGGTCCATCTTGCTGAATTTTGAGATCTGGCAGTTCATAGCAAGTCCGGCTTTCACAGCATATTCCAGCGCTTTTTTATTGAGAACGGGCAATGTGCCGGGCATACCAAGGCATACCGGACAGCAGCTGGTATTGGGCTCATCTCCAAATTCATTTTTACAGCCGCAGAAAATTTTTGACCCGGTCTTTAATTCTGCATGAATCTCAAGGCCTATGACAATCTCGTATTCCATGCTACACGCCCTCCTTCCGCCGCTGTATTATAATTCTTCCCACTGCCTTTTCAATGGCGTAGCCAACCCGGAGGAGCAGCTTCTCAGAATACGCTTTTCCGATCAATTGAATGCCGATGGGGAGGCCTTTTTTGTCAAGGCCGCAGGGCACGGAAAGCCCCGGAAGGCCCGCAAGATTGACCCCTGCCGTATAAATATCGCCGAGATACATTTTAAGCGGATCTTCCAGCTTTTCTCCGATTTTGAAAGCTGTGGTGGGATATACCGGAGCAGCAATAACATCACATTTTTCAAAGGCATGATTAAACTCGTCGGCGATCATCCGCCTTACTTTCAAGGCTTTGCTGTAAAGCTTATCGTTATAGCCCGAGCTAAGTGCATAGGTACCCAAAAGAATACGGCGTTTCACCTCCCGCCCAAACCCCTCTCCTCTTGAAAGGCGATAGAGCTCAGCAAGGCTTTTAGCCTCCTTATTTCTATAGCCATAACGAATTCCGTCGTAGCGAGCGAGATTTGCACTCGCTTCGGCAGAAGAAATCAGATAATATGCCGGTACAGCATGTTCAATAGCCGGGAGAGTCAGTTCGGCCGTGTAAGCACCGGAAGCCCCAAGTTTTGCTATTGTCTCAAGAATAGATTTCTTCACATCCGAATCCAATCCTGAACTAAAAAATTCTTTCGGTAATCCTATTTTTAAGCCTTTAACACCTTTTTCAATATCAGCCAGATAGTTTTCCGGCTCTTTTTTCACAGAGGTTGAATCCATAGGATCATGGCCGGAAATTTCATTAAGGACAACCGCACAGTCTGTTACATCTTTTGTGAGCGGACCTATTTGATCCAATGATGAAGCAAAGGCTACAAGACCGTATCTGGAAACTAATCCATAGGTTGGCTTTAAACCTACAACACCGCAGAAGGAAGCGGGCTGCCTGATAGAGCCGCCTGTATCGGAACCCAGTGCAAATACTGCAAGATCCGCAGCTACAGCAGCTGCAGAACCGCCGCTGGATCCTCCAGCCACACAATCGTTATGCCATGGATTATGAACAGGACCGAAAATAGAATGCTCAGAAGAAGCGCCCATCGCAAATTCGTCCATATTGAGTTTGCCCAGAACAGCAATACCCTGGTTTTCCAGCTTGTCCATAACGGTGGCTGAGTATGGCGGGACAAAGTCCGCCAGCATTTTTGAGGCGCAAGTGGTAGAAATTCCTTTTGTACAGATATTGTCCTTTATGCCGGCCGGAATACCGCAAAGCATGGACAGAGCTTCGCCGGAATCAAGAAGCTTCTGAGCTCTTCTGGCACTTTCAATAGCTTCTTTTTCGCATATTGTTATATAGCAATTGATGGCAGTATTATTCTTTTTTATAATCTTCAAATATTCATTGGTCAGCTCTTCTGCTCCGATCTCCTTTGATCGCAGCAATTTGCTTGTTTCGGTTAAGGTTTTTTCGCAAATACCCATCATGACTCCACCACACTTGGTACAATATAGCATCCGTTTTTTGTTTCAGATGCACTTTTCATAAGCTCTTCCCGCCTGTTTGAATGATCCGGAATATCTTCCCGGAATACATTTTGAAGGGCCAGTATATGCTCCATGGGCTTAGTATCCCCTGTATCGATCGTTGAAAGCTGATTCATATATCCAATGATGATATTTAGATCCTGAACATAGCCATCTAATTCTTCCTCTTTCATTGAAAGAGCTGCAAGGTCGGCTATTCTCCTGACAGTCTCTATATCGGTTTCCATAAGATACCTCCTCATATAATAAGAACCCCACCCGTTACCGAAATCAAAGAT
>DOHN01000183.1:19210-21999 GCA_003535195.1 Ruminiclostridium sp.
ACCTCACCCGTTACCGAAATCAAAGATTTCGAACGGGTGCCCGAGAGCATTGATATTCGCAAGCTCATATTAAAAAAAACGCTATTCAGACTGCATTCCACTAATACGATCTGAACAGCGCCTTTGCTGTAATTTAGGTTATAACATATTGGCCGGATATATGCAAGCCGATGGGGGGGAGCAAGGGGGGGCATTATTATATTTCTATCCCAAGAAAATTCACAAAAAGAAAGGCTGCACTAAAGTTTTTAGCCTTCGGTGTAGCCTTTATTTTCTTAGCCTCAGCTTGAAGAGAGTCGGTAAAAAATTTACTTGTTTATGCAAATCCCTTTGATGAACTCCCTTTCGGTGAGCTTTTTGCATGTTACTAAACTGCATATTCAGGTGTGTCTTAGTTTGCCGATGACTAATCAATTATATCAAGGATTAAATTATTATCAATGTTTACCCAGGACGTAACAAATCCCTCTTTATTGAATGTTATTTTCGATTGACCATAGCACCAGTAACTGTACCCACGAAGATAACTTGCTTCCTCAAAATCAATTCTATCGGGTACACCCATAACTTTGAATACATCATCGCGGGATGCTCCGACGAATATGATCATAGCAGAACTAAGAGAAGTATCCGGAACGATTCTTAGGTTTTCCCCCCCTCCCCATGAAGTAACTCTTTCGGTCTCCAGATCAAAACCAACCCAGCCGCCGTCAAAAGTCCACATATATCGATCAAGATTATATATACCCATAGATTGAGGCGTCCCCATGGCTCTGGTAACTTCATCAATTGTAGAACCATATTTAAAGGAACTCCCTTCAACGGGATTCCTGAGAAAAACCTTAAGCTTGCCGTTAAAATTACCCCAGCTAGTGACTTTACCATCGGTTACAGTAATCATTCCCTCAGGATAAAACCAATAGCCACCCTTATTGGGCGAACTGAGTTTGTAAGGTGTTCCCATAGCTCTTATGATGTCATCTATGGTAGAACCTAATGTAATAGGCTGAGCCTCAGGATTATATTCTGCCGGTTGCGCAAACTTGAAAATCCTTAAATTATCCTGCCAATAAACCACATTCCATTCAAAGTCAAAGTAAATATCGGAAAAACTGTTGAAACTGTTGTCCTTATTATAACTCCAACGAATATAATCCATTGTCTGACCATCGTATAAGTCCACCATAGCAGGGATCCCGATGGCTTTGACAACATCATCCCTGGTTGCACCGAAGGTAAAACCTGGGCTTAATGGGTCCTTCACACTTTTGCTCAGCATACCATCTATTGGCATAAAAATTTCATAAATTTGATCATTTGAGCCAAACGTAATTCTAGTATTTCCGTAATACCAAGTTTGGCCCCGAACTTGGTCAGCCGTTCCTAAGAGATTAACTACATCCTGCTTTGTTGAGCCTACTGTAATAATTGGGGCATTCACAATATAGATATTTTTATTGATTTTCAGGTTGCCTTTATCTTCCCAGCTTATAATCGTTCCATTGCTATCAACAGTGATATACGAATTCCCATAGAACCAGTTCCATCTGTCTGTCGTAATCATGTCAATCCTCTCGGGTGTTCCCATTGCCTTTAAAATTTCATCTATCTTGGAATCTGCCCGTATACCGGGAAAGGCCGGATCAATTGAACCAAAATCAATTTTTAAGTTATCATTATTGTCAAAAGAGACTAATTTCTGATTTTTATCAAAACCGATATAAGAGTTTTTGTACCGGTAATAAGTGTATTCAGGGACCCAGATGTCATAATACTCTATTTTGTAATCAAAGTTGACTATATCCGGTGTCCCTAATGCATTTATAACATCCTGCATGCTGGATTCCCAGTTGATTGGAGGGGCTTCAGGATCTTTTTTCCCCATATCTACCTTTAAGCTTCCATTATTGATATAGCCCGTTACTTTTCTATTTTCATCAAAGAATACAATAGAATTGTCGGGATAAGTCCACGGTATGTACCCTTGTATATAACTGGGGCGATAGTTGAATATTTCTTTTGGCGCCCCCATGGCTTTAGCTACATCGTTTCTGGAGGAGCCTATCGTAAATGGCGGCGCTGTAGGGTCTTTTGGACCCAAAATAATTTTATTGTTAAGTTGCGTGTCTGCCCACCAACCAATAACCTTCGAGTAATCATTTATACCGTCAATGGTACACTCGATGTCTATTTGCAACATGGGATTATTATATTTTATAACATAAATATTATAAACAGTGTAGCCGCGGTAATCGGGGCGCCCTAGGATTTCCAAAACATCTTTTATTGTGGACCCTAGTGTGACGAATGGTTTTCCTACTTTAAAGCCCGATTTTACATTCAGAAGCTGTTCTTTGTTCATTAAATAACGATGAATGACCACAGCGGCCTGCTGGCGCTCCGCGTAGTTTTGAGGCGCGAATATGTTTCCGCCTACGCCTACCATTATACCGTTATCCAGCGCGAATTCGACTGAATTTAAGGCCCATGGTGAAACTAACGTTTTGTCACTTAATTTAGGTACAGTATCAATTTTCTGGTTCATAAGAAGCATCTCGTCTGTAATACCTAAGGCTCTTACAAACATAGCCGCCATTTGTTCTCTTGATGCTTTTTCATTGGGATTGAATATCTTTTGCGGACCTATAGTAATAATCCCATTCTTAAGAGCAGCCTCAATATAAGGATAACTCCAGTGTTCCGGAGCAACATCTTTGAAAGACGGCTCTGCCGGGGATAAGATAAAACAAAAGCCCTGAGCTATTAACTCAGAGCCATGATATAAATCC
>DOHN01000173.1:0-161 GCA_003535195.1 Ruminiclostridium sp.
AAAGCAGAAATGAAGAGAAAAATATGTATGGTGTTAATTTTAAGTTTAGTCTCCTTTTAAAATAGCGTCATCTGTTCGCCGAACTGCTTGTCTTCAAATTCGTTCAGATACCCGAATACAGCATTAGGCGAATGCAGTACGCCGTGTTTTTTGCATTCGGC
>DOHN01000173.1:415-908 GCA_003535195.1 Ruminiclostridium sp.
TAGAAATATTCCCGGTCACCTTCCCGCAGGGTCACACCCATGCCGAAGCAGATAATACCCTTGACCCTTGCCTCGAAGCAGCAACTCAGAATCCCCCGCAGATTTTCTTCAGAGTCGTTGATAAAGGGCAGGATGGGACAGAGCCATACGACGGTAGGAATTCCCTCATCCCGCAGGATGTTCAGCACCTCGGCCCGCCTTGCCGTGGTGCAGACATTTGGCTCCAGAATTCGGCAGAGGTCTTCGTCAAAGGTGGTCAGTGTCATCTGCACCACGCATTTGGTTTTTTCGTTAATTCTTTTCAGTAAATCTAAATCCCGCAAAACCAAATCGGACTTTGTAATGACCGAAAAGCCAAATCCGTATTGGTCGATGAGTTCCAGACAGCGGCGGGTCAGGCGCTCGCTTTTCTCAAAAGGCAGGTATGGGTCGCACATGGAGCCGGTACCAATCATGCACCGGCTGCGCTTGCGGCGGAGCGCGTCCTCCAAAA
>DOHN01000173.1:1039-5487 GCA_003535195.1 Ruminiclostridium sp.
GGAGCGCGTCCTCCAAAAGCTCGGGCGCGTTGCGCTTAATTTCAACGTCCTCAAAATCATGATCCATCTGGTAGCATTTACTGCGGGAATCGCAGTAAATACAGCCGTGGGTACAGCCCCGATAGAGGTTCATGCCGTTTTTGGCGGAGAGAATCCCCTTGACATCCTTGTAATGCGTAGCTTTTCCCTCCTTATGCGTCCAGCCAGCGCCGGACGGTTTCAACCGGCACATCCATCCGCGCCGCAACCTGCTCCACAGTCATGCCGCTGCCCAAAAAACGACGTGCCACCGTGGTTATTTCTTCACCCACTTCGATGATGTGGCGGTCGGGGTCGTAAAAGCGTACTACACGCTGGCCCCAGTTGTGCTCCTTGGGCGGGTGGACATATTCGATATCGGGATATGCTGCCAGCTTTTCTAAAAACCGATCCATATTGGATTCCTCAAAATACAGTTCAGCGGCATTGGCGCCGAACAGAATCTCCGTCCCGTCTTTTTGGATAAAAGTTTTCCAGCTGTCCAGCGTTTGCAGAGCCAAAACATCCGAAAGGGTGACATTGGCGCCGAAATCGTTGGTCACTCTCAGTCCCAGCAGATTGCAATAAAATTGTATGGAACGCGCTATGTCCCGAACCACGATGAGAGTACAGCCCATTCTCATAATATCAGTCCTCCAACAAATAATGCAGCATCTTCTCGGGGGTTTCCAGGTTAATGTAAAATATCAGTTTATGCTTTTGAAAGCACACACCATTGGCAGCCAGGAGCCAGAGCCTTGTTCTTATTTTATGATGGCGAGGTATTGCTCCAGCCTTTCCAGGATATACTCAGCGACCAGATGGACTATCGGTGAGGCGGTGCTGTCTTTGAAATAGCTGTCAAAGCAATCATAATAGCGCTTTCTATCGGTGAACTTTACATTGATGGGCGGGTAGCCGTTTTGCATAAGCATCAGGTTTAGAAGTAAACGCCCTGTACGCCCATTACCGTCAATAAAGGGATGAATGCCTTCAAATCCCAAATGGAAAATTGCAGCACTCTCAATGGGGTGGCGCTTATCTTTATTCAGCCCGGCAATAAGGCGTTCCATCTGTACCGGAACCAAATAGGGCTGCGGTGGCTCGTGATAGGCGCCCATAATCCGAACCGGAATGGAGCGGTAGACGCCTTTATCCTTGGGCCTGTCCATGAGCACAAGGGAATGTATACCCTTGATGATTTTTTCTGAGATGGATACTTTATTTGACACCAGCTGCTCTACATATAGAAAGGCATCTCGATGGCCGACTGCTTCCAGATGATCTTTAAGCGGTTTTTTATCAATGGTCACGCCCTCCAGGGCAAGTGCCGTTTCACGGAGTGTCAGGGTGTTGCCCTCGATGGCGTTGGAGTTGTAGGTGAACTCGATGAGGAACTCCTCTTGCAGACGTTTTAATTCTCCTTGGGTCATGGGGCGGCGCTTGTTAAGCTCGGCTTTGAGTCCGTCGATACGGGAAAAGAGAGCTGTATATTCCTCCGGAATGATAACGCCGCGCAGGGTACGCCTATCCACTGGCTTGACTGCATTGACAGGGATACTATATGAACGTCCCTGCTTGGTAACACCTTCGATTTTACCCTGTTCACATAACAGGCGAGCACGGCGATCAGAGATGCCCCATCGTTCCGCTGCCTGTTTCACACTCATATATTCCATATGCTTCACCACGCTTTCCCTTATAGTATATCCGATTATCGGAATAATATAAATAGAATTATAGAAATACGGAGATATATTATTCCGGTAAAGAAAGATCTATATTAGAGGCAGTATTATGGCAAAATATAAAGATGGCGAAATCAGAAGGTTTTCTGCAAGTCTGGCTGAAAGGCTTTTAAAAATAATAAATATTTTGGTTCGTGCAATTAAAGTATGGTTATATGATATAAGGAGAAAACTCCAAGATGCATAAATTGTGATCGGTTATATGATACAAGGAGGGAAAATGATGCTGTTTATTTGTTACCCTAAATGTACTACTTGCCAAAGGGCAAAAAAATGGCTGGATGACCACGGCCTAAAATATGAGTTCAGGGACATAAAAAACGATCGGCCCACGGCAGCTGAATTGCAGCTGTGGCACCAAAAAAGTAATCTGCCTTTAAAGAGGTTCTGGAATACAAGCGGTATTCCATACAGAAATTTGAACCTGAAAGACCGGTTGCCCGATATGAAGGAGGAGGAGCAGATTCAGCTGCTTTCAACCGATGGAATGCTGGTTAAACGCCCGATTCTTATTGGAGACGATTTTGTCCTGGTCGGCTTTAAAGAGATGGAATGGGAAAAAGCATTCACTTCATTTTAAATAAACAGTTCCCCTGGCCATGGGCGTGTTCAGCTTATAAGCCAGGGGAATTCTATGAACGCTCGATTGAATGATGTAAAAACATTTCTAAAAGAACCTATATACTCATTTCGTTGATGTTTCAAGCTTCCTGTTCCGGAAATAGAGGCAGATGTCTGTGCTTACCATAATGACATTGGGAAAATAGAACCAGAAAGCCAGGTTGTATGTGCTGGTCATGCATTTCGAGGCAATTCCGCAAATATACCCGAAGAGTATAAAGCACATAAACAAAAGGCTTTTTCCTTTTGTGGAGCGGGAACGGTAGGATCTGACAATGGACAAGGGCCAGGACACGCCAAAACTTATAATCATTAATGTCTCAAAGATACTGGCTAGTTCGTGCATAAAAATCATCCTTTGCTTTTCATTAAAAATGTATCATATCCAGATATTTTCAGTCCCTGGCTAAAACTTCGTATTCTTTATTGGGTTTATGGGTGCACAGCATACCTGAAATTCCTTTTCTATTGTACCTTGCTCATAAATAATGTCAAACTATCGCAATAGCTTTGAAAGGGAAATTATAGAAAAGCTGGCGGAGCAGAGTTCTTCAAAGATATAATAGATGGGTTCCCCTGGCGGAAGCTGCGCAGAAACTTTTTATCCGGGCTTAAAACTTTTTGTATATGCCCGGCGTCTATAGAGTAAAGAGATATGATACGTATCGGAACAAAAGAAAAAATACTAAAGAAGGGAGATATACGAGCGAATGGATGTTGGCTTAGCTAAGCAGATCACAGACTATGTTATTGAAAACAAGGAGATGCATTATCGTCTTGCTTTCAGCTATGTCAAAAATACAGAAGACGCTTTGGAGGTGGTGCAGGAATCGATATATAAAGCATTTTCGACGATGAGCACTTTAAAAACTCCAGATTATTTAAAAACCTGGTTTTATAGAATTATTGTCAATACCGCAATTGATTTGATGAGAAAGAAGAAGAAGGTCATTGTTGTTGATGATGAAACTTTAGCCCAATATAATTTGAGTACAGTGGATCATTACGCAGATATAGACCTGCAAAAAACATTGGAGAATCTTCCGGTCCGCTACCGCAGTGTAGTGATATTAAGATTTTTTGAGGATTTGAAATTCGAAGAAATTGCGGAGATTTTAGATGAGAATGTCAACACGGTAAAGACGCGTTTATACAAATCGCTTAAGATGCTGCGCATTCAGATGAATGAAGAGAAGGAGGGTTTATGTTAATGGATAGCAAATTAGAAAAACTGAAAAATGAATACAGGAATATACCTATTCCTAAGGAATTGGACTTTGTCGTTAATAAAGCATTACAAGAGAGTGGGGTAAAAAATATGAACAAAAAGAGCAATTTTAAGAAAATGAAAATAGCAGCCGCTTCGGTAGCCGCAGCGTTTGTCGTAATGACTGCAGGAGTCAATGCCAGCCCGGTATTTGCGGGTACATTATCAAAAGTGCCGGTTGTAGGCAGTCTCGTAAAAGTGCTGACCTTCCGGGAATATAACATCGATGAGGGTACTTACAATTCCAATATAAAAGTACCCGAGATCCAAGGCCTGGAAAATAAAGCTCTGGAAAACAGCTTAAATGAAAAGTACCTTAAAGAGGGGAAAAAATTATATGAAAGCTTCGAGGCGGACATGGAAGAGCTGAAGAAAAAGGATGGAGGACATTTGGGCGTCGACAGCGGCTATGAGATCAAGACGGACAATGACCAAATACTCTCCATAGGCCGTTATACAGTCAACACCGTCGGCTCCTCGTCAACAAAAATCAAATATGATACCATAGACAAGAAAAATGAGGTCCTGATTACCTTGCCCAGCTTATTTAAAGATGAAAGCTATGTTGACATTATTAGTGAGAACATCAAAAATCAGATGGTAGAGCAGTATAAAGCGGATAGCGATAATTTTTACTGGGTTGCAGGAATTGAGCAGGATGGCGGCATCGAACTGTTTAATAAAATTTCGGAGGAACAAAACTTCTATATCAACCAGGAAGGCAAGCTGGTTATATCATTTGATAAATATGAGGTTGCTCCGGGATATATGGGAGTTGTGGAATTTGCTATTCC
>DOHN01000173.1:5663-11567 GCA_003535195.1 Ruminiclostridium sp.
AAAGAAAAGGGGAGCAGGCTGACTGCTCCCCAAAATCTATTCATTGGTTCTGTTTAAAACCAGAGGTTACCCTGAAATATTCCTCCTCAAGCTTTAATAGGATATATACAGAATGAACCTAAAGGCGGAACAATCTTGAAGAATTTAACATATATTCAGGGGGCAATGGTCCTTTCCATCACCAATCTGGTTACAGGAAGCCTGTCCTTTTATTTTCGTATCTATTTTTCAAAGCATGTGGGAGCAGAAGGAGTGGGCGTATACCAACTGGTGCTCCCTTTGTATATGTTGGCCATCACCCTGGTTTCAGGAGGAATTACTACGGCATTGTCAAAAATAATTGCCGAGTATCATGCCAGAAGACAGATGGCCGCTATAGGTAAAACACTCAAAATATGCTTTATCGCAATGACCCTATGGAGCGTTGTTCTTTGCACCTTTGTGGCTTTTCATGCGGAGTTTATCGCCTCCTTCGTGCTTAAGGATGGCCGTACGAGCATGTCCATCATCGTACTTACCCCGGCTGTATTTTTTATCTCCATTTCAGCCATTTTTCGCGGATATTTCTATGGAATACAGGAAATTGGCTTTCCGGCGGGAATAGATATCATAGAGAAGGTTATCCGCCTCGCGGGCATGATCCTGATTACAGACAGGTTGATGATTTATGGCATCGCTTTTGCCTGCGCCGGCGCCATGGCGGCCATGACAGCGGGCGAACTGATGAGCACCCTCCTTTTGTTTTTGATCTATCTTTGGAAAAAGCCGAGGCTGTCAAAGCAGCCCTCAATGAGCTCTCTCAGCATTATGAAAAAAATGTTGGGCCTTGCTGTTCCACTGTCCCTCGGTGGAGCTTTGTCAACGATCATGGATATGATCAGTGCTATTCTGATTCCGGAGCGGCTGCAACTTGCCGGGTATAATTCCGCGGCGGCTTTATCGGGATACGGGGAAATCACCGGGATGGTGATGCCGCTTATTAATTATCCCGGAATCGTCGTTTTCGCGCTTACCACAACCCTCATACCGGCCATCACCCAATCCCATATCGGCAATAACTATGGAGCATTAAATAAAAAATGCCAGGACTCTTTAGTCATTGCCTGGTCCATAGGCTTGCTGACAACGGTTTTTTGCGTATCATTCCCGGAAGAACTTTGCCGGACTCTCTTTAATCGCCCGGAGGCAGGAAAGCTGCTGTTCTGGACGGGTCTGGGCAGTGCTTTTTATTATCTTTATATGATACAGTCTGCCATTCTTAACGGCCTTGGTCTTCAGCGGGAAGTTTTTAACAATATAATTTTTGACCTGCTCATTAATGTGGCATGTATTTATTTGCTGATGCCAATTCCATGGATTGGAATATATGGTTACGTGGCTGGATTTTTTATCAGCGGCATTGTTATTGTGATTCGGAATATTCGGATCTTTAATAGGCTGGATTATATTCGAATCCGGTACGATAAGGTCCTTTTAAAACCGATTCTCCCGTTTTGGGTCATGTTCTTGACCATAAAATTGATCAATTTTCTTTTGCTGTCAATGGGCTTTGCCTATAATATGATCTTTTCTGGAATAATAGGCATTATTGCTCTGGTCATTTCACTTTTATGGAATAATGTGTTTACAGCAGATCAGATTAAAAAGACCCTGCTTCTCCAGAAATCATACAATTCAAGGTAAACTGCATATTTTGGTGATGCTGATACAATGTACCAGACCATTGTCGAAAAATTTGCGCTGGATGAAAATGCAGAGCCTGTACACGGGGATGAGTGGACATGGCTGGGCGCTGTCGTGATCTCCGACAAAGATGGGAAGATCCTTTATACGCCTCAGTATGATGAGATGTACTGAGATGCCGCTTTTTCCTCCTTAATCTCATAGATAAATTGATGCAGTAATTTTTTATTGGCCTTAATATCCGGTACGAGGACATACATACCCCGAACCTTTTTATTCTCAAAGAGCCCGTCGGCCGGAACCCTGAATTGCGTAATTCCTTCGGCATCATACTGGCTTACTTCCATAACAAGCTCCATAATCTCCGTCTTTGATAAACTTGTTTCGACATAGGGCAGCAAGGCGGAAATAGTTCGGGGAAGCTTTGCTATCCCCTGGGATTTGATTTTCTTATAGAGGCAGTCTAAGATGTATCGTTGCCTTTGTGTCCTCTCAAAATCCGCATCGCCCACATGCCGTATTCTGGCATAGTCGACGACCTGTTTGCCGTTTAGCTTCTGGAGGCCGGACTTTGAAACTCCATTGATTTCAGGAATCTCATAATCTTTAACATTTAGTTCAAGCCCCCCCATTTTATCAATCATCTTTTCAAGACCAAGAAAATCAACTGCTACATAATCTCTGATATCAAGGCCAAAATTGGAGTTGATTGTCTTTATGGCGAGGGTAGCTCCACCAAAGGCATACGCCGTATTAATCCGGTTGGATTGCTTTCCCGGAATGGCCACATACATATCCCTCATCAATGAGGTAACTTTGATCATTTCATTGATTTTATCGAGGGAAGCGATGATGATGGTATCAGATCTGGATGACTCGTCCGGATTTCTTCTGTCAAGCCCGAATAGTGCAATATTGGTGACAGCGGCTGTACCGGACTCGCTTTTTTCCTGTACGGGTTCAGTCGGAGCAGGTGTAGGGGTAATCCCTAAATCTTCATCATTTTCCGGCAGCTCTTTGATATTGATGCTGTCCAAAAGAATGTAACCGTATATAAATAGACCCAGAATAAGTGCCAAAACAATCGCGATGATGATTTTATATTTTTTCAATTTTCGTACTCCCGACTTTATATACTCTGTAATATTATACTACGGACTCGCTTTTTCCTACCATAAAAGAAGTTCAGTAAGTATAATTATCTCCTGAGTTGTCAAATATACATCAAAAAAGCGCCGAAGCCAATCCATATAATCCTTGCAACAGCGATGCCATGACAGATGGAAGCGAATATCAGAAGTATTGCATTAGAGCGGACCCGGGAGGCAATATTGCCGGGATAATGGATAAGGAATGTGTATATTCAATTTCAGGGGGTAAAATTAAATTAGATTATTTTTTAGCGTTCAAAGACTATGAATAAGAAGCCGCAGACAGAAGGAAGGGAAAATGACTATGGAAAAAGATAAAGAGAACCGCGGGGACATAAAAGAAATCTATTTAGCCGGGGGCTGTTTCTGGGGAACGGAGAAGTATTTCTCTCTAATACCGGGAGTGGTGGAAACAGAAGTGGGCTACGCAAACGGGAATACCGAAAACCCCAGTTATGAAGATGTATGCCGTAAAGAAACGGGTCATGCAGAGACGGTCAAACTGCTGTACAATTCGGTTGAAGTGGGTCTGGATCATATTCTAAAGCGCTTTTATGATGTCATTGACCCTGTGTCAATAAACCGGCAGGGCAACGATGTTGGAACTCAATATCGCACCGGCATTTATTATAAAGACGAGAAGGATAAAAAAATCATTGAGGATTCTTTGGCAGAGCTTCAAAAGAGTTATAAAAGGCCTATTGCCATTGAGGTGATGCCTCTTACAAATTATTATACTGCCGAAGAGTACCATCAGAAATATTTGGACAAAAACCCAAGCGGCTATTGTCATATTAGCCGTGAAAAATTTGAAAAAGCGAGGCAGGCGCCTGAGGTGAGATACCGGAAAAAATCCAAAGAAGACTTAAAAAGGACGCTTACCGAAATACAGTATAATGTAACCCAGAATAATGCCACAGAGCCGCCTTTCAGAAATGAATATAACACTCATTTTGAAGAGGGCATTTATGTAGATGTAACTACCGGCGAACCTCTTTTTGCTTCAAGTGATAAATTTGAATCCGGCTGCGGGTGGCCCAGCTTTTCAAAGCCCATAAGTCCTAAACATACCTGCGAATTTACCGATACCAGCCATGGCATGAGAAGAGTTGAAGTGCGGAGCAAAAGGGGAGATGCGCATCTTGGGCATGTTTTTAACGACGGGCCCGCCCGGTTGGGCGGCTTGCGGTATTGCATCAACAGTGCCGCCCTTAGATTCATCCCTAAAGAAAGACTGGAAGAAGAAGGATATGGTTATCTCATCAATGAGAACAAAAAGAAATAGATATAAATTTTTAAGTCCGCTGCTTGGTCCTGCTTGACTTGCTTCAAGCGATGGATTATAATCTCATTAATTTAATATCTGCATAACGAAGATTTGCGGATGCCGCATTTCGGAGTATAAGAGCAAAGGCTATGATAAGAATTAGTAGCAATCATGAATTCCTGACAGAAAGCTGCCGGCTGATGAGAGGCGTGAGGATAGTGGATGTGAATACATCTTGGAGCTGCGTACCGAAAGAAATTTTCCAGTAGGCTGCGACGGAGAGCACCCCGTCATCGAGTGCAAGAGTATCGCTCTTTTATAAGAGCCGTACTTGATAAGGTAAGCTGCGTGAGCTGCTTACGAACTTAAGGTGGTAACACGGGATAGAATCTCGTCCTTTTGGAGACAATAGGGCGGGATTTTTTTGTCCCATAACAGGTATCTTTAGGTCAGGTCCGGGTATTTGTCGCTTTTGTTCTCTTATAGACCTTGCAATGTTGAAAATATATTCAGGGAGATGTTAAAAATGGTAACACCAAAGGAGCAGATGCGAATTATTTGCAAAGGAGTGCACACTCTTGTCAACGAAGAAGAACTGCTTGCCAAGCTCAAGAAATCCTGCGAGACGAGCAAGCCTTTAATCATTAAGCTGGGGTTGGATCCGTCGGCGCCGGACATTCATCTCGGTCATGCGGTTGTGCTGCGGAAAATCAAGCAAATGCAGGATTTAGGGCATCGTGTGGTGATAGTCATCGGTGATTTTACAGGAAAAATCGGAGATCCTACGGGAAAATCCAAGGGAAGGACCGCGCTGACCGACGAGCAGGTGAAAGAAAACGCCCAAACCTATTGCGAGCAGATTTTTAAAATCCTGGACAGGGAAAAAACCGAGGTTAGATTTAACAGTGAATGGCTTTCAAAGCTTAATTTTGAAGAAGTTATCAAGCTTGCCGCCACTACGACCGTTGCCAGAATGCTGGAGCGGGATGATTTTCAAAACAGATACCAAAATCAGATTCCCATCGGGATCCACGAGTTTTTCTATCCATTGATGCAGGCCTATGATTCTATTGAGCTGAAAGCGGATATTGAGCTGGGAGGAACCGACCAGACTTTTAATATCCTTATGGGAAGAACCCTGCAAAAAGCACTGGGACAGGAGCAGCAAGCCGCTATGTTCATGCCCATCCTGGAGGGTCTGGATGGGGTGGAGAAGATGAGCAAAAGCCTTGGCAACTATATCGGTATCAGCGAACCGGCGGAAGTGATGTTTAAAAAAGTCATGGAAGTTCCGGATGAACTCATCATTAAATATTTTGAACTGACTACCGACGTACATCCTGATGAAATTGACAAAATTCAGATGGAACTGGATAATGGCGCAAACCCGAGGGATATAAAATACCTTTTGGCAAAAACGGTGACATCCCTCTATCATTCCCAGGAGGATGTACAAAAAGCGGTTGAATATTATGAAGCGGCTTTCAGCAAAAAAGCCATACCGGATAATATTCCGGAGCTTCTTATCGAAGCGGGAAAAGAAACTGTTTTGGATATTGTTCCCCGGCTTATAGAAATGGGCTTTGTAAAAAGCAAGAGCGAATTCATGCGCCTGGTTAATCAGGGCGGAATTCAGCTAAATGGTGAAAAATTGTCATCGGAGGCTGTAAATACCGGTATTGGTCATGATGATGTTATAAAAATAGGCAAAAAACGTTTTGTAAAGCTTATCCGGTAAGAAGCTTCGATTCGTTCCGCCCCGCCCAAGGACTTTAACATCATTTATGGTGCCTTTAGAGTGAA
>DOHN01000173.1:11784-16311 GCA_003535195.1 Ruminiclostridium sp.
TTTAATATCACTCACGGCACCAGTAGTGTGAATTAAGATACGCCCTCAATAAAATCTGTCCGGGATTTTACTCGGTGGCTTCGCAATCCTGCTCCGCTGACGTACCGAAACACCACTCTGGCGCTTTTGATGTGATCAAACCGCATTTTCTTGTTGGATTCCGTATATTATATTGTGATAGAATACATGATGTAAGTTGAGGTGAGGGATCAGTGTATGTCCGAAATTTTATAAACGGTAAAATACTTGAAATTTTTGCCCTATTGGTGCTGCTGGTAATGATGTTTATGCCGGGGGTGCCGGTTTATGCGGCCAGCAGGGAGTATGAGGTTTCTCAATACAAGATCGATGTCGTTGTGAATCCCGATGGTTCTGCTGATATTGAAGAAGTGATAACCTATGATTTTGACGGGAAGTTTAACGGCGTATTTCGTGATATCGATTTTTCGGCTACGGGCGGTATGATAAATCCGAGGGTGTATGCAGAGAAGAACGGAAAACTGGCTGAATTGCAGCTTCATTCCACCAGCAGCCTGGATGCGGGCGGCACCAATGGTACTTATAATATGGTAAACGAAGGCCAGATTGCTCATTTTAAAATATTTGAAAAATCTGAAGACGAAAGTAAAAACTTTGTTTACAAATATACTTTCAAAGACGCTGTTACAAAATATAAAGACATAGCGGAATTTAACCGCAAGATGGTAGATCCGAACTGGGATGTTATCCTTAATAATATAACGATCCAGTTTAAGCTCCCGGAAGGCGCAGCTCTTCAGGATATCAAGGTATTCGGCCACGGTTCGCTGCTTGGGGAGTCAAAGATCATCGATGAGCAGCATGTGAGCTTTACAGTGCCCTATGTCAATCCCGGTGAGATGGTGGAGACTTTGGTATTGTTCCCGCCAAAGCTGGTGCCTGAATCAGCAAATTTTGTGGATAGGGAAGCTCTGCCTGAAATTATGGCAAATGAGAAGCTTCTTGCCGAACGGGCCAATCAGCAAAGACTGGAGGCGCAAAAACAGCTGGAGAGAGAAGCGAAAATGAGGTCCCTTGGCAATAAGATCGCCTTGGCCTTGTTTCTTGTTTGGTTTGTAATATTGATCCATATTTACAGAAAGTATGATAAGGAGCTTAAACACCATTTTGAGGGCAAGTATTACAGAGAACTTCCCGGAGAGTATACCCCCGCTGAAATGAGCGTTCTCCTTTCCATGGGACAGGTGGCAACCAGGGATATAACGGCAACATTAATGGATCTGGTAAGAAAGAAGCAATTGGTTCTCACAACCCAAAAATCAATGAAAAAGGGGTTATTCAAAAACAAAGAGACGGATGAATATATTCTGTCATTGAATCCCAATAGGCCGGCAGTTGACTTAAAGAAACATGAGTCCTTTCTTATCCAATGGTTTATCAATACTTTAGGCAATGGCAGCAGTATAAACTTAGATGATATCTCTGATTACGCCAAGACTCAGTCACAGGCCAGGCGGTTTAAGCAGGATTATGACAAATGGTGCAAGCTGGCTAAGGAAGAAGCAGATAAAAATAATTTCTTTGATTCCACCTGTAAAAAAGGGATCAAGGTAGGCATTTTGTTCTCAGCTCTTTACCTCTTATCAGGATTACTGCTGCTATTTATATTTGGGACTGAAGCCGGTTTGATCCTGATTCTGCAGTTTATTCTTCTTCTGATTTTTTCTGCTCGGATCAGCAGGCGCACGGCATATGGAAACGAGCAGAAAGCGATGTGGGATGCCTTTAAAAACTTTCTGAAGGATTTCAGCCAGATGGACAAAGCAAAAATGCCGGCCATTATAATCTGGGAGCATTATCTTGTTTATGCCATCTCTTTGGGTGTCGCCAAGGAAGTTATCAAGCAGCTTCCTCTCGTATTTAGAGAGGAGGACTTGCAGGATAGCCGGCTTACCTTTATGTATGGGTATGGCTTTGGTTATGGAAATCTTGCATTTTTAAGTAATTCTCTTGACAGAACCGTTGATACAGTCGACAGGGCCGTCACCAATGCCATGTCGGTAGCGAACTCGACATTATCTTCTTCGACCGGCGGCGGAGGCGGTTTTAGCGGAGGGAGCTCCGGCGGTGGCGGTGGTGGAGGCGGAGGCGGCGCCTTTTAGAAAAAAGTCTCGCCTGCATAGAATTTGTGATAGAATGAACTTGTATTTTGGCCGGTAAAAGCCGGAGCAACTGAATTATAGGAGGATGAAGCTTATGCCAACCCCAATTATTGTTTTGATTATTATTGCAGCCATCGTTTTGTTATATGCTGTGGCTACATACAACAGGCTTGTAGACAAGCGGAACAAGGTAGCCAATTCCTGGAGCCAAATTGATGTGCAGCTTAAGAGAAGATTTGATTTGATTCCCAATCTGCTGGAAACTGTAAAAGGTTATGCTGCTCATGAGAAGCAAACCTTTGCCGATGTTACGGAAGCAAGGACGAAATATCTGTCCGCCGGAAGCCACCAGGATGCCATTAGCGCCGATACTGCGCTTTCAAAAGGCCTCGGCAGGCTGTTTGCCGTAGCGGAAGCTTATCCCGAGCTCAAAGCGAATACGAATTTTCTGGAATTGCAGGAGGAGCTGAAAAATACTGAGAATAAGATCAGCTTTGCCAGGCAATTTTACAATGATGTGGTCATGGATTATAACAACGCGGTACAAATGTTCCCTTCAAGTATAATAGCGGGCATGTTTCAATTTAAAACAGATGAATTCATCCGGGTCGATGAGGCGGAAGCCGCAGCTCCGAAAATTAAATTTTAGGTTGTAAAAGGCCGGCAGGTATTGCCTTATACAAGACAAAACCTGCTGGCGGAAATGAAGATTTTATTGGGTGAATCTTTATTCAAAATAACAAAGATCATTTGACTTGGCCTACTTAATAAACGTTCCGTGGTTCTTATCTATTAATCCCGCCTCCTTGATCTTGTCCATATACTGCTGCAAGATCATGAATATTTTTCAGGCAAAAAGCTTGCCGTTCATGATCTGTTGCAGGGTATGCCACCTCTGAATTATTACCCGAAACAGATGCTATACCACCAGTAAGTTTACGGTTGTAGTATCCATCCCTGCTCATAACATGCGCCTAATCAAAAAAGCCTTGGAAATACGAGAATACTGCCTTTTACGGACAGAAAAATGCACAGGGCGGGTATCAGCGTATCCAGAATTACTTTTACAGCAAGATGTGAAAGACTCATCCATCTATTCCAGCTCTGTTTGAACTGCAGAATAAAAGGGGGGAACGTTATGGTTAAAAGTAAAAGATAATAAGGAGAATGGGCAATGGCCATATAAAAAATTACGAATATATTGATTCTTGTCATGATGCCCAGCTGTTTTTCTCCACTTTCAAAAAATCTGCTTTCCTCCCGGGGGAATAGTGAGCTTAGCACAAATTGGGTGAATACAGCGGAGAACGAAGTAATCATTATCAGCATGATAAGAAGTTTAACCGATCTAAAATCAAGTAAGGGCCCGCCTGGATAATGGGCTGTCAGGGAAATGCCATACAGAATCAGCAAATGGATGAATTGGTCAACAAGGAAACCGGATAAATTGGAAAAGTGCAAAAATTTACATATTTTATTCTTATAAAAATCCAGCAGAAAATGCAGGAAACCATTTATTAGGATCCATGCAGACAAGAGCTTTCCAAAGGAAGATGCGAAAATAAATATGCAAAAAGTGACCACCGATACATGAAGCAGGTTCCACTTCCAGTGCGTACTCTTATTTTCAGCTATTTTATCTGTTTGCAATACAAAGTCACCAATAAGATGCCCCAATAATAAATAATAAAAAGCCATTATAAATACTCCGGCTCGTAATAAAATTTTGGACATACAGTCCCTATAAAAATCCCCCTGGGAATCCCAGGGGGGAGGGACAATTGAGGGCATAGGCCATCATGAAAAAGCATAGCGTGAAAAATGTTCAAGATATAGCTTGTGGTTTCTTATTCTAACTGGTATGTTTGTTTTGGAAGTATGGTCATACAGTAAACCTTTATAAGGATGGACGATAACAGTAACCGGTTGTTTGAATTGCGGCAAATCCGGTGTGAATTCTATGCCCGGCACACCTTCGACAGCGGAAATTTCAACATCAAGACGAATGGGCAGCTGTTTCTTATCAATAAAATTTTTAGGAAATTTTATTGTTGCAAAGCCGACCTGAAAGACTCCGCCTTTTTCTGTTACTTCTATTTGTTTTTTAAATATTATTTCTTTGCTTTTGTATATTTCGCTTTTGTATATTGTCTTACTTTGTGTATTGGCATAGTCAAAACTGGCCGCATTCGCCGGTATTACAGAACATGCCAGCATGATGACAAGTAAAAGAATGGAAGTTAATTTTTTCAACATAACGCAACCCTCCGTATATTCTATACCTGATTACCTTTATTTTACAACAAAACATATGGTTGTAAAATAGTGCATTATGTCCTGAACAATAGGACTATGTTCCTATTTCTTAGCCATCGCGGAAAGGCTG
>DOHN01000173.1:16462-19832 GCA_003535195.1 Ruminiclostridium sp.
GCCATCGCGGAAAGGCTGGTCATGGGGATGAGTATTATGCTGCGAAATAATTTCGGACCAAGTGCAGTCATCCACCTTACTGATATAGAGAGCTGATTGATCAAGGCTTTCATAGGCCGGAGCCCGGAGTTCCATCGCTTTTAACACCATATATTTTTCAAACCAGCATTTTGCCGATTCATAATCGGACTCCAGCCTGCCGGCATCTGATATGGCCCCTTCTATTAATTCCAGTGCTTCCTGCAAAGAGCCTTTTTGTGCAAGCAGGCGGATTTTGTAGCGGAGGGCTTTCAGCTTTTTATTGTCGTTCCTGCACTCGCTGAAAATTTCAAGGGCTTTGTTATAGTATCCTTCAGCCTTTTCCGGCCTTCCGGTCTGCTGTTCCACATATCCCCGGTAGGTGCAGCAGTCGCCGATAAAGACCAGTTCATCGGCTTCCTCAAATATTGTGAAGGCTTTTTCAAGCAACCTGGAGGCTTCTTGAAACCTCACAGATTTAAGGTGTATTCTGGCCAGGCCTAAATAATTGATACCCTCTTCCACCGGAGCATTCAAATCCATGGCAAGAGAAAGAGAGTCTAAATAGTTTTTTTTCGACAGTTCTATGTCTCCGGTCTCATAGGATATATCACCCAGGTTGGTCAGAATGGCACATTCGTAAAGTTTGGAGCCGATTTCCCGGGCTACCGCCAGGGATTCCAGGAACAGCTTCTCTGCTTTGCTGAACAGACCTTTATCCAAATATAAGATGCCAAGATTTATGGAAGCGGCAAGTACACCCCGCTGGTAGGAAAGCTTCTTTGAGATCTCCATGGATTTGTTAAAGAAATCCATGGCCCTTGATATCATACCAGTGGAATGATAGATAATGCCAATATCGCCCGATACCTTGGCCATGATCTCCAGCAGCTTATTTTTTTCTGCATATTTATAGGATTTATTCATATAAAACAGGGAGTTGTCAATATCCCCTTTGCTGAAATAAATCATGCCGGCATGCTTCATGGTTTCGGCGAGACTTCTGTAATCTCCGGTTTTCAGAATGGGTTTTTCAGATTTCTTTGCAAGGGACAGGACCGCGGTGTCGCCCTTTATTCTAAGGACATTGCATTTCAGCTGCACCCATTTTCCATAGTTTAAGCTTCCTTCATGCAGGTCAAGCTCCAGATCGTTCAAGATTGCTGAGGCCTTGTCAAGCTCGCCCATATCTTTATACACTTCAGCAATCTGTATTTTTATATTCATCCTGTCATCCTGCATGGACGCGTAGTCCAGGGCTTTGTAGAACTGCTCCAGAGCATCATTGTAATTTGCATTGATATAGTGTATCCGCCCTTTTTCCCTGTAGGCGATAAAGATTCTGTCATCAGAAGCGGTTTTGGGCAAGGACCCCATCATTTTGATAAAACGATTCAGGCATTCCAGAGCGCTGCTTAGATTAAATCCATCCTTTTGCTTCATAGCGGCTTTAAAATAGTAGCCCGCGGCTTTTTTAGGCATTCCGGCCTTGATCAGATGGACACAAAGGGATTCATAATAATTTTCAATATCTTTCGCATAGGTGTTTTCCAGGTATTCACTGATCTTTTTATGAAGGCTGATTTTTTCCTTATTCAATATGCTTCCGTAAATGACTTCCCGCTCGATTTCATGGGTGAACTCATAGATTTTATCCACTCTTCCGGCTGATGTATGGGTTGATTTTAAGGATATCAGGTTCAGCTGGACAGGTATGCCCGCCAATTCTTCGTTTGTGACAGATTCGTCCAGCAAATAATTCAGTATCGACAGCGAAAACTCTTTACCAATCACCGCAGCGGCCTGCAGAATGGTCAAGGACTTTTCATCCAATGCGGAAATATTTGAACGGATAAGATTCTGCAGTTTTTCAGGCATTGCCGCAAGCTCATTTTCCCTAATAACGGCCTGCCCGCTCTGAACTGAATAGGCTCCTTTTCTTTTGAGATTGGATAACATCTCCTTTATGAATAATGGGTTCCCCTTAGTTATTTTCAGAATGGTATCATAAAAATGATCTTCGATTTTCTGAGAGTTTAACAGAGAGCAGGAAAGCTGCTTCACTCCTGCCCTTGTAAGGGGCCTCAGCTTTAACCGGAATTTAAGGTCGGGGCTGCCGGGAATCAGCTGCTTCAGATCATATCTGGATGAAAATATAAATACTGCCTTGATATCTTTCAGCATGGGAACGAGGCCGTTTAATATCTGAATGGAACCGCTGTCGGCCCAGTGGGCGTCATCTGCAATAACCAGCAGCTTCTGTTTTTTGCAAAGGCTTTTAAAAAACAGCGCCAGCTGCTTCAAAAGCTCATGGTAGATACTTTCATAATTCATGGATGCGAAAATACTCTGAAAGTCCGGATCCCTTTCAAGTCCCATGAGAAGCCCCAAAAAATCATAGGTATGTTTTATCTCATCATCGTTATAATCCACCAGGATATAGTCCAGAAAGGATATCAACCGGTGCTTTTTTGTATTGGCGCTGTCCAGCGCGTTGATGCTCATGATCCCTGCCAGCAGATTAGCAATCAGACTGTAGGACTTGTTTTGAGAAATTGTATTGCAGTTTACCCATGCCTTTTTTATATCATTGCCTAATTTTAAGGTGAACTCTTTTAATAACCGGGTTTTGCCGATACCGGCCTCACCTGTCACGATGGCGCATTTCAGCCCGGTGTTCAGCGCCTCGTTGAAAATTGAATTGAGAACGCCGATTTCCTTCTGCCTTTCGATAAAGGCCAATTCCTGGTCATAAAAATAATTGGAATTAATCTTTAGGGGCTGGTAGCATCTGATAGGGTTCACTTTGTTTTTCACCTTTACTTCAATGGGATCGGCATATTCAAACTGGTCCCTGGTTTCTGTAAAGACTGATTCCGAGGCTAGAATAACCCCTTCGCCGGCGCTCATTTGCAGCCTTTGGGCGGTGTTTACGATATCCCCCATCACCGTGTAGTCCCGGTCAAAATAATTGCCGACGCCCCCGGTTACTACCAGACCATAATTGATGCCTATGGAAAGGTTCAGCGTAATGCCTCTTGCAAAGAGAAAGTTCTTGGAAAATTCCGATATCAGATCCATCATTTTTAGGGCGCAGGTAACCGCTCTTTTTGCGTCATCGATATGCGTATACCGGGCGCCGAAGAGAATCATGATGCAATCGCCGATATATTTATCGATCATCCCTTCCAGCTCGTATACCGGACTGGTGATGTAATTGAAGCATTCGTTGATAATTTCACGCACTTCTTCGGGATCAAGCTGCTCGGATAGGGCTGTAAATCCTGAAATATCAGCGAACATGACCGCGACATTTTTTCTGCTCTCAGCCAGTATGCCGAAGTTTTCGACT
>DOHN01000006.1:0-622 GCA_003535195.1 Ruminiclostridium sp.
TAAATATAAATATCCGGAAGGCTCAATACGTACCAGAGGACCCATCTCGCAATAGCCATGGCACCCGCTTTTTTTAACGCCGATGCCTTCTTTTTCTGCCTCCAGGTTTACCTCAACCAGATGGCTGTGTTTCTCGGCAAGCTTCTTAAACTGCTCATATATTTTCAGCGATCCCCCCGCTACACAGCCGGTGCCGGCACAAATAAGGATCTTCTTTTTTTGCAGGGACAGGGCATTTTTATAAGATTCACGTAGCTGTTCCAATGTTTTAGGACTGTCTGCTCTCATTCTGATTTCTCCTTTAATTCATTTAAAAGTGAAATGACGCTCTCAGGCGTAACCTTTGGAAATACGGTATCATTAACGGTTATAACCGGAGCGAGCCCGCAAGCCCCCAGGCAGGAAACTGTTTCCACTGTAAAAAGCATGTCATCTGTGGTATGCTTCTTTCCTGAGAGGTTCAGCTCTTTTTTGATAGCATTCAATATGGGGATAGACTTTCGTACATGGCATGCAGTACCGTCACATATCCGGATTACATATTTTCCTTTTGGTTCGAGAGAAAAGTTTTCATAAAAGGTTGCAACACTGTAAATTTTGGCTTCACTTAAACCCAGTTTTT
>DOHN01000006.1:966-10313 GCA_003535195.1 Ruminiclostridium sp.
AAAAGTTTGTATACATTATACAATATTCATACATTATTTAATACGGTTTTTTATATATGATAAAAAAAAGCTGCCGAAGCAGCTTTACTTTTTTACAAATCCTTGATTTTTTTACCATGTTTCAATGAAACTGATTTTTAAAAATTTACTTTCCGGCAGCTTTCATAACCATATTCTGATGCTGCTGGATATAAACCTTGGAGGTCCCGGAGCTATGTGAGGCGCTGTTTTTCATATAGAGGTCAAAATGTCCGTTCACGCCGTTATTAATGGTATCCACACCATGGGGCATTCCTGAAACGGAGGCCGCAATATTCATGCCGTTGATATAAATAACCACGGCTCTGGGCGACCACTGCCATGTGCCGAAAAGAGATTTCATCATGGTTGTATCGGTGGAGGTAAGAGGTTCAATATCCGCATGGTTATAGCCTCCTATCATCTTCGCCTTAAAATGCTTTCCGGTATTCACATCGGTAATGGTTATGATATCCCCTCTTTCCACCAGGTATTTTCCTTCGAGATTCCAGTCCACAGCCGTTCCCACCCGTGCCGGGGCGCTGTACTCCCCCGCATGGACAGAAGTCACCCTTGGGGCATATCCGGAAATGGCTATCCGCTCACCGGCCTCCAGCCATTCGTCGGGGTCCATGTAATTGTATTTCATAATATTCTGCGCCGTGGTTCCGAATTTTTTTGCCACCGATTCGGCCGTATCCCCCGCCTGAACAATATAGGTCACTTCCGGCCATTGGGTATTATTTGGGGCTTCAGCGGCCGGCGGAGGTTTGCTGACGGATTCCCCAGCTTTTGGAATGATCAGCACCTGATTTGGAACTATCATATCCGATGCTAAATTATTGGCTCTTTTCAATTCGTCAACACTAATCCCGTATCGGGCCGATATTTTCCACAGAGAATCGCCCGCTGTCACTTTATAGCTGTTATCTTTCTGAATCGCTGTATTGTCAATTGCAACAGTCGCTGTATTGCTGTTCATGGCAACCCTGTAACCGAGATTTTCAGAAATAAACCGAACGGGCACATAAGTTGTGTCACCGATGACAATGGAAGAAGGCATTGTTTTTTGCACACCATTGACCCTGGCTTTGGATGAACCTCGCATAAAAGCGATCATGGTATCATTTTTATTGATTCCTACCGTATTGGAGGTGTTGTTCCACCAAACGCTGGCCCCAATGCTGCTGCCAAACTCATACATAGGAACATAAGTGGTATTGTTGTATATAAAAGGGCGGGACTTAAAGCTCTTGACACTGCCGTTCACAGCTATTTTAACATTATAGTTATAGGCACTCTGAGTTTGTGTTATTCCGGAAGCCGGATTGGGGGTTTCGGCTTTGGACATCACTGGCGCCGCCATGATGAAGGAGGACAGCAATACTGTCCCAGCCATAATTTTTACTGCATTAATCTTGGTATTTGGGAATTTTTCCCGAATATAGTCCTTGATATTTTTATTCAGCCGGTTCTTGTTTTCACCGTCAATACGGCCGAACTCTTCGGCAAACTCCACATCATCCATCTCAGTATCCATATAGAGGATCAGATCATAACCATCCCCGGTTTCTATTAATTGATAGCTTCTGAATAGTTCCAAAACAACTGCCCCTTTCATGCGACATTGATAAGTCTAGTATTTCCTATCGCCAAAAATCTATGAAAAGCTTGAAGATTTGGAATGCTTTGTCTTAAAAAATCAGAAACTGTTTTCATGCGTCAGCGTCTGCAGATGTTTGAAGCTTTTTCTTTGCTATACGCATTTTTATCTCTGCTGTCAGCCATATAATAACCGGCAATATGACCAAAATCGGAACTGCATAAAACGGATATGATTTTTCATTCCACTCAACTAATTCGTCTACGCTGCTGAATAAGTTAAGCGAATATAAAGAACTTAATAATGCAATTGGGGCACAAATGCTTCTGTAGTCCTGAATGTTAAATACTTTTGCTAAACCCGATGCCGCAGCATACAAGCAAATACTGCCCCTAAATATGCCGGTAACCAGAAACACAGCTGCTACTGCGCCTTCAATTCTTTGAAAAGATTGGCCAAATTCAATCAAACCGATGGATTCATAAGAAGAATAAGTGGAAAAGTGCATATTATGAATTCCAAAAATCAGCAATGTTCTGAACGTTACCAATAAAACCATTATACCTCCTATTATTAGTCCTGAAAAATAAACCTTATAAAAGCTGCTTTTCTTTCTCAAGCTGCCGTAAACAGCAAGCAAAAGAACTGATTCTGCAAAAGGCCGTATGAAAATATAGAAGGTATTTACTAAAACAGGCTTTAATCCATTATATAAAACCGGCTTAATATGGCTATAATCAAATAAATACACTGATAAAAACGTAACTGTAATCATAGATAAAATAACAATAGGAAAGAGGGCGCCAACAAACCTCCCAATTGTCTCAATGCCATTCTTTACGGCATATACTCCCACCATAGGCATTACTATAGTCATAACAGCATCAGGTGTTTCGTGAAGTGCATAAATTCTAATAAATTGAGAGAAATATATTGTTATCAATGTTCCTAAAAAAAAAGCGTACCAGGTATAAAGAAGAGATATTATTTTGCCTAATACTTTTCCAAATACAATCCCAATCACTTCATAAATTCCATTTCCGGGGAAAAGAGTCAGAATTCTTGCGTAAACAAAATAAATAATGAAAGCCATGATCATTCCAAGAATAATGGCTATCCACACATCCTGTTCTGCCTGCAAGGTAGGTACGCCGGTTATGGCAATTCCTCCAAAGATAAAAAACGAAAGCATTAATACAGCATGCTTTTGGCTTATTATTTCTTTCATTTGTTTACACTCCTACTTATTCTCCGCGTATAGCTGTTATTAATTTTTGGATAGGCTCAATAAGATTTGGTATTTTTATGTTCAGCGCCATGAGCAGTGCTATTAAAATACAAAATAGCAGCAAAACAGAATAGACAAAGAAACCCGTCCATTTCTGTTTTTTATACAGAGGAACCAGATCAATAAAAATATAAATCGTACTGATCGCTATAACAGTCAATAATAATATCATTGGATTTAGTCTCCAATATGAATGTATGTGTTTGTCATTCCTGAATCCATTATTCTAATAGTCGGCTTCACCTTGACCTCAAGGTCTTTAAAAATATTTTTCCATTGGTGGCTGATTTTTTTCCAAACAGAAGGTTTGTTTTTATAAAAAGATCTGCCAAAGCCAAAAATATCCGAATTATATTTTTTCTGAACTTTTGATATAAAACCTTCAATATCCGTTTTCAGTCTGTTTCCTGCCTCTTTCTCAATGAATTCCAGATCCTTTTGAGTGATGGTATTGTCTGCCTTATTTAGTTCTTTCAAAGAAACTTCCGTTTCAATATTAATCTGGATCGACGGTTTGTTATTGATATACATTGGTTCAATATCTGTTTTATTCTTTAAAATTTCCAAAGAGATGCGTTGGGCTCCCCCATCGGAGCTTTCTTTTAAAGGAATAACTCCCCCTTTTATATTGTTAAGTATAAAATTGAGGCTTTTTGTCTCCTCTTTATCTAAAAATCCCAACAGCTTATCTTCCTTAAAAACTGCGCTTCCGCATAGTTCTATCATTTTTTCTCCTTTTTGTTCAGTGATGCATATGGAAGGAAGCACACCTGAAATTCCCTCTTCGCTCAATACGTCAATAAAGCGGTAAGCCTGAACCGGAAAGGACTTTGAAAGGAATCCCTCATCCGCCATTCTTCTGTCAATTTCAAAAGATTTAATGACTGCAGTCAGTACTTTTGCATCAAATAGCTCTTTTGCAGTTTTACCTTCAGAAACAAATAAATGTATTCCAACTCTCAATTCTTCGTCCCGGAATATTATGTCCAATATCTCCTTGATTCCCTCGCTTGCCACATCCTGACCCAATATTAAGCATGTCGCATGCGACCAATATAGTTTCGGTGAACTAATACTAATAGAATTTCTTATTGCATCAAGAATTGTCTCACCCTCCGTTTCCAATATGACGGACTCCGGTTGGGATTCTCGTCCTTTGACTACCATATTTATCATTTCAACGGTAAGAGTGTAATGCCCCTCGCCTGTTTTATCGATTGCACAGCCGGCTACAACATCTAAATTCTCGACATCCTTATAATTCCAGCAGGAGGTTGAAAATAAGGCAATCATCATAATCCAGGGAAGCAAAAGAAGGCGTTTTTTCATATTTACTGACCTCCATTGGCCTGCCTGATTTTGTTTTCACCTGAAATAAATTTGGGGCGTTTTTTCATAAACCACAATGGGAGCCTGAAAATAGTATCTTTCAAACCCTCCGGTCCCAACGAGGTAAATGACACCATATAAGGTATGCCAAAAGAGCGTATTCCGCATAAATGAATCATTATTATAATGGAACCCATCATAAACCCATATAGACCTAAAAAACCCGACAACAATACTAAGAAATACCTCAGAATTATAGACGGACCTTTAATTTTAGGTATCATCAGTCCCGTTAAACCGGTTAATGCTACAATGACTATGACGGGAGCACTGACAATTCTGGCTTCAACGGCTGCTGTTCCCAATACCAATGCGCCCAGTATACTTAAGGACTGTCCAATATTAATCGGCATTCGGGCTCCCGACTCCCTCAGAATTTCAAATGTAGTCAGCAGCCCGAGAGTCTCTATGATAGTAGAGAAAGGGATTGCTTCCCTTGCCTCTAAAACACTGACTAAGAGCATAACCGGCATCATTTCCCAGTGAAAGCACATAAAAGCCACATATAATCCTGCTGTAGAAATAGTAAGGACAAACCCAAAAAATCTCAAAAATCTACTGATTGATGAATAGTAGAAGTTTATATAATAATCTTCATCATTTTGAAAATACTCTTCAAACAAGAAGGGCATGGTCAGCGCTTCTGGAGTACCGTCCAGTATGATTATTATTCTTCCTTCCAAGAGCTTCGCGACGGCAACATCGGGCCTTTCGGTGCTTCCAATGGTTTTAAATGGAGAATACGGCGCATCTGTAGTTAACTCCACCAGGTAATTTGACCCTAAAACACTGTCTATACTCACTTTATTCAGCCTATCAAGCACTTCCGAAAGAATTTTGTTGTTGACAATACCCTCTATATAACTGACACAGACCTTTGTCTTTGTTTGAGTGCCGAGTGTCATAAATTTGAATTTCAAATTAGGTGTTGCCAGCCTCCTGCGAATCAGCGATAAATTAACAAGAATAGGTTCGACAAATCCCTCTCTCGGTCCGCGCAGCACTTTTTCATTTTCAGGTTCTGCAATGGATCTGGATTTCCAGCCCTTGGTGGATATTATTAAAGCTTCGCTGCAATGGTCCATCAGCAGGACCGTTTCACCGCGAATGATGCCTTCGACCATCTGTTCGGGCGTGTAGGCTTTTTCTGCATAATTGTTGATCACCACATGGTTCAAAATACTATCGATATCATATTTCTCGGTCAGATGGCACTGAATAATCGGCTCCATAATTGTTCGGTTGGCTGTTTGAACATCTACCATTCCATCTATATACAGAACGCAAAATTTAGCATCTGGCTGTTTCTGATTGGTGAAAGAACGAACCCTGAAGGTATCATCATCCTGAAAAACCTTCTTAAACTGAAAAATATTATCAGACAGGTTTTTCCCAAGTTTAATGTCAGCTTTAAAATGCATATTGATCGAAGATTTATTGCTGTCTGCCGGCATAGCTTTCTCCCGATTATTCCTTATACACTTTATTAGATATACCTTGGATATTGTTTCCGCATTTTTAGAATACTAATCGTTTTTGTGGAAAGAATCTTTTAGTCCGGGTCTGAAAGATACTTGCTGACAGTTCCTGTGTATCTTGTTATTTCACAGTAAAAAAAGCCAACCGTCTAAGATACGGTTGACCTTTTGCGTTTAGATCAGACTTATATGGTTTCACCTTTATTGTTAAATAACGGAAGGTGCTCCAGGAAAATAATATCCTCACGCATGCTTGCATCACCCTCGGCTAAAATGGCCATGCGGCCGGCAACAATTCCGCCCGACTCCTGCACAAGCTTTTCGACAGCCTTTACAGATTCCCCTGTACTGATCACGTCATCAACAATGAGAACCTTTTTGCCCTTCATGTAATCAGCGTCTTCCTTATCAATAAATAGCTTCTGACGTTTCTCGGTAGTGATGGACTGGAGCTCTACCGAAAATACATCCTTCATATAAAGCTTCGCCATCTTTCTGGCCAGCAAATATTTATTAACACCCGCCTGCCGTGCCATTTCATATACCAATGGAATACCCTTGCTCTCAGCTGTTATCATCACATCATATTCCGGTGCTTTTTTTAACAGTTCACGGGCACAGGCAACCGTCAGTTCCACATCACCAAATAAAACAAAAGCACCAATATATAAATCCTCTCCTATAGGACAAAGGGGAAGCTTTCTTTTAAGCCCCGCCACACTAATCTCATAAAAATCTTTCATGAAGATACCCCCGTTTAAATCTTTTACCTCACTTATTGTATCAAATTTAGTCTCTATGTCAATTGCAGTCTTTGATTTCTTATACGAATGATTGCCTCTTCTTTCTAATATACTTTTATGAAAGCAGGGATACTATGTTGAACCGCATTATTATCTTCGTCATGCTCATTTTTATGCTTTTTACCCAGTATGCAGGAGTGCCGCTTCATGGAATGACCTTAAATGTTGCATTTGCTTATCATGAGACAGGCTATTCTCTATATAGTTCAATGGAGCATGAAGGTTCAGAAACTATAGGCACGCCCGCGGAGCCAACAGCAACAGCATCACCATCAGCTTCTCCGGCAGAGCCAGCCCCCAATTCTTCTCCGGTTCCCGATGCCGAGCCTGAAGCTTCCGGTCCGCCCCTTGTGCCCTCACCTGATGAAACGCCTTTTCCTCAGCCTCCGGAAATCCCGGATCCAGAATCTTCAGAATCTGAGGAGCCTTCACTTTTAGGACCACTAACGGATCATCTCCCCTCCTTCGATGAAACAAGTCCGAAGGCAGTTCAGTTTATAAAGGATATGGAAGATATCATAAACAACGCGGTAAAAAAATCCGGCATAAAAACTACATATGGAATTTTTATTATGGATCTAGGCGAGAAGCTCTATTATGGAATCAATGAGAACCTTACAAGGACAGATCCGGCCGATAACATAACCGAGGGCTATTTTAACAGTGCCTCGGTGATTAAGCTCTTTCAGGGATATCTTCTTTGCGACATGATTAGAAGGGGCGAGCTGGACGATGAAAAAGTTTATTTTGATCGGGTCACAGGCAGGAAATTTAAGCTTCTTCCCATGATAAAGCATATGATCAGCTACAGTGACAACAATTATTCCAATGCATGCTTACGCCTGGTAGGCAACAAAAAAAGCAATGAAGTATTAGGCCGGCTGGGCATTAATAACAGCCGAATTTATGGCGAGATGTCGGGGGCTATCGGTTACAGCCGTCAGAACAATATTGAAAAGTACGGAACGGATAAACGCTGCGCCCGGATAACTCCCCTTGATGCAGGACTTATTCTCTACAATGTTTACCTCAATAAATATACCGATCCCTATATGAAGGTATTAAATGAAGGCCTTTTAGGCAATGTCTACAACACGCGCATACCTGTCGGGGTAAAGAGAGTCTCCTCAAAGTATTGTATCGCCCACAAAACCGGAACAAATTCCGCTCTGGGCGTTTATAACGATGCGGGCATCGTATATACCAAAAGACCTTTTATACTGGCAGCCTTTGCCCAGGGCACAACCAGCAATACGGGCCATTCCTTTATAAGAAGCCTGGCCGAGCAGCTCACACGCTATTTTGAAAATTAGGCGCTTTCCGCCCGGGCCGAAAATATCTTATAACTCTCCCTTGAGGCCTATGGTCTGTGCCTCGGCTTGCATACCTTTTATGGTTTCGCCGATAATATAGTCCAAATCCATGCCCAGCATTTGGGCTCCCTCTTCTATAATTTCACGGTTTACTCCGGCCGCGAAGCCTTTTTGCTTGAACTTTTTCTTGACGGATTTCAATTCGGTATCCAAGATACTCTTGCTTGGACGCATCAGGGCGGTTGCCGTGATTAGGCCCGTGAGTTCATCGATGGTATACAGAACCTTTTCCATTCTTTCAGTAGGCTCAACATCGGAACAAATCTTCCAGCCATGGCTTTCTATGGCTTTAATATAATCATCGGGCCAGTTCTCTTCTTCCAGCAGCGATCTTACTTTTTTGCAGTGTTCATCGGGGTACATTTCATAGTCAAGATCGTGGGTCAGGCCAATGATCCCCCATTTTTCCTCGTCTTCCCCTAAAATTCGGGCAAAATGCCTCATGACTGCCTCCACCGCATATGCATGCTTTATCAGGCTTTCATTGCTGTTATACTTTTTTAGTAATCTTAATGCTTCTTCCCGGTCTAATATCTTGCTTCCCATGTTCTTACCTTCTTTCGTATTTGTCTCAAATGGGATTTTACCTTGTTAATTACAATATCATACTATAAACAAGCCCATGGAACAATTCAAAATATCAAAATCCCCTGTCCCTAATTAAGATTGTAACTTGCTTTACAAAAGTTTTTACTTATATTAAAGTTTTGGTATAAGCGTAAATGAGGCGCTAAGCCCTTAATAAATAATTTAAGGAGGTTTATCCATGATCATAAGCTCAAAGACAGCAGAAGAAAAAGCCATTATGAAAACGGCCTACGCCATGTGTGCCGCGGCGCGGACCGCACCAAAGACCCATGCCATGGATCATCTGGAAACAGCCATCATCACAGGCGCCGAGAAGGAAGCTCTTACAGCCGAAATGCGGCGCTTATCCGAAGTATTCAATTACGCGTTTTTTGCGCGGGATGCAGGTAATGTCGACAAGAGCCTTGCCGTTGTGCTGATAGGAGTCAGAGAAGGCCAGCGCGGGCTCAATGAAGGCTGCGCCTTCTGCCACCACAAAAACTGCAAGGAATGTGCAGATAATAACGGTTGCTGTGTCTATGATCCCATGGATCTTGGAATCGCCCTCGGCTCTGCGGTGTCCGTTGCAGCCGATAATCGGATCGATTCACGTATTATGTTCTCTGTCGGCAGAGCTGCAGCTTCTCTTTCAATGCTGGGAGAGGATATCAGGCAGATTATTGGGATCCCTCTTTCCGTTTCAGGCAAGTCACCCTTCTTTGATCGGAAAAAATAGCCCTTCCCTGATTTTTTGAAAGAGGGATAAGGCATTCATTCTTGACAGAAAAAATATCGAAGGAATATTATGGGGACCGCCTAAGGCGGTCC
>DOHN01000006.1:10468-15592 GCA_003535195.1 Ruminiclostridium sp.
CCCCCCCCGTCATTCCTTCAATATCTGATTCACTTAAGGTTTTATGTAGGCATACCCTTCATTTTGCTTTATAAGTCAATCACAGGACTTATTTTCACAACCTTCGTCCTGATAATCAACTTCAATGGTGACGTGGTCTATTCCCTTTTCCTTCATTAATCTTCTGATCTCCTGCTTGATGGCAATGATTTCCTGATGCGCAATCCCATCTTTCACAATGATATGAGTGCTTAATAGGTTTTTCTCCCCCTCCAATGACCAAAGATGGGTATGGTATGCAGAAATCGCCCCGGTCTTCCCTGTGATTTCCTGCTCAATTTCCTTTATGGATAAGTCTTTAGGCACTCCCTGCAGAAAAATATTCAATATCTGTTTTAAATTTTTTATCACATTATACAGTACAACGACGGAAATCAAAATAGACAAAATCGGGTCAAGAACAGGAATATCTGCGATCAAGAGCACAATGCTCACGATCAATATGGCCATCCACCCCAGCACATCCTCCAGCAGATGCCATGAAACCACCTTTTCGTTTATCGAGGTACCCTTTTTTAACCGCAGAACAGCAATGCCATTGATGAATATTCCCAGTATTGCAAACACCAGCATGCCCTTTGAATTTATGGGTTTTAATTCTACCACGTTTATCAAATAGAATATCAGAGATTAAATTTAAAAAGCCCTGTAACCAGTATCGGTCCAGAACTTTTGGACGTATCATCAAAGTATGGATTCCCCATTCCTGTCAGATCTCAAATATTTATGATAATTGATATCCGCTACCTGCGGCGAGCTGTTGGCATAGCAATAAATACACCGGTGACCGCAAGTATCGTATTGCCCGATGTCCTTGCTTATGATGCATCCACAGCTCTCTCTCTGGCCTTTATCTTTTAACTTCTTAGCTCTGTTAGAACTATTATCTCTGCTCATTTCCAAAGAGGTTCTATCTTTGTCATCCATAAAATCGAATAGTGACATTTCCTGATATTTCGAAACCTCACTGTTGTTTTCATAACCTAAAAAGCTCATTAATTCTTCATCCTGTGAAAATGCTTTAATCATTAAATCATCGTCAATACATTTATTCTTTTTAATATGGTATTTATTTAGGTCTATGTCTTCTGAGCAAGTTGCTATATCCAACCCCCAATTTTTATTTATATCATTCAATCCTTTTGCCACCGCTTCCATGGTTTCAGGAGTAAATTCTTTATAATTGATATGATGCCGGTGCAAATTATTTTGCACCTTCCGATAGGCAGAAATATCCGCAAAACTGATTACAAGTTTATTCGTATAGTCCGCAATCTGATTTCCTACCTTCAAAATCTTATCCAATAAACCTTCCACCGTAATTTTATCGGTCAATATTAAGGGATCGAATCTCCAAATCACCTTGTCCTTTCCGATTCTCTCTGAAAGCATCTTAAAGGTATCTATTCTTTTATCAAGGCTTCTTACTCCTATCTCTAATCCTTCTTTTTCATAGTCGTTTACCGTAAATAAAAAATAGTAATTTATACCCTTGCTATCAACCTCTTTAAGATACGGAATGACGGGCTGGGCATCTTTCGTCCAAAATACAATTACACGGGCCTTAGCAAAAGAAATATACTGCGGCTTTCTATTAAAAGGATTGATCCACTTCACATATCCCTTCCTCAGTCTGTTCATGAACCAGTCTGAATAAAATGCAGGAATATCAGTAGACCTGCTTGCAGAAATAATAACGGGTGCAACCCCTTTTACTCTGCCCTCTTTAGTATCAACATCTATCGTTTCCCACCTATTTGAAGTCATGGCCTGATTCCCCATTCTTCTGATTTCCCATCCGATTATAACATCCTCTATTATAAGCATATTTCCGGGGCATAAAAAGCCCGCGGAGGTTTGCAAGATCGCTCCTGCACGCGCTCCGCGGGTCTTATCAAATTTTACTATCGTCCATCATTAATACCCGGCCATGGATACCCGATTATTCCACGGTTACGCTCTTGGCAAGGTTTCTCGGCTTATCAACATCGTTACCCTTCATAACTGATACATAATAGGCAATGAGCTGCATGGGAGTGACAACAACAACGGGTGCAAACAGCGGGTCCATATCGGGAATGGTGATGACCGCATCGGCTGCCTTGGAAACCTCCTCAACATGCTTATCCATTGTGATAGCCAGAACCACTGCTCCTCTTGCCTTTACCTCCCGGATGTTGCTGATCATTTTATCAAAGAGATGATCCTGGGTCAGCGGGCAAACAACCAGCGTGCCCTCTTCAATGAGTGCAATGGTGCCGTGCTTGAGCTCTCCTCCTGCGTAAGCCTCCGAGTGGATATAGGAGATTTCCTTCAATTTCAGGGACCCTTCCATGGAAAGGGCATAGTCAAGGCTTCTGCCCAGGAAGAAAACGCTTTTCGCATTAAAATGCTGATAGGCAAACTTCTGAATAACTTTTCTTTCTTTTAAGACCGTATCCACATACTGAGGCAGTTTTTGAAGGTCCTCCAAATAGTTGAAAAAGGTTTCATCATCCAGCAGGCCTTTTTTTCTTGCAAAGCTCAGGGCCACCAGATATAAAGCTGCAAGCTGGGTATTGTAAGCCTTTGTGGAAGCGACCGCAATCTCGGGCCCCGCCCAGGTATAAAGCACATCATCGGCCTCTCTGGCAATGGAACTGCCCACAACATTTACAATGCCCAGTATTCGGGATCCCTTTTTCTTGGCTTCGCGCATGGCCATAAGGGTATCCAGTGTTTCACCCGATTGGCTGATGACAATGGTAATCTGCTTTTCATTCACGATGGGGTCACGATAACGGAACTCCGATGCAACATCCACCTCCACAGGTATATGCGCCAGTTTTTCGATAACGTACTTTCCTATCACGCCAGCATGATAAGCCGTTCCGCAGGCAATTATATTGATCTTTTCACAGTTTTTGATCATGTCATCGGTCAGCTCAAACTGATCCAAAACGATTTCGTTGTTTTTGATTCTGGAGCTGATGGTAGACCGGATCACAGCGGGCTCCTCAAATATTTCCTTCATCATGAAATGCTCAAAACCGCCTTTTTCAGCCGATGCCACATCCCAATTCACATGAAAAACATCGCGCTGGACCTTTTCGCCTAGAAGGTTATAAATGTCGACATTCCCTGCCGAAATACTGGCCACTTCCTTGTCTTCAAGGATATAAATATCCCGGGTATATTCCAGAATAGCAGGGATATCCGATGCAATAAAATTCTCATCTTCTCCCAGGCCGACAATGAGCGGACTATCCTTCCTGGCCGCTAAAAATCTATCGGGACAGTCGGTGCAGACCACTCCGAGCGCATAGGCGCCTTCCACATCGTTTAATGTATTCATTACAGCTTTAAGCAAGTCTCCCTTGTAGTTATACTCGATCAGATTGGATATAACCTCGGTATCGGTCTCAGATTTGAACACAAATCCCTTGCTCATCAAAAATTCTTTGAGCTGCATATAGTTTTCAATAATCCCGTTGTGTACTACGGCAATTTTGCCGTTGTTGCTCAAATGGGGATGGGAATTTACATCGTTTGGCTCCCCATGCGTCGCCCAGCGGGTATGGCCGATACCCATAATCCCCTTCAGCTCGCAGTTTTTAAGCTTATCCTCCAATACGGCCAGACGGCCCTTTGTCTTTACCACATTAATTTTGTCGGCGTTCAGAACGGCCACACCGGCAGAATCATAGCCCCTGTATTCAAGCTTCTTCAAGCCTCCGACCAAAACATTGGTAACATCTCTTTTGCCAATATATCCAACAATTCCGCACATAATAAAAACTCTCCTTCATTTAATTTGATTCCATGGAATTTTGCATCATAAAATGTTCCGAT
Source organism: Ruminiclostridium sp. (assembly GCA_003535195.1). GTDB lineage: Bacteria > Bacillota > Clostridia > DSM-8532 > DSM-8532 > DTU059. The sequence goes on from DOHN01000006.1 coordinate 14,339, forward strand.
TGACAAGGTTAACTCCAAGAAAAAAGACAAACATCTTATGATCACATTCTTTAAAAAAATGCAATACCTCTTCATGAAACAGCAAAAACAACCCTCGCTGTGCATATAAAGCATCAGCAGGACATATTATGTCTTTGCAGCATTCATAATAGGGTCTGATGGTAACCGGAAATAGAAATGCAGGAAAGTCCACTAAAACACTTTCTGTTCTGCCGTCGCCGACAGTTTTTGTTGGTGTTTTTTCGATGGTGGCACACCGGAGGGTTTCCGCCGAAGATTCGATAGCCTCCCTCTCCTCGTCAACTAAGAAAAGCCTTAGTTCTGGCGCTATTTATACTGCCTGAAAACACAATCCTCCTATCCAGCAGTCACTTTTGCATTTCAATTCTATTATATTCTATTTGTTTCGCAATGACCATGCAATAATAAATTTCACTAAAATCAACCCAGCCGCTCCTCGATTAATTTGACAAGTTCCTCGGCTTTGGCCGTTATAAATTGCTGATCGCGGCCTTCGATCATCACCCGGACAAGGGGCTCAGTACCCGAAGGTCTTATCAGAACACGGCCCTCACCATGGAAGGTTTCTTCAAGCTCACGGCATTTTCCGGCGATAATGGGATCGTTCAAATAGTCGTTCTTTTTGGCATTGCTGACCCGCGCATTTCTAAGGACCTGAGGGAAAATTGTCATAACCCCTGCCAGCTCGGATAATTTCCTGCCCGACTCCTTCATCACCGACAAAAGCTGCAATGCTGTAACCAGACCGTCGCCCGTGGTATTGTGAGTTCGGATTATGATATGGCCGGACTGCTCGCCGCCCAGGACAAAATCCCCCTCTAGCATTTTTTCGAGTACATAGCGGTCCCCAACACTGGCTTTAATAATATGTAGGTCATTTTCTTTGGCCATGACATCAAAGCCTAAATTGCTCATAACGGTTGCCACGATGGTATGATCCTTTAAAAGGCCTTTGTTCTTAAGACTCAAACCGATAATGGCCATGATTTTATCGCCATCCACCACATGGCCTTCTTCATCAACGGCCAAAACACGGTCAGCATCGCCATCAAAGGCCAGACCGACATCACAGCCATTATCGACGGTATAATTCTTCAGCATTTCAAGATGAGTGGAGCCGCAATTTCTATTGATATTCAAACCATCGGGGTCATTGCTGATGACAAGAAGCTCCGCCCCTAATTTTCGGACAGCTTTGGGCGAAGTCTCAAATGAAGCGCCGTTGGCGCAATC
>DOHN01000006.1:15709-16417 GCA_003535195.1 Ruminiclostridium sp.
TCAAAGGAAGCGCCATTAGCGCAATCCATAGCAATTTTTAAACCTTTCAGATCACAATGGATAGAATCCATTGCAAAAGAAACATAATCGTCTACGGCGGTGGAAAGTTCGGAGGTAAAGCCCACTTTCTCCCCCTGAGGGCTTGGAACCCCTTCGGCTTGATCCAGGATAATAGCCTCGATACGCTCTTCCAATGCATCTGAAAGCTTATATCCTTCCGCATTGAAGAACTTGATGCCATTAAACTCTGCGGGATTATGAGAGGCCGATATCACGACACCGGCATCGAAGCCGTATTTCCTGACCAAATACGCGATTGCGGGGGTCGGAATAAAACCTGCCAGTACCGCCTCGGCCCCTGCTGAGCAAATTCCGGCAATAAGAGCCTTTTCCAGCATATCGCCCGATCTCCGGGTATCTTTGCCCACCAGGATTCTGGGCATATGACGCGTCTCACTGGCCAGCACATAAGCCCCGGCTCTTCCCAGCTGAAAAGCCATCTCCCCTGTAAGCTCCGTATTCGCAATTCCTCTGACACCGTCAGTTCCGAATAATCTTCCCATATTTTTAATCCCTCCGGAATACTTTTTAATTTCATAACATTATATGTTGCCGATTAATATTTTTGAGAAAAAAGGCTCTCAAATTGAGAGCCTTTTTGGTGGGGAATGCCAGGTTCGAACTGGCGACTTCTACCGTGTGAAGGTA
>DOHN01000006.1:16527-19536 GCA_003535195.1 Ruminiclostridium sp.
CGACTTCTACCGTGTGAAGGTAGCACTCTCCCACTGAGTTAATCCCCCGTCAAAAATATGTTACGACGGGATAAGTGATTTGTCAAGAAATTGCCTGAATCGTCTTCGATTTGTAATATGAAAATTTTTTTGCTCTAAGCATGTGCCTGTAGAGCGAGTTAAAGTGCGCCGCTTACGCACAGATAGTAGTCTTTTGGTACATCGTAAAAATCAAGTATTTTGTCTCCTGCAACAGGAGGCGGGTAATCCCCGCCTCCATCATAATCCGCACTTTAAGCGGCGGAGCACCCGACATCGGCGGAATTCCCCGCCTAATGTTAGCTTATTCAGCCTGAAAGGATTTTATTCCCTTCTACCTGAATCATACGGTAGAATATTTTCTGTGTCAATCAATTGGTGATAACGGATAGCATCAATTCATTATAGGGAATAGATCAAAGCTTTATAGCTACTTTATAAGGAATATAAAGGTTTATATTACATTAAACAGGTCAGTTGTTACATTTCTAACAATATTAATTAAAAGTTTGATATACTTATCATAATATTTGCATGCAGATAAATATTAGCAATAAAGAAAGGATGAATAAAATGAAAAAGCATCGTCTTCTCTTCATTTTAGTTATACTCATCTTATTTGTTACTTTTACAGCTTTGGCAATAGACACCTTTGATTTGCTATATTGGTATTCTAATGCAAGTACGATACATTTCTGGAATGATAGCGATAATACGTTGAAAGTATATGTTAATAAGTATGAATCGGGTTTAACTAAATCAACCATTCAAAGCTATGTTACAATGCATTTAGTCGTTGGAATACTGCAACAGATCTAACTAATAGTTATACGACCACACAGAGTAGCGCAGATGTCGATGTTTTAGGAATGAGTAGGGAAACGGCAACAGATGCAGGATTATCTGCAAAGAATATGGAAAAAAACGCCGGCTATAACGCAAAAAATGTTCTCACTGATTTTTTAAAGGGCCTGGAATAAAAGAGGTGAGGCCTTCTCAAAGCGAAACTTTGGGAAGGCCCTTTTTCTCATTGAAGCTATAAGAAGAATTTTAGCTAAACCTTCAGCACCGCACCTTCCCCGGCTGAGGAAACAAGCTTTGCATACCTGGCCAGATAGCCGCTTTTAATCTTGGGCGGCGGGCAAACCCAGGATGCTCTTCTCTTCTCCAGCTCTTCTTCGGAAACTTCCAATTCCAGCGTGCAGCCGATCATATCAATGGATATCATGTCCCCATCCTGAACCAGCGCAATGGTTCCGCCCTCTGCAGCTTCAGGGGAGACATGGCCGATGCAGGCACCACGGGTGGCTCCGCTGAACCTTCCGTCGGTGATAAGGGCCACATCGGCATCCAGGCCCATTCCTGCCAGAACAGAGGTAGGCATCAGCATTTCCCGCATACCGGGGCCGCCCTTGGGCCCCTCATAGCGAATAACCACTACTTCCCCCTTATTGATTATTCCGCCCAGAATTGCCTTAATAACCTGTTCCTCCGAGTCAAAAACTTTTGCCGGGCCCCGGTGTACCAGCATGTTTTCTGCTACTGCGCTTCTTTTGACAACACTTCCGTCAGGGGCAAGATTGCCCTTTAAAACACCAATTCCCCCCGTGGCGGAATAGGGGTTTTCAATAGGCCGGATGACATGGGGATTTAAATTACAGGCATTTTTGATGTTCTCACCGATGGTTTTTCCTGTTACCGTTATACAATTTTCATTTAATAATCCCTTTTTTGAAAGCTCCTTCATAACCGCATAGACGCCTCCGGCAGCATTGAGGTCCTCCACAAAATGATTTCCTGCCGGAGCCAGCTTACAAAGATTAGGGGTACTTTCGCTGATTCTGTTTGCCATATCCAGATCAAACTTTACACCAGTCTCATAGGCTATGGCCGGTAAATGAAGCATGCTGTTGGTGCTGCAGCCTAAAGCCATGTCGACGGTGAGGGCATTTTGAAAGGCCTCAGGGGTCAAAATATCCCGGGGCTTGATATTCATTTTTACCAATTCCATGATTCTCATGCCCGACATTTTTGCCAGTCGGAGACGTTCTGAATAGACGGCTGGAATTGTACCGTTGCCCGGAATTGCCATACCGATTGCTTCAGTCAGGCAGTTCATGCTGTTTGCTGTAAACATGCCGGAGCATGAGCCGCAGCTGGGGCAGGTGCTGTTCTCATAATTCAGAAGCTCTTCCCCGGTCATTTTTCCGGCCTGAACTTTTCCTACGGCCTCAAACATATTGGTAAGGCTAATGCCTCTGCTGCCGTCCCTGCCGGCCAGCATGGCCCCGCCGCTTACAACAATGGCGGGAATATTCAGTCTGGCCGCCCCCATGAGCATACCAGGAACGATTTTGTCACAGTTGGGTATTAAAACCAGTCCATCAAAGCCCTGGGCTAAAGCCATTGATTCTACACTGTCGGCTATGAGCTCCCGGGATGGTAAAGAGTAATGCATTCCAATATGCCCCATGGCTATACCGTCGCAGATACCGATGGAGGGAAACTCCATGGGTGTACCCCCGGCCATTCTCACGCCGGCCTTCACGGCTTCGGCTATTTTATCCAGATGCATATGACCCGGAACAACCTCGCTTTTTGCATTGACAATTCCGATCAAAGGGCGGCTCATTTCTTCGTCGGTAAGTCCCAGAGCTTTAAAGAGAGATCTGTGGGGAGCGCGTTCAAGCCCTTCTTTTACTGCTTTGCTTCTCATCATAATATGCCTTTCTTTTCCATCATTTTATCCGGTCACATATGAGCTGTCCCATCTTCTTTGTTCCTACAAGGGTTTTACCTTTACTGGTGATATCACTGGTCCTATAGTCCTCTTCCAAGACCTTGTTCACCGCGTCTTCAATGGCCTTGGCCTCATTTTCAAGGTTCAGGGTGTAACGAAGCAGCATGGCGGCCGATAAAATTGCGGCAATAGGATTTGCCTTATCCTGTCCGGCGATATCGGGGGCAGAGCCGTGAATGGGTTCGTACATG
>DOHN01000125.1 GCA_003535195.1 Ruminiclostridium sp.
TTATTATGTCGAGAGAAGGAGGTCCCTGTCATAAGTTGACAGAAATTGCGTATGAGAAAAATAAAAATGGCTATTATAGGTGCAGGAACCTGGGGAGAAACCCATGCATCCATATACAGGGAGCATATACTGGCAGATGTTGCAGCAATTTGTGATAAAGATAAAGAAAAAGCTCAGCATCTTGCAGACAAGTTCAATATAGCTCAAGTTTATACTGATTATAATGATCTTTTAAAGTATTCAGATTGTGATGCAGTTGCAATAGTAACACCCGACCATCTCCATGCAGACATTGCTATCGCTTGCGCCAATTCCAAAAAGCATATGCTGATAGAAAAGCCTTTAGCTACAACGAGGGAAGATGTCTATAGAATGGTTGAAGCCATTGAGAAAAATGGTGTGAGGGCAATGGTGGATCTTCATAACAGATGGAGTCCACCATTTAATACAGCGAAGCAGGAGGTAGCAAGCGGAAAACTTGGAAGGCCGGTCAGCGCATACTACAGGTTGAACGATATCAGGTGGGTAGCAACCGATATGCTTCCCTGGGCTTCAAAATCCTCAATCTTATGGTTTTTAGGAAGCCACTCTCTTGATACTCTTCGATGGATAATGGATGATGAGCCTGAAGAAGTTTACTCTGTTAGCCATAAGGGTGTGCTCAAAGCAGAAGGAGTAGATACTACGGACATGTATATGACAACCATCAAGTTCAGGAAGGGTGGAATTGCCCAGATGGAAAACGGATGGATCACTCCAAATGCGAATTCCTGTATTAATGATATCAAGTTCAGCATCCTCTGTGAGAGGGGAAAGATTGATATCGACGCCTCAAGCCATAATTTGATTCAGATGACAACTGATGAAAAGGTAACAACTCCGGATATCCTGGTAAGAAACGACGTATTCTCTCAATGCAAAGGATTTGCTTACGAAAGCATAAGAAGTTTTATAGACAAGCTTTATAGCGGTGAGGAATTTTACGTATCTCTGAAGGATGCAGCAAACACATCTTTGGCAATGCTATCAATTTTTGAATCGTCTGAAAGCGGTATGCCTGTTAAGGCTGAACTTCTGTAGCAGGAGTCATGCAATCTGGAAATAATATACTTTGGAGGTTGCTATGCTAAAATGTTTTGATTTAACGGGAGAAGTTGCTATAGTTACCGGTGCCGCAAAAGGGCTTGGAAGAGTTTTTGCCAAAGCTTTGGCAAAATCCGGTGCTCATGTTTATTTGCTTGGTCATGGCGAAGGCGGGATGAAGGAAGTTGAAAAAGAAATTATTGAGCTTGGAGTGCAGTGTATATGGCGCTATGCTGATATCACCAATCAGAAGGATGTTGAAGAGAGTGTTTCAGATTGCATAAAGCATTTTGGCAAGGTTGATATTCTCATTAATAACGCTGCGGCACCAAGAATAAACTTGCCTCCTGAGGTCACAGCATTAAAGCAGTGGAACCAGGTTATAGATACAAATGTTACCGGCTGTTTTATATGTTCACAGGCTGTAGGAAAAGAAATGATAAAAAGGAAGAAGGGCAAAATTGTAAATCTTGCTTCTATTTCCGGCTTCATTATTAATAAAGGTGTGCACGGGGGTTCCTATGACGTGTCAAAGCAGGCTGTAGTAGGTCTTACACGGGCATTGGCCGCTGAGTGGGCACAGTACAATATTAATGTGAATGCTATTGCTCCCGGATATTTTCTTACCGATCCAAATAAAAAATTCTTTGAAAAAGATGCTGAATTTTATAAAACAGCGTTATCAATGATTCCTGCGCAAAGAATCGGTGAACCTGAAGAGCTGAGCGGCGCTGTTGTTTTCCTGTCATCAAGCGCATCCGATTACATGCATGGATCTGTTTTAGTTATTGATGGAGGCTATACCATATGGTGATTATTTTATGACAAGTTCCAAGAAAGAAGTTATTTCATACAGGGCTTGTACTCAATAAGGGGGAAGCATATTGGAAAATGTTATTCTAGAGGTAAAAAATCTTAGCAAGACCTATTCAGGTATCACTGTACTCAACGAAGTATCCTTCGATTTACGTGCAGGTGAAGTTCATGCATTGGTAGGGGAGAATGGCGCCGGCAAGTCGACAATGATAAAAATAATTGCAGGTGTCGAGAAGCCTGATGAAGGAGGCGAGATATACATTAATGGCAGCAGAGCCACTCGCCTTACTGCGGCAAAATCAATCCAAATGGGAGTAACAGTAATATACCAGGATATCAGTTTATTTCCTAATCTCACCGTTGCAGAAAATATTTCCATAGAAAAGAATAAATCAATGATTGTTAACCGGAGTGAGATGAAAAGGATTGCGCAGGAAGCTCTTGACACAATGGGCGTTAAGCTTGACCTCGATGCAAAACTTGGTGATATCAGTATAGGAAAGCAGCAGCTTGTTGCCATAGCCCGTGCGATTACTTTTAAATCAAAAGTAATTGTTATGGATGAACCTACCGCAGCGCTTTCTTCTGCTGAAGTTGACATGCTGTATAACATTATAAGAGCGGTTAAGGCTCAGGGAATAGGAATCATCTATATATCCCACAAGTTGGATGAAATATTTACTGTGGCTGACAGAATCTCAATACTAAGAGACGGCAAAATGGTGGCCTGCGATGATGCATCCGCTTTTGACAATCAAAAACTTATAAATCTTATGGTTGGGCGTGAGCTGAGATTTATTCCAATGAGGAATGAAGAAGAAGCTTCGGATGAAACCATTTTTGAAGTCAGGAACATGACCTGTGAACCGTTCTTCAGAAATGTTTCTTTTCAACTCAAAAAGCACGAGATACTAGGATTGACAGGGCTTGTGGGAGCCGGACGCAGTGAGCTTGCACATGCGATATTTGGGTTAATGAAACCTCACAGCGGAGAAATATTTATTCATGGAGAAAAAGTAGTTGTTAAATCACCTGAAGATGCCATATTAAAAGGGATTGGCTATCTTCCGGAAGACAGGCGCAAGCAGGGACTTTTTCATGGCCATAGCATGACCTGCAACATTTCTGCGGTTACTTTAAGCAAGCATCTGAATCGTATAAAACTCATATCAAGGAAAAAGGAACTGAAAACAGCCTCAGATTACATCAATAAATTGAGTATCCGTCCAAATCTTCCTTCAATCAATGTGGAGAATATGAGCGGGGGCAACCAGCAAAAGGCATTGTTCAGCCGCTGGCTTGAAACAGGCCCTAAGGTGCTCATTGTTGATGAGCCTACATGTGGAATCGATGTAGGAGCAAAGCTGGAGATACACAAGCTTTTAAGACAGCTGGCAAAAAACGGCGTTGCAGTAATCCTCATCTCCTCAGACCTTCCTGAAATACTTGCTATTTCAGATCGTATACTGGTCATGTGCAAGGGTACTGTAGTAGATGAGACCGTAGCAGGCGAAGCAACACAGGAAGGTGTACTTGAGAAAGGCCTCATGGGTTCAGGGAGGGAGATCGGATGACTACTTTTAAGAGCGTTGCAAAATCAAAGACCAGGGAAATTATTTTGATTGCAGTTATTATTGCTATTGGCATAGTAGTTTCATTTCTGTCAGAAAGCTTTTTAAACCTCAGGAACCTGACAAATATACTTAATAATAATGCAATTATTGGTATTATGGCTATCGGCATGATGATTATTATTGTAACAGGCAATATTGATGTATCCGTTGGTGCACAGTTTGCAGTATGTGCCATGGTGTCTGCGGCTTATGTTAAGATGACCGGCGGTACCAATCCTTTATTGACATTCCTTATATCTATTTTAACAGGAATTGTCCTTGGAATGATCAATGGTTTCTTCGTTGCAAAATTTAATATTCCTGCAATTGTTGTTACCTTAGGCACACTAAGCATCATTCGCGGCGCTTTGCTGCTTATTACCAACGGGAAATGGATATCAGATCTCAAGGGCCCTTTTATTAAGATAGCCAATTACAGGGTAGGGACGTTAACCTTTTCGGTATATGTATGGTTTCTTGTTATTATTGTTACATATCTGATACTTTACAGGACACGAACCGGACGAAATATTGTTGCCGTTGGGGGTAACAAGAATGCAGCAGAAAGAATAGGCATCAGCCAGTCTTCGGTGTATATGTTCTCCTTTGGATATATGGGAGCTTTATCAGGAATTGCATCAACTCTGTACGTATCAAAGCTTGCAATAGCACAACCAACAGCAGGAATGGGCATAGAAATGAAACTGATTGCTGCTGCCGTATTAGGTGGAACAGTGTTTTCCGGGGGAATAGCATCTATCTTTGGCACTTTTTTAGGCTCGCTGCTTTTTGGGCTTATAGAAAATGCATTAGTTTTGACAAAAGTTCCGGTCTACTGGCAGAGCCTTGCGACAGGTGTAGTCCTCATTGCGGCAGTCGTTTCCTCAGCATATCAAGCCGGCGGATTACATGCAGGAGGCAAGCGATCAGTGAAAGGTGGTAGACAAAATGACAAAACTAAATAAAATAGCAAATAATAATGAATTAACTTTAACATTTTTTGCACTGTTATTATTTATAGGATTTTCTTTTGCAAGTCCATATTTCTTCAGACTGGGAAATCTGATGCAGGTTACGGCACAGCTTGTTGAATTGGGTCTTATGACTCTTGCAATGTCAGCCTCCATCATATCTGGCGGCATGGATCTTTCTATTGGGGCCATGACGAGTTTATGCACAGTCCTGCTGGCTACGTTTATGGGAAGCATGGAAATGCCTATGGGGACAGCAATATTGATGACTCTTGCAATTTCAATGCTGTGCGGGATGCTCAATGGCTTTTTGTGCGGATACCTCAAAATAAATTCCATGCTTGCCACCCTTGGTACACAAGCTCTGTTTACAGGCCTGGGGCTTGTTATATCAAAAGGAGTTACGATTCAATGTCTGAATGAGAGGTTTTTCTTTTTCGGACAAGGCCGCATAGGGGGGCAGTTACCCTTTCAAACTGTTATCCTCATAGTTACTGCAGTATTTTCAATTATATTGATTTCCAAATCAAAATGGGGACGTCATGTCTACCTCATCGGGAGCAGCAGTAAAGTTGCACAATTTGCTGGCATCAATTATGAGTGGAATATAATGCTTGTATATGTTTTTTCAGCCATTATGTCATTTATCTGTGCCATTGTCATCACGTCAAGAATATCAGGAGGGCGTGCAGACGTAGCAGATCCGCTGGTACTTCAGAGCGTTTCTGCAGCTGTATTTGGTGGAATAAGCATCACTGGCGGGGCAGGGAATATCACAGGTGCAATCATCGGGGTTATAGTTTTCACACTGGTATCAAATGGAATGAATATGATGGGGGCTTCACAGTTTCTTCAGCAAATCATCATAGGCTCTATATTGCTTCTTGTGCTTATGTTAAGACAGATTGCTAAAAAGAGGCAATAGGGGTTATGAGTTCATGAATAATTTCAATATAAGTTACCTCAATAGGATTGATTTCAACGTGAAAATATATGGTAAAGGATTAAGGGGTATTTTACAGACATTTGCGTTTCAATAGCTTTACGATGCAAGAATGTCTGTATAATAAAGAATATTAAATTGTAAAGAAGGAGAGGAAGCAAGATGAAAAGACTAAAAATTTTTATGGCAGTAATCCTTGTAGTTGCTATTACCCTGAGCATTGCGGCATGCGGACAGAGTGCAAAACCGACAGTTGAATCACCTTCTAATGAGACAAAAACGGACACACCGAAGGAGGATAAGAAAGGTACTATAGCAGTTCTAAACTATGTATCCAGCGCACCTTATTTTGCATGTGGTGAATCGAAAGCAAAAGAAGCTGGCGCCAAAGCAGGCTATGATGTTATTTATACAGGAACTCCCAACGTTGATACCCCGAAACTTATCAGCCTGATTCAGGATATGCTCCAGAAAGATGTCAAGGCTCTTGTTGTAGCATCAGGCGACTCAACCTCAGTTGCTCCCGTACTTAAGGAAGCAAGGGCAAAAGGAATAAAAGTTGTATCGTGGGACCTTGATATAGCAAAGGAAGGCCGCGATTGCTATGCTGGTATTATGGATTTGGCCGAGCTTGGTGTTCCAATGGTTGAAGAGATGGTTAAAACTATAGGAGATGAGGGTGAATTTGCTATTGTGACCGGAGTTCTTACAAACGAATTCCTCCAGGCGAGAATCAAAAGAATTGAAGAATATATTGCGGAAAAATATCCAAAGCTGAAATGTGTTGCTATTGAAGGTATGGATGAAGATCCTCAGAAAGCTTTTGCTGTAACACAGAATATTATTTCAGCTCATCCCAATATAAAGGCTATTATGAGCAATGTTTCCACAGGACTGGGCCCCATCGGAAAAGCTATAGAGCAGGAAGGAAAGATTGGTCAGGTTTATGCCACCGGACAGTCCACACCTCAGCTTGCAAAGCCTGTACTTGAAAGTGGTGCGGCTGAAAGTGCAGTCCTTTGGGATCCTGGTGATTGGGCAGCTTTTGCAACAACTATTGCTGCAAATTTGGTTGATGGTGTAGAAATGCCGGAAGGAAACCCCAATATAGACGGATTCCCTGATGCAACACGTCAGGGAGATGTATTCTATTTCTGGAAGACTCTCGTCTTTACTAAGGACAATGTAGATCAGTTTGACTTCTAAAAATCGGCCATTGACCCTTTAAAAAAACTTGCAGGGGGTTGCAGCAAAAACTGCATTCCTCTGCTATTATCCATTGCAATTGGCGGCAAAAGTATACACCAGACATCAATAATAAGCTTATATATGTTTGAGATGGATCGATTTCCTGGCCCATCTCAGATAGATGATCAATCCGTAGGATTGAAAAATTGCATCATCGGGGAGAAATATTGCATGAATCCTTCAATTTTGAATGAAAAGCTAAACAATTTAAGAACCATTGCCGAGCTAATTATACGAAAAGGATCGCTATCAAGGCCGGATCTGGCAAGATTGACAGGCCTTAGTCCTGCTACTGTCACTAATTTGACAAAGGAGCTTTTGAAAAAAAGAGTTATTGTTGAAAAAGGTAAGCTGGATTCAGGCCTTGGCAGAAAAGCAAAGTTATTGGAATTTAACTCCAGATACGGGTATTTTGTCAATGTTAATCTTGATCCTTCACTACCAACAAGTATATATCTCTCGGATCTTTTGGGAGGCGTAATAGAAAAGGAAAAAAAATATATTACTTTAAAAATTATTGCCGATAATAGTGAAGAGGCCCTTGTTAGCAATATCATTGATACTATTAAAAAGTTTATAGATTCACAAGACTCCGTTATCAGGAAGAAAATAATAGCTATAGGAATTTCCATACCGGCAGTAGTTAACCTTGATGAAACAATTTATTCGCCGTTATTTAAATGGTATAACATCCCTCTTAAAGCCAGTATAGAAAACGCCTTAAGTATACCTACATTCCTGGAGAATATTGCAAGGATAAAGGCAATATATGAGATGAATTTCATTGACAGGACAGTGGATAAGAATGTTATTTATCTGGCTTTAAGCCCTGGAATCGGTATGGTGAATTTTTATGATTCAAAATTAATAAAAGGAAAGCATTCTATAGCCGGCGAAATTGGACATATGTCTCTTAATATTTTAGGAGAAGAGTGCTATTGCGGAAACAAAGGGTGCTTCGAATTGTACTGCGGGGAAAGCAATATAATTAAAAGTGCAATGGCTCTTATAACCGAAAACCAAAGTCCAATACTTTCCGATATAGTTAGGAATAGTCCTGAAGATATAGATATTAAGGCCCTTTTTCAAGCACAACAAATGGGGGATATGAAGGTGCATAAATTACTTGAGGAGGCCGGCAAATATTTGGGCCTTGCACTGGCTAATGTTGTTAACTGCTTTGATCCTGATCGCCTGATAGTATCGGGTGATTTAATAGGAGAGAGCAATCTTGTGTATGATTGTGCAGTTGAAGAAATGAGGAAGAGAGTATTTGATATTCTTTCAAGAAATATAGATATTGAAAAGGCCAGGTTAAAGTCCAGCGATATTGTAAAAGCAATTGCCAATTTTATCCTTGGTAAAATGTTGGATGATATTGCAACAACCAAGTAAAAAGTCATTTCCATAAATTAATTTATTAGGTTTAATAAACTGTATAGTTATGTTCTATGACAGTTAAGTACTGAGTTCTGATAAATAGATTTTTTATCGAATTTAAGCTTGTAAATAGAATCTTTGCTTTTAAACAAGAGAAGAAAAGAGGGGGTCATTATCTCTTATGACAAAAATAATCGACATAACAGGGATTATGCAGGAGGGCATGTGGAATTATGAGCCTCCTTTTCCAAAGTTTAAAGTAAAATCTCTGCCCGAGGTTTCCTGGGTGGACAAAGATGTTTTTTGTGAAATTTTTGAGGGTATGCATTCCCAGACGGGTACATATCTTGAAACTCCTGCCCATTATTATGGCAACAACAAATCTTACCTTCTTATTGATGTTCCTGTAGAGAAGCTTGTGGATATTGATTGTGTGGTCCTTAATGTGGAACCGAAAAACCCTGAAAATAAGCCCGGAAGAGTGCCAATAACTGTAGAAGACTTGGAAAAGTGCTCTAATGTCAATTGCATAAAAGAAGGCGACGCAATCCTTGTAGGCAGTGGCTGGGGGAAATACTGGTTGGATGAAGGGTATCTTTTAAATTCGCCTTATTTTACCTACGATGCGATGATGTGGCTGATTGACAAGAAACCTTTTATTCTGGGATCGGATTTTGCAAGATGGGAGAATCTCGAGAAACCTGAAGGATTTTTTTCGGAATTCTATGCAGCCAATATTCTTATGATAGGTCCATGTATAGACCTTGAAAAAGTAACAAAGCCCAGGGTTAAAATGACCGTATTGCCGTTAAAAATATCCGGCACCAGTTGCACCCCATGCAGGGCTATTATTGTGGAAGACTGAGGAAAGGTATATACCATATCGGTTCTCCAAATTTTCTTATAGCAGCATTTCATGTGCTGCGGGTAATCAGTTTATAATATATTTGCATCCGATTCCCATACCCGATATAATATTATTGCTGACTGGACATTATAAAATTTAGATATATTATTTAATTATTCTTTGGAATTGAAATTTCATTTTTGTCCAAGAGCATAGAATAATCCTATGAGGTCTGATTTAGGTCGGCTTTCGGCAGTTTAATGAGGTATTGGAGGTAGTTTGGTTATATGGCAGGTATAGTAGTTATCGGGACCCAATGGGGCGATGAAGGAAAAGGCAAATATATTGATATACTTTCAGGTGATTCTGATTATGTTGTGCGTTTCTCAGGGGGCAATAACGCAGGCCATACAATCGTACATGAAGGTGTGAAATACGCCCTGCATTTAATTCCGTCGGGAATTTTAAGAAAGGATAAAACCTGTATTGTTGGGAATGGCGTCGTGGTTGACCCGGCTGTTATTCTGATGGAAATTGACCGGCTTAAAAAGCAGGATGTAGAAATGGCCGCCCTCTATATAAGCGACAGGGCTCATGTTATTATGCCCTGGCACATTGCTTTAGATGAGCTTCAGGAGAATGCCAGAGAAAAAGGTGGCATCGGCCTTGGAACCACGAAAAGAGGTATTGGCCCTGCCTATGCCGATAAAGCAGAGCGCTGCGGAATTCGGATGGGCGATCTGATGGATGCCGAAACCTTCAGGCAGAAAGTTTATGCCAGCATTGGCATTAAGAATGCGATCATTGAAAAGGTTTACGGGGGAACACCCCTGGATGCGGAAAAGATCATCACAGAGTATCTTGAGTATGCAGAACTTTTAAGACCCTATGTGACAGATGTCAATTCTATCATCCATGTCGCTCTCGAGCAGGGCAAGCGCGTCTTGTTTGAGGGTGCCCAGGCCACCTTCCTGGATATAGATTTTGGAACCTACCCCTATGTGACCTCATCCAGCCCTATAGCAGGCGGTGTCTGCACAGGGGCCGGTGTGGGCCCCAGAATGATCACTGAGGTTTTGGGTGTTATGAAGGCTTATACCTCAAGAGTGGGGGCAGGTCCCTTTGTGACAGAGCAGATTAATGAAATGGGAGACGCCATCCGGGAACTGGGCCATGAGTATGGGACCACAACGGGCCGCCCCAGGCGCTGCGGCTGGCTGGATGCAGTGATGCTTAAATATGCCGCCAGAATAAACGGGCTGACCGGATTGTGCATGAATCATCTGGATACCGTAGGCAAGCTGGACAAAATTAAGCTTTGTACAGCCTATAAGCTGGATGGCAAGGTGATTGACTACTACCCTTCCAATTTGAAGGAGCTGGAGCGCTGTGAGGCGGTATATGAAGAATTTGACGGCTGGAAGGACGTTGATATTTCCAGAGTAAGACGCTTTGATGCACTTCCTGAACCGGCCAGACTTTTTGTCAGAAGAATTGAAGCATTAGCAGGAGTTCCTATCAAATACATTGGTGTCGGCCCTGAACGGGAGCAGACTATTACCATGTAGGAAAAATGCGTTTAAACCGGCTCTGTGATACTATCACAGAGCCCTTCCTTTAACGTGGAGAAAGACGTGAATGATTTGGTGCAAAATGATGCGATGAATGAATGGGAAAGCTTTGTCAGGGAATGTAAGGTCTGCCGCCGCTGCAGTCTCAGCGAGAACAGGAAGAATGTGGTTGTTGGCCGGGGCATTGCCCGGCAGGCGCCTGTCCTGTTTGTGGGAGAAGGCCCGGGGGAGCAGGAGGACCTGGAGGGCGAGGCCTTTGTAGGCCGGGCAGGAAAGCTGCTTGATCTGGTTTTGGAAGCCCTGCTGTTCAGCCCTGAAGATTATTATATTGCAAATGTTGTGAAATGCCGTCCCCCCGGCAACCGTATTCCCACTCAGGAGGAGGCCAATACCTGCATGCCTTGGCTGAGATATCAGGTGAAAGCAATTAGGCCTCGTATTATCGTATGTCTCGGCGCTACCGCCGCCAAAGCCATTGTGGATAAAAACGCCAAGATCACCAAGCTTCGCGGAACCTGGGTGGAAAAGCCAAAAAATCTTTTGATCATGCCGACCTACCATCCTGCTGCGGTTCTGCGGGACAGCCGAAAGAGGGAGGATTTTTATCTTGATATTAAAAAAGTGAGAGAAAAGCTTTCGTAAAGACTGTCAATTTGAATAGGATACATAACTCAAGAATCTTCGGCTTTCCGGCTCCAGGATTCTTTTTTTTAGCCTAAGAAACAAAAAAAGACTCCAGGAAATTTTTATATAAAGCCGGTGCAGGGCTTGTACGAGTGTAATCTATTTTTATGGCTGCATATCATAGAGTATGAATATACACTAAGGTGGACGAATGGTCTATTTAGATAATGCCGCTACTTCATTTCCCAAGCCTCCCGAGGTCTATGACAGGGTTTTGAGTTTTATGCGTGAATCCTGCGCCAACCCCGGCCGCTCATCCCATGAGATGGCCAGGGCATCGGCCAACTGTATTATGAAAACAAGAGAAAGCCTTTGTCAGCTTTTTAATATCTCAAATCCCCTTCAGATAGGCTTTACTCCCAACGCCACCTTGGCACTGAATATGGCCATCTATGGGATTTTAAAAAAGGGTGACCATGTGATAACCACAGCCTTGGAGCACAATTCTGTTTTAAGGCCCCTGTATGAGCTTAAAAAAAACGGGGTCATTGATTATACCGTGGTAACACCTAAGAACCATTTTGGCACCATTGAGACCCAATCGATTATGAGAGCTGTAAGAACCAATACAAAGCTCATTGTTGTCACCGCATCCTCCAATGTAATTGGCGCCATTTTGCCCTATGGGGAGATCGGCGATGCGGCGAAAAGGAAGGGGATAACGTATCTGGTTGATGCTTCGCAGGGAGCTGGCGTTTTGGATTTTGACGTTCAATCCATGCAGATTTCCATGCTGGCTTTTCCGGGGCATAAAGGACTTCTAGGCCCGCAGGGAACCGGGGGCTTATATTTAGACGAATCAATCTCTTTACGGCCGATTATCCAGGGTGGTACGGGAAGCCGCTCTTTTGAAACCGTACAACCCCTGTTTATGCCGGATATCATAGAGAGCGGTACGCTGAATACCCCGGGCATAGCAGGCCTGGGAGCAGGAGTCGAGTTTATTTTGAAAACAGGCACCAGGAACATTCTTAAAAAGAAGGAATTTCTCCTTGAAAGGCTGTATGAGCGTTTGGCGGGCAATAAGAAAATCCGGCTCTTTTCAAGAATCGGGCCCAATCAGAACTGTGGGATTTTGGCTCTTCTCATAAATGGCATGGATTCCTCCGAAGCAGCGAATCTCCTGGATTCCAGGTACCATATTGCGGTCAGGCCGGGATTCCACTGTGCGCCTTTGGCACATAAATTTTTAAAGACCGAGAAAACCGGGCTTGTGCGGATCAGCCTGGGATATTTTAATACCTCCGACGAGATCCAATATACTGCCGACAGCCTGCTTGAAATTGCCGAAGGCAGCCCGGCATAGAACCGCGATGCTCCAATGCCTCATCAGTTAGGCGTCAGGACCGCAGAAGCACACGCTTTTATAGGTCGATAAAAGTAATTTCAGGGAGGGAGCCCAACCGGAACGGGAACACGACATTGCCTATTCCCCGGCTGATATAGGAAAGGGTCCCGTCGATGGTATGGAGGCCTTTGCGGAATCCCGCTTTACTGGTTTTTTCTTTTCTTAACAGCCGGTATTCAAGAGAAAACGGCATCCAGATCTGGCCTCCATGAAAATGCCCGCAGAGAAACAGATCTGCCGCTTTGGCAGGAATGGAGAGAGCCGTTTCAGGGTTATGCGAAACAGCCACTGTAAAGTCGGCTGTTTTGTCTTTCAGGGCAAAGGCCTTTTTTACATCGGGGCTTCCGCACCTGTAATCGTCAATGCCGA
>DOHN01000141.1 GCA_003535195.1 Ruminiclostridium sp.
TGGGGTTTAGCAATTAACTAATATATTATATTTTCGAAAGGAGCGTTTACATGAAACGCAAATTTATCCTTCTGTTTGGTACACTCTTACTGATTTATTCAATAGTACCGCCGCGTCTGCAGCTCAGGCAGAGCCGCTCGTTCTTGAGGCGCCGCAAAATGTCACGGTGGAAGTCAAGCAGTATGAAGACGGAAGGCCTTATTTTGCGGTGAAATGGAGGAGTCCCGCAAGTATATTGGAGCTGGTTCGATATTGGAACGATCAAGGTGAAGCACCTTTAGAATACCAAACCGATATGAAGGCAGGAGATGGAGCCTGGCGCTATGACAAGGGGGAGTCGCTTTGTGGGAACAGTTTGCATGCAGGATATGATAAAACTGGAATCTTTGCGGTAAACAATGCAAGTTATGATCCTATTAATGAAGGGCATCTGGATAATGTGGACATAAAGTCAAATGCCTACAGCTTCCGGGTTAGATATGCCTGCCTGACTTCCAATGACGAGGAGGAATATTATTCATACAGTCCCTTTTCAAATGTCTTTGAAACAGGCACACCCGTCTTTTACAAGGATGCCAGCAGCTGGGCAAAGTCCGAGCTCCAGAAAGCCAATGATCTTGGCCTGATCCCCAAGATATTGAAGGGCGCCGATATGACAAAACCCATCACGCGGGAGGAATTCTGTGAGCTGGCTCTCCTGCTCTATGAAAAGTACTGCCAAGCCTGTTTCGCCCAATCCCTTCAACGATACCGCAAACCCGCAGATTCTAAAAGCATTTGCGCTGGAAATTTCAAAGGGTACCTCAGCGACTGCTTTCACACCAAATAAGACAATCTCAAGACAGGAGTGCGCAACAATGTTGTTCCGCGCCATCAGGGCAATCGCCCCTAAGGCCGATTATTCCATAGCCGGCGTACCGGATTTTCCCGACCAGAAAGACATCGACTCCTGGGCTGCGGAGGGTACGAAATACATGTTCAAATTGGGCATCATAAAGGGCGATAACAGGGGTTACTTCGAAGCTCTATCAGAAGTGTCAGGACAGACCACTGAGACGAAGTATTGGAAGAAAGGCAGCATGGTCAAAAAAGTCGAAACAGGAAGCAGCGACAACAAAACGAAAACAGACATTTTCGACATGTCGAAAGGAGTGGCCTACAGCTATTATGAGGGCTCCGCTGAAGCGGTCAAGTCGGTATATACCATGAGCGACCCGAGCAAGCACATCAACCCATTTAATTTTACCGGGCCTTTTATCCTTGGTTCCGTGCAGGAGTCTGCCGACACAAAAATTACCGGCAACGAAACGATTAACGGCGTCAGCTGCTCCGTGATCACCACAACCATAGACGGCGAGATCTGCGCAAAGATATGGGTCAGCGAGGACGGTCTGAAGCGGCGAAGTGAAACGGTTTACTTCGGTTTTCCGATGACAACCTTGTACAAAAACTACAAAATCGGCGGCTCAATCAGCGACAGTGAATTCGAGCTCCCGCCGGGGATGACAGTTGATGAGGATGTCAACATAACCATTACGGAATAAATCTGACAAACATGGGAGTGGTTCATTTGAAAGTTTTCCCTTTTCTTATCATTGCAGTGTTAATAATCAGCCTTGCCGGCTGTGCAGCGTTACCGGGGCCCGGCAAAGCATCGGAGAAAAAACCGGAATCTCTGCAGAACTCCGGTTCCCAGGATGATAAATCCGGTGGGCAGTCAGATGTAAAGTCAGAAGGCCTTGACTGGACTATTAATGCAGACGACACCATTTCCGGCAGCTATGAATTGCCTGCGGGCGGTAAAGCTCTTGAATATGATATTACTCTCAGACTGGCTGCCTGGAAATCAGGAGGAGAGGATGTTTACGGCAGGTATGAGGGGGAAGCGTATATCCTGTTCAAGTTTGATGAGTCCGGTCTGTCGGATGCGGATTATCAGTATATGGGCGGGGGTGCTTTCAACAGAAAGTGTGAAAAGCTGGAGTTTGAAGTTGAGGTATATGACCGGGAAGAGCTGAACCAGAAAATTATCCCGTTACCTGGTACCGATACCATATCTATTATGCCGCTGCGGACTTATAATGCTATGGCTTCCTCTAATTCGGTCTGGTCAACCATTCTTCAGATGGATCAGACTGTAAGGGGCAGGAAGTCCGGTGATACCCTGTCTCAAATAGAAGGCGGTTCCGGTGAAAGCTCTTCAGATGTTATGGGAATCGACTTTTTTATTGATAATAGATATGTAACAGTAGATATCCCCACATACAGACTAACCTGGAATTGCGGATATTTCACCGGTACAGTTGACAGCAGCCCTTTGGGTACTGCAAAACGCAATAAGCTTGATATGCCCGATACCGGGTTAGAAAATTCCAATGTGGTGGATGACGGAGAAAAGAAAAATCCCCCTCAAACAGAGCAAAATGGGGGAAATGAGGAATATCCTTTTGATTTACCACGGAATGAGCTCAAGGATAAATACATCCATGATGATCCCAATGGGTTGACCGGATACGATATGAATAGCGACGGTAAGGTTGATGCGTATATTGACGACGACGGTAATCTTAAATTTGATTTGAACTTTGACGGTGTGTTCGATGATTTGGAGGACACAGAAGGAACCGAGTGGGGGCAAGGATGACAAAGGAAAGGCAGGTGGAAAGTTATGCCAACGGTAAAAAAAGCAATAAAGGTATCGCTGCTGGTTCTGGTTATGGCAGCTATTGCTTGCGGATGCTCCAATTCTATTTCCATTGCAGACAAAACACCGGCAACAATAAAGATTTATCCCGCAATGGCGGAGCTTCCGGCAGGAGAGACTTTATTGCTTAAGGTGAATACGGCATCCAGTAGCACAGAGGATATGTCCGTGGAATGGAAAAGCTCGGATGATCGGATTGCATCGGTGTCTGAAAATGGGTGTGTCACTGCGATAGCTGAGGGTGAGGCTGTTATGGAGGCCTTCCTTGTTAATGACAAAAGGCAAAAGAGTACCTGCCGGATTGTAGTTAAGGAAGATGGACCGATACTGTTGTTTTCTATTGATGAAAAAGAAGATGAAAATAATGCATCAAACGGAGCATCCGGCTCTCATACCCAAAATCCGCCCGGCATAGGCGCACCGCAGGGAGAGCCTGAGCAACTTGAGCCTCCTGATATACCGGATGATTCTCAGGGCGAAACCGAACAGGGAGGAATGGAAGAGGAGATTCCCGTTGAACACGATCCTGAGCTGGATATTCCTGTTGAGCATGATCCCAGGCTTGATGAATATATCTGGGCAATACGCATTAATGATACCCTTGAACAGGATATAGGGGATTCCGGGCTTCCGTTGAAGCTTGTATATAAGCTTCAGTTGAATGTGGTGAAGAAGGGCGGCAAAACTTCAGAGGGAATATATGAAGGAAATGCTACTCTTGAAATGAAGGTTGATACCGGTAAGTTATCCAAGGAAATCCTTGAGAAATCTGAGGGATTGCTGAGCAAGTTCATGGTGAATGTTGGTGGCAATTTCAGTGCAGATAGCCTATCGATGAAAGTTGGTCCATATAAGCATAAGGATTTTTCAAACTTTGACAAAGGGTCTGTGGATGACTCCGGCGATACAATTACCATAGCTCCGTTAGTTCCAAAGGATGGGGGCAGTTCGGGTGGTCCTGAGATTGTAGAGCTAAAACCCAGGGAAGACGCTGGTTCCGGTCCCGAAATTGTGCCGTTGGTCCCGAAGTTTGGAATGGCACTTGGCTACGCGTTGTTTGAAGGTTCAGGGGCCTTTGGCATATCTACTATGGATATTTCCGGCGTAGGCATCGATTCGGATGAGCAGATGGGTTCCTCGGTAGCTCTGACATATAAATTGAGTATTGGTTCAGCCGGAAAAATTGACTTAAAGATAGCGGGATTGGGAATAAATAGTTCCTTTAGTGGGCGTATCAGCAAGAAACCTATGGTTCCCAGGTGAGAGGGGGAGAAAAGGATATGAAAAAAAATCTATAAATACTTATTTATTATTACTGCAGTGCCATTGATAAGCATGTCCGTATTTCTGGCAGGCTGCGGTTCAACGGGTAAAGCTGCTAAAGATGCGAAAGCGGCTGCAAAGGATGCTGCTGAAACAGTAAAAAAAGTAGTTGATATACAGGATGAAGGCGATGAAGCAATGAATGCTCTGGAGAATATTTCGGATATGATCGGTGAGGATGCATTAGGCAAGGCGCTGGATGGAGGCGGCCTTACAGTCGAAGGCTGGCCTGAAGGCAAGATCCCTGCCGAAATTCCCGAATATAGGAAAGGGAAGGTGGTAAACTCCGGCGGATACGAGGAAGAATATACAATCCTTGTGGAAACCGAAGAAGAAGAATTAAAGGAGTATCTTGACCAGCTTGAGGACTCAGGCTGGTATGTTGACAGGGATGATAGGTTTCCTATGGCGAGGGAAAAAAACATAAGCCTCAACTTCCAATTCAATTCAAAAACCCTGCTGCAAATAAGCGTATATGTGCAAAAGCAAGGTCCCTGGCCTGTAGATGAATTACCTTCTGATATTTTTCCGCCGGATAAAGGTACTCTGGTTGGGGAGGTTGCAATCTCGGACATAGGAGAGAGAGAAGGTACAGCGTATAATATCGCCTATGGCTATGAAGGCCTTAGTATTGAGGATGCCGGGGAATATATGCAGAAACTTATTGATAAAGGATGGCAAGGAGATGCGTATATGGTAAGCAAGATTGTGGAATGGAAGGACAATCGTTTTGAAGCATCCATAGAAGTTATGGAATATCAGGAAATAATAACCTTCTCCAGCAATTTAAGAAGGCTGCAATAGTAACCGCACTGGCGCTCGTTGTTGTAATGTCGTGCGCCGTCTTTTCATGGTATATGCCGCCTAAAGAGTTTGGGGGCCTATACTTTTGCTATACTAATAAAAAATATAAAATAAATATAATACATCCCATTTAAACGTACGTTTCCGCCGAAAAAAGGAATCCGGTTGTTGCATGCGGAGTGTCCTTATAGGATCTGAGTATCCTATCAAGGACACTCTGCTTTTTTACGCTCAAAAAAGGGATATAGGTTGCGATTACTGACTTCCAGCCCTTCCGATACACAAAGCAGCTTTACCTTGTGTTCGTTCAAAAGGTCAATGTACGACTGCACAATGCCCCACTCCCGCCCGATACGCGAAAGGTTTTTCACCAGCACCACATCGACCTTGCCCGCGCAGTTCGGCGGCTTGGGCCTCCAGACTGGACGTGTCCTCGCGGGCCACACGGCAGTAAAGGGCGACTCGCAAATTGATCGTTGCCATATGGCTTTCCTCCGTTTCGATTTTTGAGTTGAGCAATCGAAACGGGGAAAGGCGGGGATCGGCAGCCGGGGCCGCCGCCGCGCACCTCGGGACATTTTGTCTCGAAGTGAAAAGGGTTGACTAATAAAACTGGTTGGCAAAGTCCACATGATGTTAAAAAAGCGCGTAAACAAAACACCTTTACGGGAAACGTCCCGAAAGATGTCGAATAAAAAATGGCCGCGATAGTCGGCCATGAATACTTGTGCTTTTTTGAAGTTATGTAGGGAGAAAACTTCGGCTACATCCTCAAATAATTTTGTTTGCTCCTCATAGGGGCTTCGTACAGGATAATCACTCCACGCTTTTCAGCGATGCCACCATATCAATGCTCCTGAACTTTCGCTCCATTAGATGATTTACAAGCATGGTAAATCCAATAACAAAAGCAAAACCTATAACGATATTGAATGCGCCAATTGATGGCATAATCTCCAAATCCGGCGTCGTTGCTTGTTGCAGGATCACACGGAGCAGCAAAGTTCCAACTATATAGCCAAAGGGTAATCCGAATATCGTAATCCAGATGTTCTCGCGCAAAACCAGCCGTTTCATCTCCTTTCTATAAAAGCCCAAAACTTTTAGCGTCGCAAGCTCGCGCGTTCGTTCATAGTAGTTCATGCGCCCCAGCACCATCATGACGGCAAAGGCAAGCAAGCCGGAGAACACAATCAAAATGACTTGGAAAAATTGCAGTGTTTCCAGCACGATCAGCATGTTATTTCGCATTTCTTCCTTCGTCTCAACCAGCGAAATCCTCGGATCGGCTTTCAGATTTTCGAGTTCAAGCCCCTGCCCATCTATAAGCAGCGTCCGTACGAGAAAAGGCAAATCCGACACCTTCTCAAAAGCGGTTTTACCTATATAGACCTCATTGCCTACAGGGAAATCCACAATGTCCGTCACTTCAAGGGAGAGAACGGTTCCGTCAAGGTGTTCCGCTTTGAGCGTATTGCCAGCGCCCACAGAAAGGTACTTCGCCATTCTCGGCGTAATCAGCACGCCATCCTCCGGCAAACGAACAGCCATACCGTTTATATCTTTGAAGTTGAGGCTTTTTTGCCCTTCGTCCATTACCACAAGATACGGGTTTTGCATTTGACCGTTTTCCCCGTATAGATAGACACCAAAGGCCATTGTCTCATCGATATTTTTTGCACCGTCCAACTTACCGTAGATGTCCGAAAGCTGCTCCTGTGCCAGAGAGGTCCGGAGCTTGATTTCCACGCTATACTGCACTGTCTCATTGAACGCTTTGTCGAGCATTCCATTGATCGAGTTCATCAGCCCGAAGCCGCACAGTATCAGGGCCGTGGAGCCTATAATTCCAACAAGGCCCATGAGCATCCTTACCTTATTGCGAAACAGGTTTCGCGTGACGATTTTTCCGCTGAAGCTTAAGCTCCGCCAAAACGGCGCGATCCGCTCCAGCACAATACGGTGTCCTTGTGCCGGGGGCTTTGGCCGCATCAATTCCGATGGCATGGACCCCAGCGACTTGCGGCAGGAGAGCACCGCAGCGCCGCAGGTTACGACCGCCACGCAAAACACCGCTAACGCAAGATGGGGAGAAAACGCTTTCACTCCGGTCGCTTCTATGGTGTAATAAGTGATTCCGACATCATACAGGGACTGGGCAATCAAATACCGGGAAAGAATCCATCCCAAAATCATGCTGGGAACGGTTATTAAAACGCCAAAGAGCGCGTACCGCCTCATGATTTCTCTTTTAGAGAAGCCCAGGGAGCGCAGCGTACCCAAATGCTGGCGTTGGTTTTCCGTCATGCGGGAAACGGTAATCCACGTCACAAGAGCAGCCGTCAGGAAAAAGGCGACGGAAAACAGCAGCCCGATTTGCTTTATCCCGGTCATGGCGTCCGCAACCTTTCGGTAGCTCGTCTGATGAGAACGGCTGAGGATATTTGCGCCCTCAACTGTTTCGCGCACCGCTTTCGTGGTTTCTTCCTGTGAAAGATTTGATCCCTTATCAACGGTAAGGATGATTTCATTGAAAGCAACGTTCGGTAAAGAGGACACGTTCGTATAGGCAAAACCGTATTTGTGGTAGTCGGGAACAGTCAGTCCCTCCGGCGCATAATAAACGTATTCCACATTACGGACAATTCCTTGAATCAACCACTCTGTTTGTTCTTCGCCGTCCCCTGTGGTAATTATTTCTCCAACAGACAGCCCGTGCGCTTCGGCAAAGCGGCTGTCAAGCAACAGGGTGTTTGTTTCACTCCCATCGAGCAGGCTGCCGTCAAGCAGTTCCGGCACGTTAATCGTCGCCGTTTCATCTTCGGCGTGAATGCGCAACACCGCGCCGGACGAGCCGGACAAAGCGACATCGACCACCTTGCGGCGCTGTGCATCTTGAATATTGTCCAAAGACAGTACATTGTTTGAGTCGGAATCGGAGAACTCCGCTTTGTAAATCCAATAGTCGGCAAGATTGGCGCGCTCGTAATAATTTAAGACTTCATTTTCAACGGTACTGACATACAGGTTAATTCCGCTGAACAGAGCGATCCCAAGGGAACAGATACACACGATGGCAAGAAAAGACCAGCGATTCTCCCCAATATCCCGAAAAATCTTTTTCTGCAGCATAGTCACCATTTGATTCCCTCCAAATCCGCGGGGGCTTCCTGTACGATTTCCCGGACGACTCTGCCGTTCTTCATTTCGATCAGCCGGTCGGCAACCGGCGTAAGTAGTGAATTGTGCGTGACGATAATCACCGTCTTGCCCATCTTTCGGCTGATGTCGGACAAAACCCGAAGAACAGTTTTGCCTGTTTCAGTATCCAGCGCGCCCGTTGGCTCGTCGCAGAGAAGCAAATCCGGGTTTTTACAGATAGCTCTGGCAATAGCGACGCGCTGCTGCTCCCCGCCGGAAAGCTGCGCTGGGAAATTATGTACTCTGTCTTTTAGACCCACAATCCGCAGGGCTTCCTCCGGCTCCAGCGGAGATTTGCACACCTGCTTTGCAAGCTCAACATTTTCTGCCGCAGTCAGGTTTGGTATCAAATTATAAAATTGAAACACAAATCCGATTTTATAGCGCCTATAGTCGGTGAGTTCCAAGTCGTTCATTGCGGTAATATCCTGGCCCGCAAAGAGGATTCTCCCGGATGTGGCGGTGTCCATACCGCCCAACAGGTTGAGTACGGTGGTTTTGCCCGCGCCGGAGGGGCCAAGAAGAATGCACAATTCACCATTCCTAACCTGAAACGACACGTCATCCGCCGCACGAATGATTACTTCCCCCATTTGATAGTCTTTTCTTACGTTTTCAAACCGAATATCCGCCATAACAATCCCTCACTTAATATATGAACTTTAGATCCTTTTATAGTTCATATATTATCACAATGCGGTTGACTCGTCAAACGTGGTGTGGTATATTATTTACGCACAAGGTTTATATCGTTCATATTTTGAGGTGGTTGCTTTGGACGGATTTGAAAAAAGAAGAAATGATAAGAAAAAAGCCATCATGCAGACGGCTTTAGAGTTGTTTGATCAATATGGGTTTGATAAGGTAACCGTAACGGAGATTGCTGCCAAAGCGCATGTCTCCAAGGTGTCTATTTACAATTTTTTTGAAAGCAAGGATAATCTTCGCCGCATCATCATTAAAGATATGCTGGATGAGAGCACAGAGAAAATCAAAACGCTGATTGAAAAAGAAGAAAACTTTATTGAAAAAATTGAGGAATATATTCAAATTAGAACTTGGTATTTTGGAAAATACAGCCTCCGGTTCTTTTTTGAAGCCGTTGAGAGTGACCCGGAGCTTCGGCAATACCTCAATGATTTTAATGCCTCCAGCAAACAGCTTTTGATGACTTTTATTGAAAAAGGCAAACATTCAGGTGTTTTTTCACCGGATGCCTCCGATGCCGCAATTGAAATCTATATTGACATGATCCAGACCTATTTAATGCATAACAAAGAAATTCGTGACAGGATTGAACACAATCCCGAACTGGCAAGAGAACTCAATATGCTGTTTATGGATGGGTTGATCCGGGGAACAGATGCTCCTCGCTCATGATGTAGATCGGGGCATGGGAAAGGTTGAAGTTTTCCAGCGTAATCGTTTTCATCACGTATTGGCTTCCGTCAAAGGCATAAGTGATAACTATTTCTCCTGCAAAAACCGAATAGGAGATTTGGGGAGAAACCGTGGCCTTAAGCACATCCCCGTCCACCTCATAGGTCACAACACTGCCGAACGACGCCTTACCCTCGACCCATCCCTGGGCATAATCCTCCGGCAACGTGATAACGGACTTTTGTCCATTCACAATAACTGTAACCGTTACGGAGCCATTTTCATGGACGATGGATGTATCAACATTTTTAGCGATGATGTCCAAAGGATCTGTTACGCCGGTCTCAACGAAATTTTCAGGATTTATTACATGGATAGCTTTTTGATTGACGCCCGTTCCTTCACCGGTTGTCAGAACGACGATCAGTTCCTTTTGCCCGTCACCGTTAATGTCTTTTAAAATAAGTTCCGGCAGAAACGAGTCTTTTCCAATGTTCTGCCATCCATAGTATCTGCTGACGCCTTTAATGGAAAGATACAGCCCATCATATTCGCCGGTCATGTCAAAATCATTTTTATCACCGTATATATAAATCTGATCATCCGGCAGGCTCGCAAGCAGCACGCTTGCTTCGGGCAATGATACATTGCCTTCCGCTTCCCGCGAAAAGTACTTATTCGAATATTCTTTAGAGGAAATCGTCCAATCGAAAACATAATAGGGGTCATCCTGATCCGAAATGGCGCCGCCGGAGCCAGAGGATATCCTTAAAATATAGTTTTGCATCTCGTAATAATAGTACTTATGTCCTTCGGCCTCATCTCTCTCAACGGATTCACACGGCCCATATATCTGCTCAATTTTATCCTCAGCGTCTCCAGTCTTGAGACCTTCCGCAGTTTCAATCACCGGGGCTTTTACCGATATTGAGCTTAGAACCCATTCTTTCTGCCCCGCGTCAACAGAAGTTTCGGTAAACCAAAGAGAATAGTCCTCACTGAATAACTCATCAGTATAGTCGCCCTTCAGATCGATATTTGCCGCCTCCAACTTTTCCGTCGCTTCATTCACCCTCATACCAAGTCTCAACGGGCACTTTTTACTATTAGGGCCAATCAAAGTTATATCCCACATTTGATCGGAAGAGTTACCGGACGCGTCCCCGGTGCGCTGATGTGAGACAATCAGAAAGCCGTCGCCCTGCTTCTTCAGCGTTAGTACCGCATCTTCACTGTACAGGCGGATAATATTTTCCTGTGTTTCACCGCTCGTACAGACGGAGGAATTGAATGCGGCATCACTGGTAAAGTTATAGTACGCATCATATTCCTTCAGATACACCAATTCATCCATTCCTACGCCGTTTAGATCGTCCAGCGTGATGTCCATGTACTTTTTCAGGACTTCATTTACGGTATCTGCGGAGAATTTGTGGATTGGGACGGGCATATTGCTCAAGGTCATATCGGCACCGAATGGCCAACTTATTTCAGCCTTTAGCGCCTCGAATTCGGCTTCATTTGTCACATCCTCATCTGAGGGGTAATAACGCAGAAAGTCGGCCAAATTGAGGTTCTCGGGCTTGTCGTAATAGGACCTCAGGAAATGGCTGAGAGGATTGATTCTGGAATCGCCCTGCTCGTCAGACAGCAGCGGTTCAAAAGCTTTGTTATACACTTCCAACTCGTCTGCCGTCAGCGGAATGATTTGAGCGTTTTCGGTTTTCGCTCCTGTAAAGGTGAAGCCTACCGCAAGGAACGTGACCAGTAAAACCGCAACAAATGCCGGCACTAGCATTTTTGGTTTTTTTGCGATGAGCGTGATGCGTTCCTTGATCCCGTTTTTACCATCAGTCATGGTTGTCGCGCAGTAAAGCAGATCCATAGCTCTGCGCTTTTCACAGGTGAGTCTGATCAGCGTGCGCCCATATTCCATGCGGTTTGCTTCACCGATGCTTTTTATTGCAGACTCGTCACAGGCCAATTCCGCGTCCCGCCGACTTAGTATTGCTGCCAGCCAGACAAGCGGATTATACCAGTGAATGGCAAGGCAAATACTGCGCAGTGCCGACCAGATGTGATCGCCATGGTGGTAATGGGTCAGCTCGTGCGCCAGCACATGGCGTAATTTCGTCTTATCCCCGGTAACGTTAAGCGTTATATAGATTGCGGGACGGAAAACTCCGAACAGGCAGGGGGACGGCAGGGCTTCTACCTCATAGATAGGCAACTTACAATTGTACGCCTGATATTTTTTCCTTGTTTTTCTCAATTTCCTGCTGAAACTGAGGTTGGATAAGAGCAAGGTCAACCCGACGATCCCGATCCCGATATACCAGACCCATTGCGCCAAAAGCCCCCAGCGAAATACATGATGGGATACGTTTGTTACGGAATTGGTGACATTTTGTTCCGTGCCACCCGATACGGCAACGTTTTCCGCCCCTATGCCACCGTATGCTGAGGAAAGCGTCGGTGCCGGGGTGGACGCCACGGAAACATCGTGTGCATATTTAGCTGCCTGAATTACGTTCATGACACTGATTGGGCTTTCAAATAAAGTAACCGGCACAAGCAGCCGTATCAGCACCAGTGCCCAAAGGGCGTATTGCAGGCGCAGGCTGATTTTACCCTTTAAAAAATGCCGCAGTACAATCACCACGAGTATGAGAACAGAGGACGTTATCATAAGTTCCGTCATTTTTTTCCCTCCTCGGCCTCGCGCAGAATGGCGTACAACGCTCTGATTTCTTCCTTTGTAAGTTCCTGCTTTTTTGTTATGGCACTCATCATCAGGCTGATGCTGCCTTTATACACCCGGTTCAGGAAATCGTCCGTTTCCTTTATGACCGCATCTTCCCGCTTAATGAGAGGCAAATAGACCTTCATACCGTCTTTATCCTCGCACCGGATCAGGCCCTTTTCCGCCATGCGGCGAAGCATCGTCAATGTCGTACTTCGGGTCCAGCCCACATGTTTCTGCAAATAATCTGTGGCCTCTCTGCCAGTGCGTGGCGACGTTTCCCACAGACACTCCATGAGGCTCCATTCGGTATTGGTAAGGCTTATATTTTGCTCATTCATTCCAATCACGCTCCAAGTTGTTTACAATGTAAACACATTATATACCGCGCTGTTTACGTTGTCAACACATATTGATGCGGTGCTGTGTGGGGCAGGGTGTCCCGGCGAGGATTTTGCTGTACTGCGAACAGGTATACTGCGGGATGCGTTTGCCGTATGGATTGAGTCTTTCATCGTATATATCTCCGAATTATTTTATCTGGGTCTAACCTGGTAGAAATCGTCGACAGAACCCGCTCCTGCCTGAAGTATTTCTAAACAGAGACCATCAGGCAGCCTAAACCAGTTTTTGCCCTAGGGAAGTTCTTCAACTCCTCTGGCATAGGCAAGATCCAGTACTGCTGCCTGATCTTTTACCATGAAACCCAGATGGGCCATGCGTCCTTGAGAACCATTGAAGTCGGGTGATGAAATTAGCTGTAACCCGCCATGGAACCAAACCTGTTTGGGGCTTTCGGGGTCGCCTTGTATCTCTCTTACGGTTATGCCCAGAACTTCCTCAAAGAATTTAATATGCCAGATAATATCTTTGACAAAAAAGGCTGCGTGGTCTAAAAACGATTCTGACTTCATGATTGTTACCACCTTTTTTATTTTTTTGACAAAACAGACTGACACTTTTCCGCGACGGCGTTTCCATTGAGGCTATATTTATCAAGCAATTGCTCATAGTCACCGGATTCGGCGAACTCTTCAAGCCCCATAAAGCCCACGGGTACAAGACAGTGTTCTGATAATACCTCAGCAACTGCACTGCCAAGTCCGCCCCTAATACTATGCTCTTCTACAGTAACGACTGCACCTGTTGTTTTTGCACATTTAATGAGGAGCTCTTTGTCTATGGGTTGTACGGTGTGAATATCCACAACACCTGCTTTGGAAAGAGCGAGATAAAGCATAGGTGCGGCGTGCCCTTTTGAAAGAACAAACCTGTCGCGCTCTTCTATTTTTAGATTTTTGGGATCATAATGCTAATGCATTTTCTCAAAGTATAATGGCGTAATGATCTCTGTTGCTGACAAGGATCCACCGGGATGACCTGTCTGAATACTGTGCAGCAACTGAATCAAATCTTTTCTGAACTCCTTGCAGAGTGATTTTAATTCTTTTGTTCTTTATTCTGTCATAGTTAGTTATCCTCCACAATCTTATTGTTCCAGTAGAGCCT
This sequence comes from Ruminiclostridium sp., assembly GCA_003535195.1. Lineage (GTDB taxonomy): Bacteria > Bacillota > Clostridia > DSM-8532 > DSM-8532 > DTU059. The sequence goes on from DOHN01000141.1 coordinate 13,665, forward strand.
GAATACGCTTAATGCATAAGTCAGGGCTTGAAAACACCGGAAGGCCGGTCTTTTCTGAAATGGCTTTTTCTAAATGTGCCATGGATGCCTGAGCAAGTACAACGACGTCATAACCTGCTGCATCTGAAGCCAATTCCAACACCAGCTGATCATGAGTTTCCATGTCGCCGCGCTTCAGTGCTGCAAAAGCCTTATCACTGCGGCGAACCTTCAAGGAAATCTGTTTTTCCTGATGCGTTGCCTCAGAATTCAGCTTTATTTGTATAGGCCCCTCTGCACTAATAGCAGTTGCCAGGACTAAAATATTACTTCCGGCCATCACAGCTTGCTCCGCCATAGCATCGTCTATTGCGATAACGGGCGTTTTAAGCTGTGAGCGCAGCTTTGTAACTGCAGGCGTCAGGGTGGAACATGTAACGACTATCACATCCGCGCCAGTCAATTCGGATGACTTCAGTGTATAGAGAAGCCGGTTTTCATTTGCTTCCGAAAAGTATCCGATTTCAGCCGGGTCAGATGCTAAAAAATCATCAAAAATATTATGAATTTTCAAATCGAAGGAAATGGTTTCACGTAGTTGTACTTCAAAGGAATTCAATACGCTTTTGACCGTATGGATGAGAGCAATACGTTTCACTTGGGCTCCCTCCCGTAGATATTCTTAAACAATGGTGCAAGATACGTAAGTGAACCCTCCGCAGCTTCCTCCATAGAGGGCAGCTGATAAATCTCCGTACAAAAAATATCATTATATCCGCAATCACGGAAAGTCTGCAATGCTTTTTCAAAATCTAAGCCGCAGCTTCCGGGATAACGTCTGTTATTGTCAGCTAAATGAACGTGGATTGTATCTGCGCAGTATTCACGAATAGCGGCATTTAAATCTTTTTCTTCAATGTTCAGGTGGAATAAATCCATCATAAGCCTGAAATTTGGCTTGTCAACGCTATCTATAACTGATTTGGCTTCAGCCAGTGTATTGATGAAATTTGTCTGCAAATAAGTAACTGTTTCCAGAGCAATTTTTACACCCAAAGGAGCAGCGTGGTCACTGATATTACGGAATGCTTCGATTGCCCATTCCTGTGTCTGCTGACGTGCAACTCCAGGTTGGTATTGACCTCTGACACGGCCTATGTTTACCTTTGCTCCCAGATATGCAGCAAAATCAATAATTCCGTTTACACGGTCTACGGCTTCACGGCGTATACCGGCGTCCGGATTGGTAAAATCCAGCTTTAATTGGCCAAATACTTCTCCTGTACACACTAGCCCGATATCGAGGTTAAAATGATGGGCGGTTTCTTTTACTTCGTCCCAATTTAATTTCTTTGGATCCAGGGTCATTAGCTCAACCCCATCATAGCCTAAAGCGGAAAGATCGCCAAAGCTTTTCTCAAGGCTCCCTTGGTATGCGGTTACAGTATCTGCAATTGCAACATCTGGTGTTGCCACCTGATAACAAAGTTTCATAGTTCCTCCGTCTAATTGATTCTGAGAGGAAGCCCGTCAAATGTTTTCAAGAAATTGACAGGCTTCCGCCAGATATTTTGAGCTTAAGCAGAAAATGTAGAATCATTTTTTTTAGATCTACTGCTAATTGCCATTTGACTCGCCATTTTGATGGCGTTTTCAAATGATGAAGTGTTGGCAATTCCCTTGCCTGCAATATCGTAGGCTGTGCCATGGGAACACGTAACGATAGGAGCAGGCATGCCGCCGGCGATTGTAATGCCCTGATCAAAACTTTTCAGTTTGAGAGCAATTTGTCCTTGATCATGGAACATAGTGACTACACAGTCAAAGTCACCGCGAAATGCCTTAATAAACAGGGTATCGCTGGGATAAGGGCCGTCGGCATTAATGCCTATTTCCTTGGCTTTTTCGATGGCGGGTATGATAACGTCAATTTCTTCACGGCCGCAAAGTCCATTTTCACCGGCATGTGGGTTCAAAGCTGCTACACCAAGACGTGGATTTTCATAACCGGCTTGTTTCAGTGTGTTATAGCATAACAATTCAGCCCGCAGAACAGAGTCTACTGTTAAATGATCGCTGACTTCTTTGATTGGGACGTGACTGGTTGTACGGGACGTCCACAGATTATCCACGACATTGATTTCACCAAAGGGTTGGTCTGCGCATCCGAATATATCTGCCAACAGATAGTGCTCGCTTTCAAAGCCGCACCCGCCCATTTTCAAAGCAGCTTTATTGAATGGGGCAAAGCAGAAGCCTTCGATATCTCCATCCTTAAAAAGTTTTGCTGCAACCTTCAGCGCATTGTATACCGCAGCGCCGCAGTAGGTACTTGCTTGGCCTACAATAACCTGATCAGGATCCTGATCACGCTGATCCAATACCGGAGTACCTTTGCTCCAGTCGGCATCAGCAACTTTGTCAATGCTTGTAAGCGGCGCGTCGGCATGAATAATAGATAAAGCCTGATTTAAGATGCGTATATCTCCAATTATAACAGGGCGGCAATAATTTTGATAAAAATTGGATGCAGCAAGCTTTGCAACCAACTCAGGGCCGACACCTGAAGAATCTCCTAGCAAAATTCCAAGTATAGGTTTTGTGCTCATACAGTTCTTTCCTTTACAATAATAAATAGTTGATTAGAATACGGGATAACGGTAATTCATATTTATACAGAGAAATAAAGCAAAAATTGTGCTAATATTAGCGGTAAAAAAATATAGGTTGCGTTGGGTAAATCATTAAGCGCGCGTTTATTATAGGGTTTAATTATTAATGAACTTTTAATAAATAGGGGGGGTGTTTCAGTATGTCTCTGAAACATACTGAAACATAATGGTTCAATTTATTATTTGCTTTCTGCCAAAACACTTGTCTGATAATCATTCATGTACTTAGTAGCTTCTTCATAGTTCATGTACTTGGGCGTAAGAAGATTCTTTTCGATGTAATTCTTCTGCCAAGCCTCTGACTCGGAAACTTTCTTCAAAGTTTCGCTCCAGAACTTAACAGCTTCATCAGGCATTGATTTGGATGCAACGACACCTCTCCATACAGGAGATTCAACGTCTTCATAACTGCCGATCTCGCTAAGCAGAGGAACATCTTTCAGCGTGCTGCCGAAACGCTCAGTAGCAAGGGCGACAACAGGTGTAACATCTTTAGATTCGATATACTGCATAGCAGCTGCCGGTTTACTGATACAGAATTCGACGTGACCGCCAAGAAGGGCTGTCTGAGCATCTGAAGTAGAATCATACATCAGGTAAGGCATTTGAGCTTCTGTAACACCGATAGAATTAAGCATTTTATTGTAAGTTGCGATATCGTCGCCCTTGGATCCGCCTATAACAACCTGCGTACCGCCCTTAGCAGCTTCAATGGCTTCAGCAAAATCCTTATACTTTGTTTTGTTGCCCTTAAGAAGAATTTGGCGGTCTATTGCCAAGACTGCAACAGGTTTAAATCCGTCCATTCTAAGCGTGGTGTTTTTAACCATGGGGGAAAGATCGCCGCTGTTAAATGTAAGCAGCAGGTGGCCGTCGTTCTTTTCCTGGCTGACTCTTCTTCTGCCTACTTCACCGCCGCCGTCGGTCTGGTTGTTTACCAAAATAGTTTGATCTACTAACTTTTCTGATTTAAGTATGTCAGCAATCATACGGGTGTAAATATCGCTGCCGCCTCCCGGGTTTGAGGTTACGACCCATTCTACCTGTTTCTTCGGTGTCCAGGATTCAGG
>DOHN01000099.1:0-1863 GCA_003535195.1 Ruminiclostridium sp.
GGAAAGGGTATCCTGAATAGCGGTTCCCATTCCCACCAGATTGGGGGAATAATTTACCGTCCATTTTAGAACGCCATTGGCTGGTTTTGTCTGTTCTTTTTTTAAAACCTGGGTTTTAATAGAAACAGTCTGGCTGGCGTTTACATCGGGGGTTATGTTTCCCCATGTGGTTTTCATTGATACTTTGTTCTCCGGCTTGGGGTCGGTGCCATTGCTTGCAAAATCGCCTTTCAGGGTTTTGTCGGTGGGGCCTGCCTTGAGTAAAATAACGTAAGGATCCTTCAAACCTGTAAAGGTAAATTCAACAGTTTCTCGTTCCTCATCATCTTCTTTAATTGTTTCAAAGCGGACACCTAGAACCTCAGAAGAATCTAACCGAGCAGCGTCTCCTGCTGTCCCGCCCTTTTCTGCTTCGAAGATCAGATACTTTTGATTCGGATCAAATTCCCTGAACTCCCAGCCTTTGGGCAGGGTGTCGGTAACAATGGTCTTTCTCTTCTCTTGCTTTGTTGTTTTATCTTCATTGTACGTCATGTCCAAGCCATCGCCGTTGATGACCAGCCGGTACACCACCGACTTGTCAATGTAATCATAGCCCAACGCAGCATCGGTTGTAGCATCATCGTTTATTCTTTGCTCTACGCTCTTGGCAGGTTCTCCCTGCTCATTGTATGTAGTGCGCTTGAGCATCCCTTTGCGCAGCATGTCGCTTTGGTAATCAACGGTTCCCTCTGCTGGCTGAAGATTTTTTGTACCACTGAACATGGTAGCAGTGTTGCTTACCGTTTCGCTACCATTGCCCGCAAAAATATTGGGGTTGGTAACAATGGTTTCAAAGGTAATGGTACTCGTCTGATTGGTAGGAAACCCTGTAATTTCCAACAAATCGGCAACGTGTTTGCCATCCTTATAGATAGGAATATTTGTTACCGTTATACCGCCGTCATTGGTCACTGCATCAAATTTTTGGTTGTATTGGGCTTTTAAATCGCCGAGGATACTAGCATCAACTGGAATTGTAACAGAACTATTGTTTTCATCTTTTGTGGTAGTACCTGTAAAGTCATGTTTACTATCTTTTTCCCCATCTGCATGCACCAGCAAGTCGTAGACGGTAAGGTTTTGGATATCCTGTCCTCTTGGGTCTACTTTAATTTCCCATTTAATAGTGCGGGTGCTGGGGTCTGCCTTGCCATTTTTGGTAATAGCAGCGTAGCCTACACCGACAGTTTTGCTTGCCTCTTTACTACCAGTTAGCCCATCCCATGTAATAGATGCGGTGTTCTCATAATTAGTGATCTTTGTTGTATAGTCGCCAAGATTGGTTACCTTGGTTACAATCACCAAGCGAATGGGGGTGGAAACATTGGTAAGCGTGTACTTACTGTCGGCAGGTACGCTTGTAATTTTGCTTCCTTGATTTGTCCACCCACTAGACTCATCGGGTATCTGCCATTGTGCGCTGTCCCAAGTCAAGCCAGCAGGAATTACATCGGTAATGACAACGTTTGTAAGCTTTTTACCGGGTTTATTAGCGGTAATGGTCCAAGTGATGTATTGTTCACCAGGTTTATAATCCCCACTACCACCGTAGCTGGCTACGCCCTCTTTGCTAATCCATGTTAGCAGCTTAATAGTAATGAGATCGGAGGTACCGCTTGCCAGCTCTTTGTTAGAATCTTTTGGGTCTATTAGTTTTGCGGTGTTGGAGATTTTAGCTCCATTATAATATGCGCTATCGGGGATTTTTGTTTGAAAGGTAATGATTTGGGGACTCGTGGAATCTTCCGGGAAAGGATAGATCAATTCATTCTTATCAGTTGGTGTCAAATCCTCAACAGTTGGTGTCAAATCCTCAACAGT
>DOHN01000099.1:1990-2306 GCA_003535195.1 Ruminiclostridium sp.
GTTGGTGTCAAATCCTCAACAGTCTTCCCCACTTTAAAGCTGTTTTTTTCATATTCGCCTACACCAGTCAGATTATCGTAGAACTGGAGGCCTTTTAAGCTTGCGTTTGTGGGTTTATCATCTGCCGTTGCGTTGATTTCCACAGTCCATTTAATGGTGTCGCTACCGTCGACCGTTGCACCTTCCTTGGCAATACTGTACTTGATGTCTACGGGTGGATTATAAAGGGTGTACTCCTTGCCGAAAATAGTAATACTCTTTGTTTCATTTTCCCCTAGATTAAAATCTTCGGCAAGCTTGAGAGTAGCGGAAAACG
>DOHN01000099.1:2432-2791 GCA_003535195.1 Ruminiclostridium sp.
TAGCGGAAAAAGAACCGCTTACATCGGTAATATTTTTGCTATCCTCATCGTCTATATCAAAAATTGTGCTATCAAAAAGCAGCCTAATCGCTTTCACTCCAGATTCTTTATCAACAATACTAAGCGTTCCGATTAGGTCATCGCCATACTTCAATCTTTCAGCCGAAAAGGCTCCCTCAAGTTCAAAATCCGCAGGAAATTCAAACTCTGCATAGTCATTTTTAATAATAATATTCTGAAATTCTATTTGGTCTTCGTTAAGCCCAGCTTCTATTTGGTCTCCAAAGGTAGGCGCCTGAAACGCAAATATTAATTCAATCGGTTCTCTTATACTTAGAGTGCCGGTGCCCTCCCCAGTA
>DOHN01000099.1:2976-6796 GCA_003535195.1 Ruminiclostridium sp.
TTAATCAGGTCGGTTTTATTTGTGCCCCCCTCTCCTGCGGAGGGCACAACCTCTTCGCCCACCGCATCAACGGTAGCTGCTTCCGGCTGGGTGGTGGGCGGCAGTTTTTTACCCTCACCCTCACCCTCGCCTTTACCCGGGATAGGGTCTTTGCCTTCGCCCGGGATAGGGCCTTTACCGTCGCCTTCGCCCTCGCCTTCACCCGGGGTTTTATCCTCGTCGGGGTTGCCCGGAGTCTCTGGGCCTTTACCGTCGCCGTCACCTTCGCCTTCTCCCCCACCGCCGCCCGAGGTTTTATCCTCGTTGGGGTCACCCGAGGCTTTCGGGGTTTTATCCTCGCCGTCTTCATCTGGGTTCGGGTCTTCACCCTCACCTTCACCCGGGGCTTTCGGGGTTTTATCCTCGTCGTCTCCCATGATTTCCGAGTTTTCAGCTTCGGTTTGCTCCGTCGCAGGCTCCGCTGCCTGTGCAAATACACTAAACGCGGGGGAAAGACCGCCGATGGTCAACATCAGTGTCAATACCCATACGATCAGCAATCGTTTTTTCCTAATTTTCATGCTCATACCTCTTTTCAGTCGTATCACGCCGGATAATCATTTACAGAACACTGTTACTCTACTTAATGAGTATACCAAATTTCATATGAGGCCTGCTTGAAAGTTTCCATCAGGATTGCATTGCAAATAAAATAAAAAGACAAAAACTATTTGAAAATTTTCTTTTTAGGAAAGATTTTTCTTTATTTTTATGTTAAAATAAAAAGTATCTATCCCTCATAGATTGTTATTGGATCGAAGGGCGACACACGCTAGGTGGCTTTTCAGATTCAAGGAAGGACGTTAAGAGGAATGAAACTGCATCTATTGTTAGAAGAGCTGATTCAAATTGCTCAGAAGCCAAAAACAGATTTTGCTCTCAATATCAATATGACTCCCAGCGGATTGAGCAAAATTCTCACTGGAAAACGCTTGCCCTCTGTCCGGGAGCGCAAAATGTTTACCAAGCTGACTGCCGAGTATTTAACCGAATCCATTTACTCTTCCAAATGCTATTTAAAGTTTAAGAGTTTGTTTCCTATTATCTACGATTTTCAGTCAAAAGGCGAGCTGTTATCCTTTTTGACCTACGCTATCGAATACGCATTGGACAAAAACTTTGCGCAGGAAAGCAGCGTAAATCTGGGCTATGCAGAGCGGGGCTTTTATTATCTGGGCCACAGATCGGTTTTAAACCTGTTTTGCGTGATTTTGTCCGACTATCTGGTACATCATTGCGGGGAACCCTTGGAGCTGTTTAGTACTCTACCGGTACAGGATTCCTGTTACAGCCGGATACTCAAACGGATTGTAATCATTAACTCAGCCTGTACAGAGGGCGTTACCATCCATCATTTCATCGACAACTCCAACTACATGTCAAGTCATACCGAAAGCACAGAAAGTCTGTTTTCCCTCATCTTTAGGCTCAACGAGCACTGCGATGTCAATTTGTGGAATGCCCCCAGCCCTATCAGGCAATACTTCCTGCTGATAAAGGGCCATGTTTTGTTGCTGTTTAACGACCAAATGGACGAAACGCCCTTGCTGATCCCTATCTTCCACAAAAGCTATTTAATTGTATTTCAAAACGCTCTGTTAAAGGAAGAACCCCAACCGATCAGCTACAGTACCGAGGAAGCCATTGCAATTTTTAAGGAGGATCCTCAAAACATCATCCAAATGTTGGAACAGCAAACGGAGAGCGTTTATAATTTCTTACCCATCGGATATTTGATTCAAAAAAGCGAACTGAAAGGCATTCATTCCGACAAAGCGCTCATCGAGTTGGTTGAAAAGGCGTATCATGCTGTTTTAAAGGGAAATATGCACTTTTACATCTCCTTTTCCACCATGGAACGGTTCGTCACCTTTGGGAAGCTAATTCTTCCATTACTGGGGCAAACCGTCATCCCTGCTCAAGAGCGCGCTGCCTATCTACAGCGGTTCAACCTCTTTTTGAAAGATGAGCAGTTCCATAAAGTTCAGGTGGTTAACAGCGGGCACTCGAATTTTTCCGTACTGTTTTCTCAGGATGCCACCATTCTCTACACCACCAACAACAGCGGAACCCGGGAAAAGTTCCATGTGTTCACCCATCCCGAAATGTGCCAGCGATTAAAAGACTCTATTCTTGCCGACAGCCATGTGGCGTTTGAGCTTTCCCCCGATTTGTGGAAGGCCTATCAGGAGGACCTGCTTAGCAGCAACTCCTTGTTTGCCCGGTAAAGCGTTGCTGCCGTTGAGTTGGGCACGGTGATTGCCATGCTGGGTGCGGGAAAGATTCTTGGACCTCTCAGCTTGTTTCAGGAAAAAATCCGCTTGTTCTGCTTTGGCATCGCCGCAGATTCCCGGGCATCCAAGGCCTGATCAAAAGTTTCCATTCTATAAAAAAATGCAGCCCTCCAAAAAACAGGGGGCTGCGTTTTTTATGTTCAGACGCTGGCCGCTGATTAGGATGCCGGTCTACCAATGCGGGGCTCCAGAAAGCGGTACAGGTCCTCCCCGCTTCCCCGGATGAGTCCAACGGTTTGCAGGAGATAGACCTGATCCTCCACAAAGAAAAACAGGTAACCCTTGGCGGACAGTATATTGCGGATGGATTGATAGGGCACCGTCTTGGTGCCATTGGGGGCCTCCACGGTAAACTCCTGCGCAAAAAACTGATAGCGATACTCCTCTGGCCGGTTCAGCTTTTGCTCCTTCATCAGCATTTTTGTGGCTAACGGTTCCAAAAAGATCGCAACCATCCATACGGCAATCCCCCCAAGGAGCATCAGACCGCTGCCCAGAGTCAGGGCTTTTTTGAGAAACAGCAGAACACAGCCGCTAAACAGCATCAAAATCCCCGCGCTCAGCATCAGGATTCGCGGTGTTCGCCGTACTTTGTTCACCATTACATGTACCAGTGCCCCATAGGCGGCTTCATCGTATATTGTGTTTCCTTCAAATTCGCAGGTCATACGTCTTTTTTCCTCCTTAAAGATGGCTTTGCTGAACTGGAAACTGCACCCGTCCGATAGCCGCGCAGTTTGTTTGCCATGGGCACTCTCATCCAAAATCCCCATGAACCTAAGGTTCATGGGGATTTTGGATGTCTGCCAGAAAGAGGGGCGGAACAGAGCTACTCTGCCTCGACCTCGTCTGCCTCTTCTTGCTCATCCTCTGCCGGGGCTGCCGTTCTGCTGGCTTCCACCACATTCAGGATCATGGAATCCTCCGGGATGAGGAGCTTGATATGCTCGTTCTTGGCAATATCCAAATCCTCTATCTTCACGCTGGCTCCCAGCTCCATGCCTTCCAGATCGATGGTGATTTTTTCAACCAGATGGGAGGGCAATGCGTTGTAGGGAATCTCCTCGATCAGCTGATGCACCATGTTGGGGTTCTTTTCCTTGTTGATCAACACCACCTGTGCCACGCTGTTGATGGCCTCGTCGGCTACCAGATGCTGGAACTCCATGTGCTCGATCTGCTGGGTGGCAGGCTGGCGGCTGATGTTTTTGTACAGCACATTGTACTTTTTATCACCGACTTCTATGACAAGGGTGCTTCCTTTCAGCTTATTGTTGAGAAAGCGGTTCAGGTCGGCCAGGGGAATTTGAATCAGCACCGATTCATCCAAGCTGATTCCATAGATGGAGCAGGGAATCAGTCCTTTTTTCCTCAACTGCTTGGCCTTTATGGTTTGGTCACGGTATTCTGCTTTTAAAACGTCCATGATATTACCTCCTATAAATTACAGTTCTTATCAAATCACTGTATCTTACATCTTCTGATAA
>DOHN01000123.1:0-760 GCA_003535195.1 Ruminiclostridium sp.
GGCATCCTGATCTGCGGCACCGGGATCGGCATGGCTATGGCGGCCAACAAGGTTCCCGGCATCAGGGCGGCTGTCTGTCATGACCCTTTTTCCACAGAGCGCTCCCGAAGGAGCAATAACGCCCAGATTATGTGCATGGGCGCCCGGATCATTGCGCCTCAGCTGGGGAAAATGCTGGTGGTTCAATGGCTGAAATGTAATTTTGACGGGGGCAGCTCCGCCCCCAAAGTAGCCCGCATGATGGAATATGAGAACCGCTTCTTAGAAAAAGGCGCCAAATAACCGGAATACAATTTGCGGCGAAGGAGGAAAGAGTATGCAAAGAATCATAAACAACCCGGATATGGTCGTTGAGGATATGCTGAAAGGCTTTGTCAAGGCTCACGAAGATATTGTATCGGCGACAGAAAACCCGAGGGTGCTTAAATACAGGAATGCCCCGGTAAAGGACAAGGTCGGCATTGTCACCGGCGGGGGCTCGGGCCATAAGCCGGCTTTCATAGGCTATATCGGTAAAAATCTGTGTGACGCTGTTGCCGTCGGCGAAATATTTTCGTCGCCCACAGCCGTCGCGTTCTATAACGCGTTCCGGGAAGCGGACTCCAAAAAGGGCGTTGCCTGCCTGTACGGGAATTACGCAGGAGACAATATGAACGTTAAAATGGCCATCGAAATGGCGGAAGATGACGGCATTCAGGTAAGAACCGTTGTGGCCAATGACGATGTCGCCTCCGCTCCCAAAACCGAGAGAGACAAACGC
>DOHN01000123.1:884-3874 GCA_003535195.1 Ruminiclostridium sp.
CGAGAGAGACAAACGCCGGGGTGTCGCAGGCGAGGTTTTCATGTGGAAAATCGGCGGCGCAAAAGCTTCCGAGGGCGGAACGCTGGATGAGGTCATAAAGGCTGCCCAAAAAGCCATAGACAATACCCGCTCGGTGGGCATCGGAATCACGCCCTGTGTGATTCCTGCCGTAGGACATGCGAATTTCCAAATTAAAGAGGGCACCATGGAATTCGGCATCGGACATCACGGCGAACCGGGTGTAGAGGTATGCGCCCTGAAAACGGCCGATGAAATGGCCCAAATGATGGTGGACCTGGTCGTGCCCGATCTGCCCTTTGAGAGCGGAGATGAGATCGCGGTACTGGTATCGGGTTTGGGCGCCACACCGGTCATGGAATTGTACATACTCTACAACAAAATCCAAGAGCTCTTGGAAGAAAAAGGGGTCCGTGTATACCGGTCCTTTGTGGGCAATTACTTCACCTCCTTAGAAATGATGGGAGCAACCTTTACGGCCATGAAGCTGGACGGAGAATTAAAGAGGCTTCTTGATACGGAATGTAATTCCATGGGCCTCCAGGCTTTTGCTCCTTTTGCGAAAGGGTGAGGAATATGGAAGGGTTTCTTAATAAAGAAGGCCAGGTAATTATCTTGAAGCTCATAGAGACCGTTCAGAAAAACAGGGAATATCTCAGTGAAGTCGACGGATTAATCGGTGACGGAGATCACGGCATCAATATGAACAAAGGGTTTACACTCTGCGGTCAGAGAATGGCGGGCCAGGAGTTGAACTTTTCGGATTCCCTTAAAACCCTGGGCCGGGTATTATTAACTGAGATCGGCGGCTCCATGGGCCCCTTATACGGTACCTTCTTTAATAAAATGGCGCGCAGATGCAAGAACGAGGAGGAGATATCGGCTTTGGTATTCGGCGATATGCTGAAAGATGCTTTAAACGGAATCGCTGAGCTGGGCAACGCAAAATTGGGCGACAAAACCCTGATGGATGTCCTTATACCGGCTTCCGATGCTTTTGACCAGGCTTTGAAAAACGGCGGAAGCTTTTCCGAAGCGCTCCGTCACATGAAGCAGGCGGCGGAAGCAGGCATGAACTCCACAAAGGATATGGTGGCGAGGATAGGAAGAGCAAGCCGGCTCGGTGAGCGTTCCCGGGGCGTCCTGGATGCAGGGGCGGTATCCTGCAATCTGCTGCTTCAAGCCATGGCTGATACCATGCTGGAATTGATCAGGAATTCTACTTTTCAGGAGAATAGTTTCGTGGGCTGAGAAGAAAAAGGAGAGGGAAAGCAAATTGCAAAAACCTTATTTTTTGGGCATTGACGCCGGTACAACCAATATTAAAGCCTCTTTTATGGATCTCAATTTTTGCCTGATCGATGAAGAAAAGCAAAATGTATCCGTCTTCGCGCCTTTTCCCGGAGCAAGCGAAATTGACATGAATGATTATTGGGAGCGTATGTGTGCGGTGACCCGTGCCCTCAAGGCAAGAAACGCCCATTTATGGGGCGAGCTCGCAGGGGTGGGCATCACAGGTCAGGGAGACGGGCTCTGGCCCATAGACGAAAACGGCTTTCCGGTACGCCATGCCATGCTGTGGAATGACACCCGATCAAAATGCATGGATTTTGACGGTGATGCTCTATACGATGCGGCGGTCCGCGACTATGCGAATATTGTGTATGCCGGTTCGGTGGCTGCTTTGCTGAAATGGATCAAAATTTTTGAACCAGAGAATTTTAGGCGGATAAAATGGGCTTTGCATTGCAAGGACTGGTTGAATTACAAGCTCACAGGCAGGGTGCATACCGACTTTACCGATGCGGGTACCTCGCTTTTCAATGTGCTGACGGGCGAGTACAGCAAAGAAATATTGGACGTTCTTGAATTGTCCGAGTGCCGTAACATATTGCCGGATATTGTTGATTCTACAGCGATTATCGGGTCGGTTACTCCGGAGGCCGCAGAATCGACCGGAATATGTGCGGGAACCCCTGTTGCCGAAGGCGCCGTGGATGTGTGCACAGCGGCCCTGGGCAATGACATCGGCAGCGCGGGCAAAGCCTGTACCATCATAGGCACCACCCTTGGAAATGAAATGGTTGTCGAACCTGAAAACATTGACCCGAAAGAAAAGCGCGGCCTGTTGATGCGTCATATTGTGCCGGGTACATATATCTGGATTATGCCGACGCTTTCCGGGGCCTCCACCATGGATTTTGTCAAATCCATGCTGTTCCCGGAGGTTTCCTACCCCGCGCTTGAGGAAGAGCTGGAAAGGCTGCCCATAGGCTGCGGCGGACTGATCTACCAGCCCTATATATACGGTGAGCGGGCACCCTTTCAAAATCCCTTTGCAACAGGCGGTTTCTGCGGATTAACCTATGGCCATACAAAGCTGGATCTGATGAGAAGCGTGTTTGAGGGGCTGGCCTATTCCTTTTATGACTGCTACCGGGTCTTCACACAGGACTTTAATATCCTGTACCTCTCAGGCGGAGCCTCTGTGAGCGATATGGTATGCCGAATGTTCTGTGATGTGATGGGAAAGGAAGCCCGGCGCATTGAAACAAAAGAAACAGGCGCCCTTGGCATCATACGGATATTGCAGGTCGCGCTGGGTTATGCGGGGAGCTTCGCCGATTTTCCCGAGCAAAAAGCAAAGGTTTTTATACCCGATATGCAGCGTCACGAGCAATATATGGCAGCTTTTCAGCTTTTTGCAGCCCTGAGAAATTCAATGGAAGATTTCTGGAGCCATCGTGAGAAATCCATGAAGCTTTTCAGGGAAGTATGAACCCCACCCATTAACGCAATCAAAGACTTCGAAAGCGCTCAATAATAATGACGTCAAAAACCTCACTCATGGTGCTAAATTACCAAATGAAGATTTCGAATGGGGCCTGGGGAGCTTGTTGTATTCACAATAATATGAACTTAGAGGTGATATGGGTTGAACAATGAAAAAGTGAACTCTATACGATGCGCTG
>DOHN01000123.1:4061-10127 GCA_003535195.1 Ruminiclostridium sp.
CGGGCACATGGGGAAATATCAGCGCCAGAGCGGATGACGATTCAATGGTGGTGACGCCCTCCGGGATGCCCTATGATATGCTTCAGCCGGAAGATATGGTTCTTGTCAATATGCATGATCTCAGCTATGAGGGCAATTTGAAGCCTTCCATAGAAACCCCCATGCACGCAAGGCTCCTGCTTGGACGGCGTGAAGTGAACGCCGTTATCCATACCCACTCGACCTACGCGCTTATGATGGCGGCTGCCCACAGGCCCATACCGCCCATATGCGACGATCAGGTGCAAATCCTTGGAGGAGGCATTAGAGTGGCCCGGTACACGCTGCCCGGCACAGACGATATGGCGGACGCGGTCTTCGAGGCTATTTCAGACAGGATGGGCGCGCTCGTTGCAAATCATGGGGCGGTCGTTATGGGGAGAACACTGGAAGAAGCTTTTATCGCTGCGAATGTACTGGAAAAAGCGGCGCAGGTCTTTATCGGAACACAGGCTGTGGGCGGCCCTGTAGAATTGTCTTTGGAAGATATAGCATATATGAACAATTTTTTTCTGTATAAATATGGTCAGAGGTGAAAATACATGTCAAGGCCCAAATGTGTCATAACCGCTACGGTGGTGGAACCCTACATAACAAGAATCGAAGAAATATGCGATGTCACTGTCTGCGGCTGGGTTGAAACCGGAACCTTCATGAATGACGGGGATATGATTAAAATCCTTCAAGGTGCGGAAATCCTCATTACCGAGTTTGAAAAGATCCATGCAAATATCATTGAAGCCTGTCCTGATCTTAAAATGGTGGCCTGCCTTCGCGGAAACCCGGTTAATATTGATGTGCCGGCCTGCACGAAAAGAGGCATACCGGTGGTTTTCACGCCCGGACGCAATGCCAATTCCGTCGCGGAATACATTATCGGCGCCGTTTTAAGCCTGATCCGGTGCATCGCCCGGGCCAATTGTGAAATCAGAAGAGGACGATTTCTGGGGAAAGCCAGGGAGAATATATACGATACGGTCTTTCGGGAGGACATGGTTTGGTCCATGGGAATGCCGGGTAAAAGCCCGTATTCTGAATACCGGGGCTTTGAGCTGTTTGGAAAGACCTTCGGCATGGTGGGCTATGGCGCCGTAGGCAGAAATCTATCGGTAAAGTTATTGGCCATGGGAATGAATATCCTTGTTTACGATCCCTATATCGCCCCCTCTGATATGGAGCGGGAGGGCATAGAAGCCGTTTCCCTTGCAGAAATGTTTTCAAGGTCGGATTTCGTGTCGGTGCAATGCAAGGTGACGGAAGAAACGAAGAATATGATTGGGGAAAGAGAATTGGCCCTGATGAGGCCAAGCGCATATTTTATCAATACCTCAAGGGCTGTTGTTGTGGATCAGAGAGCATTGGTAGAAGCCTTGGCCAATAAAAAAATAGCCGGCGCCGTATTGGACGTCTTTTGGGAAGAACCGATGCCTTCCAACCATCCATTGCTTTTTATGGACAATGTATTAATTACGCCGCACATCGCCGGTGCCTCCGATGATGTTTCTGTTCAGCAGTCCATCATGATCGCCGAGGATGTGGGGCGTTTTGTCAATAAGCAACGTCCCCTTCGGGTATTTAATCCTGCAGTATATGATTTTATCGAATGACTGACCTATGCTTAAAGGACGGTGGATAAATCATGAAAACACTTATAACGGCAAGATTTGATCCACAATACATCAATGAATTAAACAATTATGCCACAGAGCTCCGCTTTGACGGATATGGCGTAAACGGCATCAAAATGGAGACCGGTCGCCTCATTGCCGCCCTTGACGGCGTGGAGCTTCTGATTTGCGAATGTGAACGCATCACAAAAGAGGTGCTGGAGGCGGCCGATTCCCTTAAAATCATCCTGTGCTGCCAGAGTGAAGCGTCTTCGGTGGTGGATGTGGAAGCCGCAACACAAAAGAAAATACCGGTTATTTTTGCAGGAGGTGAAAATGCTGCGGCCGCGGCTGAGTATATCATTGGATTAATACTGTGTGTGTCCCGGAATATTGTTCGGTCCGACCGCATGCTTCGATCTGAATACGGGGTTTTTGACGGCTCTTTCCTGGGCGGGGACACCGGATCTTCGTTTGTGCCCTGGGACGGTCCCCTGATGGCTGGAAAAACCTTTGGAATGATCGGGTTTGGGGCTGTGGGCCTGCAAGTTGCCAGACTGACCCATGCCCTGGGCATGGAACTTCTTATTTATGACCCTTATGTAAAGCAGCCTTCCATACAGCACCTGAACGCAGAGCTTGTCAATTTGGATACCGTTATGTCCGAATCGGATTTTATTTCCATAGATTGTCCCAAAAAGCGCGGGGTAAAGGGCCTGATCAGCCGTGATAAAATCGGGCTGATGAAAAACGATGCTTATTTTGTCAATACCTCCTGCGCCTGGGTCCTGGATTATGACGCCCTGTATGAGGCACTTTCTGAGAAACGGATTGCGGGCGCCGGACTGGATGTGTTTCCGCTGGAATATACCCTTAGGAAAAACAAGTTCCTCAGCCTGGGCAATGCGGTGCTGACACCGCGCCTGGCGTCTGCAACCCGGGATATTGTAAGCCACCATACAAGAATTGTGCTGGAGCAATTAAATTTAATGCTTCATGGAAAAATGCCAAACTTCATTTGCAATCCGCAGGTTTTAAAGAATTGATACTGATATGCCAAGCGCCATGAGTGATGTTCTGTGCGCCCTCAGTAAAATCCGTCCTGGATTTTACTTGGGTAAGCCAGCAATCTTGCTCCGCTTATGCACTAAAACATCACTCTGCCGCTTCGGTTTTGGTCCCGCTTAAATCCTGAAAGGAGAAAAGCCATGCTGGAAGAGCTGAAAAATATAGTCTGCTTAGCCAACCGCCTCCTGCCTAAATACGGACTGGTCAATTTTACCTGGGGGAATGTCAGTGCCATCGACAAAAACAGCGGGCTTATAGTGATTAAACCCAGCGGTGTGGAATATGAACAATTAAGGGCTGAAGACATGGTGGTGGTGGATCCGGAGGGGAAGATCCGGGAAGGGTTTTTAAACCCCTCTTCCGATACCCAAACCCATTTGATGCTCTATAAAAATTTTCCGTCTTTAGGGGGAGTGGTACATACTCATTCAACCTACGCAACCAGCTGGGCCCAGGCCAATGAAGACATTCCCGCCCTGGGCACGACCCACGCCGATTATTTGTATGGCACCATTCCCTGTACCAGGAGAATGACCCCTGAGGAAATTGCGGGAGAATATGAGCTGGAGACCGGAAAGGTCATCGTTGAGACCTTTAAAACCCGAAATATCGATCCGGATTCCATGCCCGGGGTCATTGTGGCCAACCACGGCCCTTTTGCCTGGGGGAAGGATGCGCTTGATGCCGTTCATAACGCCGCAGTTCTGGAAGAAGTCGCCAGAATGGCTTTTAACGCCAGGTTAATCAATCCCCATGCCCAGGAAATGCAGCGGCAGCTTTTGGATAAGCACTTTTTAAGAAAGCATGGCACGGGAGCCTATTATGGTCAAAAACGGGTACAGGAGGGAAGATGAATGACGGATTTCAGACTGGGCCTTTATGAAAAGTCCATGCCCGATGATTTGAGCTGGGAGGAAAGGCTGGTTTGTGCCAGGGAAGCCGGTTACGATTTTATAGAGATGAGCATCGATGAATCTGACTCCCGGCTTGAACGCCTGAACTGGTCCGACGAGGAAGTCAGGGCGCTTCTGGACACTGCGGCAAAAAGCGGTCTGCGCCCGGAATCCGTCTGTTTTAGCGCCCAACGCAGGTTCCCGCTGGGCAGTGGACTTCCCGGAGCCGGGGAAAAAGCCCTTGAGCTTCTTTATAAAGCTATTTTGCTGGTGTCAAAACTGGGCATACGCATCATCCAAACCCAGGGATACGACTGCTATTATGATGAGGAATCGAGCTTTGCGACCAGAGAGAGATTTTTCAGAAATATGAGGGCTGCGGCTGAAATCGCCTCTCAGTACGGCGTTATACTCGGCATGGAAACCATGGAAAATGATTTTATGAATACCACCGAAAAGGCCATGTATTACATCCGCGAGATCAAGTCTCCTTATTTGGCGGTATACCCCGATATCGGAAACCTGTCCAATGCCGTACAGGACGTCTGCAAGGACTTGCGGACGGGAAGAGGACACATCGCCGCGGCACATCTCAAGGAAACAACGCCGGGAAGATTCAGGTGCGTTCCCTATGGAACAGGCCGGGTAGATTTTCCATCCATTATCAGAGCTCTGCTGGATCAGGGCGTCAGGCGTTTTACCGCCGAGTTCTGGTATCAGGAGGGGACCGGCTGGAGGGAGATTTTGAAAAGCAACAGAGAGTTTTTGCTTGCTCAGTTTGAAAAGGCTTTGGCTTTTAAATAATGAGGTGTTCTATGGAAAAGTATGTGATCGGTATTGACAACGGGGGAACAGGTACCAAAGCCGCTGTATTTGACCTGAAGGGGAATGAAATCGCCAGGTTTGGACGGCAGACCAGAGCCATTATTCCCAGGCCCGGCTATACTGAACGGGATATGGAAGAGCTTTGGCAGGCCAATTGCAGTTGTATCAAAGGCGCTGTTGACAAATCGGGCGTAGATCCCCGGCATATCATCGGTGTGGCCGTGGCGGGCCATGGAAAAGGCTTGTATCCTTGGGGCAGAAATCAAAAACCCGCGTATAACGGCATTGTTTCAACGGACAGCCGCGCCTGGCAATTCCCTGAAAAATGGTACCGGGAAGGCATCGCCCAGAAGCTTTATCCAAAGCTTTGCCAACAGCTTATCCCCTGCCAGCAGGCAGCGCTTCTGGCCTGGATGAAAGAGCATGAACCGGATACCTATGACCGGATCCAATGGGCCTTTTCGGTGAAGGATTATATCCGCTTCCGGCTAACGGGCGAAGCCTTCTGCGAAGTCACCGATATTTCGGGTTCCGGTCTCATGAATATTGTTGAAAAGCGCTTCGAGCGAGATTTGCTGGAACAGCTGGGCATCGGCGAGGTCTATGAGAAGCTGGCGCCCCTTAAATATTCCTATGAATATTGCGGGAGCGTGACCCCGGAGGCGGCCGGTTTAACGGGCTTAAAGGCGGGAACTCCGGTGGCTGGAGGGATGTTTGATATTGACGCGTGCGCAGTGGCCATGGATGTTACTGATCCGGAGCAGCTCTGCACCATTGCCGGAACCTGGAGCATTAACGAGTATATATCCAAAGAGCCCGTCACCGACGGCAGTGTGGCCATGAACTCCCTGTTTGCCGTGCCGGGCTATTTTTTGGTGGAGGAATGCAGCGCGACCTCGGCAGGCAATCTGGACTGGTTTGTTCAGAATTTGATGAGCCGCTGCACCGTTCCTCCGGGAAAAAGTATTTACCAGGCAGCCGACGGGTTAGTGGCAGAAGTGGAACCTGCCCAATGCGAGGTATACTTTTTGCCTTTTATTTATGGCTCCAATAGCCACCCTTTAGGCAAGGGCTCTTTTATAGGGCTCACGGCCTACCACGGCCTTTCCCATTTGCTGCGCGCTGTTTATGAAGGTGTGGTCTATTCTCACAAGACGCATATCGACCGTCTGCTTGCCTCCAGGGAACCTCCAAAAGCGGTCCGCATGGCCGGGGGCGCTGTGAATTCGCCTTTATGGGTACAGATGTTTGCCGATGTGTTGGGCTTTCCGGTTGAGACAGTCCATACAAAGGAGCTGGGCGCGTTGGGCGCTGCCATGGCGGCGGCTGTTGCGGCAGGGGAATTTACGGATTATAATCAGGCCGCAAAAGCCATGGTGCATATTCGCGGCAGGGTTGAGCCCAATATGGAGAAAACGGGAATTTATCAGAAAAAATATCAAAAATACACGGCTGTTCGCAAGGCCCTGGACGGTGTCTGGCAGTTGTTTCAGGTTTGAAAACTCATGGGTTGGCTTCATATTAAAACCATCCCCGGTGGGGGCGTTTTATTGTGAATCTTCCCGGGCACCAGCTTGAAATCTTCAATGCGTAATTTAGCGCCATGAGTGTTGTTTTGTGCGCCCTCAAGAAAA
>DOHN01000123.1:10297-19680 GCA_003535195.1 Ruminiclostridium sp.
TCGGTAGCTCCGCAATCCTGCTCCGCTCACGCACTAAACATCACTCTGCCGCTTGTTGAAGTCATTATGATTGAACGCTTTAGAAATTTCTTCTTTCGCTCACGGATGGGGTTTTCCTTGTGCTTAACATTACTATATGTCCGGCGGGAGCTCCATCTTGCCGAATTTCAGCTTCAGATATACGTCTAAAGAAACCGGGAGATACCGTACGTCGTCATCATTTTCTATAGCCACCTGACTGCCTTCAAAAATAGGCTGTCCGTTTACAAGCCTTAAATTCATGGTTGCCTTTTTCGGTGTTTTACTGATTCTGCAGATGGCCCTGGTGGTTACCTCCTCAATGTTCTGGGCCAGGGCAAAGAGATGGGTGCTGCCTTCAAAGGGGTTCCCAAAAGCATCCACTTTAATGCCGAAGCAGATAACCGGGACATCAAAATCGGTCACCACCCGCGCCAGGTCCCAAACATTGTGCCGGGAAAGGAACTGGGCCTCATCGATGAGCACAATGGATACGGGCTTCCCTTTCTCATTGGCTTTTTTTATTTCGGAAGAAAACTTTTGGTATATCCAGTCCTTGTCCGGTAATATCAGAAAATCACATTTTCTTTTGATCTCGCCGTTTTCCAGGCGGCTTATGATATATTGTCCTTCCTTCGTATCGGCACCGGGTTTCAGACATAAAACCTTTCGGTGGTTATACTTTTCGTAGTCATATGCGATTTGAAGGAGCTGTGTGGATTTCCCTGCGTTCATCACCGCATACCGGAAGTAAAGCTTTGCCATATTCTCACCCTTATATCATTCATTTGCACCTTACAATTTCCTATCTTAACATAACCGCCCCGGTTATAAAATACATCTGTTTCAAGGATCTTTAATCCGTAATTTGCGTCATGAGTGATGTTTTGTGCGCCCTCGAGAAAATCCGTCCTGGATTTTACTTAGGTAATCCCGCAATCCTGCTCCGCTTACGCACTAAAACATCACTCTGCCGCTTTTGACGTGGTCATAAACTAAATTGTGATGACGTGAAGTTCGAGGGATACAATATGTATAAGAATTAGTGTACAATTAATTTATTCAATTTTTTAAAAAGGAGGACAAAAATTATGCCATTTCAAATCAATCACACCAATCTCAATGTAAAAGATCTGAACCAATCTGTTGCCTTCTATGAAAAAGCGCTGGATCTTAAGGTGGTAAAAAGAAAGGAGGCTCAGGACGGGAGTTTTATACTGGCTTTTCTCGGCGACGGGAAAACTTCCGGCCAAATTGAACTGACATGGCTGAAGGATAAGGAAGGTCTCTATGATTTAGGTGACAACGAGACGCATATTGCCTTTATAGCGGATAATTTTGATGAAGCATATGCCCGTCACAAAGAGATGGGATGTATCTGCTTTGAAAATAAAAAAATGGGCATTTATTTTATTGAAGACCCCGACGGATATTGGCTTGAAATTATACCTTCCCGTTAAAGTCAGATTGATATTTTAAAAAAAATCCGGCAACACTAACTTCAATTCGCAATATAGTTCTTGATAATTCCCGCGGAAAGAGATATAGTTATTACTAGGTAATAATAGTAAGTATTATAATCTGATTTGACGATTAGGAGCTGGAATATGAGTAGGGGCTGTGAAATTATTGTTAAAGACGGTTCGAGGGTTGTAAAAGGTCTGGGCCATTATAAGCCCGATCCGGTTTACGACTGTCGTGAGCTGATCAAAAAAAGTGTGGAAAGATATGGAGACAAAACAGCGTTTAAGTTTAAACGGGACGGAAAAATCATTGAGAAAAGCTATAGGGTATTTGACCAGGAGATTGATGCTCTGGGAACCGCCCTCCACGCCTTAAATTTAAAAGGAAAAAAAATCGCTGTTCTCAGTGAAAACCGGTACGAATGGGCGGTATCCTATTTTTCCATCATCAATGGAACCGGCATAGGCGTGCCGCTGGATAAATATCTGCCCCAAAGCGAAGTTGAGAATCTGATAGAGAGAGCAAAAGTTTCAGCCATTTTCTACAGCGCCCAGTACCATGAAATAATGGTTGCTTTATCGGGCAAGAATACCACGATCCAGCACTTTTTCTGCATGGATGAGTTTCCGGCGCCGGTTGATGATCCCGCTTTCATGACAATGGCCGGCTTGACCCGAAAAGGCAATGAACTTTTGGAAAAAGGGAACACCTGCTTTATAAATGCGCATATCAACAAGGACGAAATGTCCATTCTGCTGTTTACCTCGGGTACCACCAAGGCTTCCAAGGGCGTTATGCTGTCCCATTCCAATATTGCCTGCAATATTACTTCATTAACGGCGCTTATTGAGGTTCAGCCCAACGATGTTCATCTTTCGCTGCTGCCTTTGCATCATACCTTTGAAAATACAATCGGCTTGATGTTTATGCTGTTTAAAGGCATTACCATTGCCTATTCGGAAGGCATCAGGCATATCGCCCAAAATCTTAAGGAGTTTAAGGTCACTATTTTAGTAGCCGTACCGGCCATATTTGAAGCGCTTTACAGAAAAGTTATGGAAGGCATTGAGAAATCGGGCAAGAAAGGTCTTGTCACCTCCATGGCCAAGGTTTCCAACGCACTTTTAAAGCTTGGAATCGATGTGAGAAAAAAACTTTTCAAATCCGTGATGGAAAAGCTTGGACCGGATCTGCGGCTTTTTGTTTCCGGGGCAGCTCCTCTGGATGTCGGCATTATAAACGGGATCCAGAGCTTCGGCATCACCTTCCTTCAGGGATATGGACTGACTGAAACCTCCCCCGTCATAAGTGCCACAACTTTTTTTGTCAATGCACCCGGCACCATCGGTATTCCTATAAAAGATGTGGAAGTCAAAATTGACAGGCCCGATGAAAACGGCATGGGCGAAATCCTTGTCCGGGGCGGTAATGTCATGCTGGGCTATTATGAGAACCCGGAAGAAACCAGGGAGGTCATGGAAAATGGCTGGTTTAGAACCGGGGACCTGGGGGTGGCGGATGGTAACGGAATCCTGAAAATTACAGGGCGGGCAAAATCCATGATTGTTTTAAACAACGGAAAGAAGGCGTTTCCGGAGGAATTTGAAACGCTGCTGAATTCTCTTCCGGGCGTCAAAGAATCCTTCGTCTGGGGCTATGCCGCTCCCGACGGGGGTACTGAGATATGTGCCAAAATCGTCGTTGATGAGGCTAATATGGCGGAATTGGGGCTTCAAACCATTGAACAGATGGGTGAGTATCTAGAGACCCATATCAGGAAAATTAATAAAAGCCTGCCCAAGTATAAGATTATTCGATATTTTGTACTGAGCCGGGAAGAACTGGTGAAAACAACCACTCTTAAAATCAAAAGGCCTGTTGAAGCCGAAAAGATAAGGCGTTACCTGGATAGGAATGATGCCAATATGAGAAAGATTCATAAGATTTTGATAGACGACTGAAGGGGAATATGATTAAACGAGCCGGTAAAGAAGATATCGAAAGGGCGGTTGATTGCCTTAAGCAGGAAGAAAGCCTGAATACTACCCTTTTGGCATATCTTGAGAAATATGGTCTGGATAAAGACTTTCAGGAATGCTGGCTGCTCTCCGATGAGCATGACGGCAAAGTCCTGGCTGTTATTTTGAGGCATTTTAATAATCTCTATATCTACAGCCGGGATTGCGCTTCATACCATGAGGAATTAGGGCATTTTGCAGCTTTTATGGGAACGGAGATCATTTCGGGCAAAAGAGAACTGATGAGCAAAATAGCCCTTTTTACCGGAGACATGGCGATTGAACCCTCCTGCCATATGGTGTTTCGGGATCAAACGAAGCTTCTGTTATCTGCAGTTGCCAAAAGAGCCGGCCTGGAGGATTGCTCCGAGCTTGCCGGACTGATTTACGGCATCCCGGATTTTGCCCGGTTCTACCATTCACGTGCTGAGATCGAGCGGGGTATTCGCAGAAGGATGGAAATGGGGATTTGCCGGTATTTCATGCTGAAACAAGATGGCGTCATTGCTTCCCAGGCCTATACCACCATTGAATCCTCGCGATTTGCAACCATTGGGGGGGTGGTGACTCGTCCGGAGTACAGAAAACAGGGGCTTGCCTCCCAGGTGGTTTCCTGTATCACCCGGGATATTTTAAATGGCGGCAAGGTGCCCAATCTTTTTTACAGCAATGAGGAGGCTGGAAGTATGTACAGGGATATCGGGTTTGCTGCCCAAGGCGATTATGCCCTGCTCATTTCAAACCAACGCAGGAGATAATAATTATATAATTGTTTTCATATAAATACATAATCCGTACGGGTTACTAATATTTATCAAATATTTTCAAATTTTACTTGTTAATATAAGGAAACTGTGCTAAAATGTAACCCAAACACATGTTCTTGTTTGGGGGTCTTTTTTATGTTCAGCAGAGTATCTACTTGCGGCCTCATTGGCCTGGAGGGATACCATATTCAGGTGGAAACGGACATTTCAAACGGCATCCCTTGTTTTGACATTGTGGGCCTTGTTGATACCTCGGTCAGGGAAGCCAGGGAGCGTGTAAGAGCGGCTGTCAATAATTCCGGCTTTGAGTTTCCCGTAAGGCGAATCACAGCCAATTTGGCTCCCGCGGATACGAGAAAAGAAGGCTCGGGCTTTGATCTTCCGTTAGCCTTAAGCATACTGGCGTCGGCCGGGACCATTCCGCCCGATGCCATGAACGGCTATATGCTCATTGGAGAGCTGGCGTTGGATGGCGGCGTCCGTTCGGTATCGGGCATGCTGTGCAAGGCCATTGCTGCCAGAGAACTGGGTTTTAAGAAATTAATGATTCCTGCCCAAAACGCCCTGGAGGTTTCTGTCGTTAAGGAATTGGAAATCTATTCGGTGAATACCCTAAAAGAGGCCGTGGAACATTTTACAGGGGTGAGGCCCCTGGCCTGTGAACCTGTTCTGGATTCTTTTGCCCCTGTTTCCAGCATCCGCCCCGAAGATTTTTCGGATGTAAAGGGGCAAAAAAACGCCAAGCGGGCGTTGGAAGTGGCGGCCAGCGGTGGGCATAACCTTATTATGATCGGTAGTCCCGGCTCCGGCAAAACAATGCTGGCCCGGAGGCTGCCGACTATATTGCCGGATCTGACCTTCGAGGAATCTCTGGAAGTAACTAAAATTTACAGTGTATCGGGGCTGTTCTCCCAAAATTCCCCGCTGATACAGGAAAGACCATTTCGTTCACCCCACCATACCGTCAGTGCCGTAAGCCTGGTGGGCGGGGGCAGGCAGGCCAAGCCGGGCGAGGTAAGCCTGGCCCATCACGGAGTTCTGTTTCTTGATGAGATCCCAGAATTTTCGCGCAGTACCCTTGATGTTTTAAGACAGCCCATAGAAGACGGCTGTGCTAATATATCCAGAATCAATGCCTCGGTGACTTACCCCTGCAGATTTATGCTGGTAGCCGCGGCTAACCCCTGCAAGTGCGGATATTACGGCGATCCCGCAAGAAACTGTACCTGTTCCTTTAAGGATGCCGAAAACTATCTTTCACGCCTGAGCGGTCCCTTTATGGATCGGATCGATATACATATCCAGGTGCCGACTCTCAGGTACAGTGAAATTGAAGCCGCCGAGCCGGAAGAGGGATCGGAAGAGATCAAAAGGCGCGTCAATGCAGCCAGAAAAATTCAGCAGGAACGCTATAAAAAATATGGTATTTACTGCAATGCCCATCTGAAAGGTTCCCTGATCCGGGAGTTCTGTAAAGTGGATCCGGAAGGGAAAAGAATTCTGCGATCCGCTTTTGATAAATTGAATTTAAGTGCCAGGGCCTATGACCGTATATTGAAGGTGGCACGCACCATTGCGGATATGGAAGGACAGGAGTTTATTCACTCCGATCATTTAGCGGAAGCGATTCAATACAGGGCTCTGGACAGAACCGTCAGGGTGTAAGGAAGTGGGAGGGAAAACATGAACAGTGAATTGGAATTTTGGCTGAGATTAAATAGCGTTGAAGGGCTCAATATGCAAACCAAGCTGGATCTCATCACTTGCTTTGGCAGTGCCACAAAGGTCTTTGAAGCAGATCGCCAGGCACTTTTGCAGGCCGGTTTTACCGCCCGCCAGTTTGAAATTTACCACAGTGATACTATTTATCAGGACGTACAGAATATTCTTGAGCTTTGCGAGAAGAACAAAATCAAAATAGTCACCATTGCTGACGACGAATACCCCGAAATGCTGAAATATATACCAAGCCCTCCTCTTCTTCTGTATATCAGGGGCAGTATTCCGAAAGCCAATGCTATTGCTGTGGTCGGATCCAGAAAGGCCTCGGGCTACGGCATCGAAACAGCTGTGAAAATGGCGGCAGACCTGTCTGCTGCGGGCATTCTTGTAGTGAGCGGAATGGCCCGGGGCATTGATACAGCCGCCCACTGCGGAGCGCTTAATGCCGGAGGCCAAACGGTTGCCGTTCTTGGCTGCGGCGTGGATCAATCTTACCCGCCTGAAAACAAAGCACTTATGGAGCGTATTATCCTGTCGGGGGCTGTCATCTCAGAATACCCGCCGGGCTCGCCGCCTGCAATATCACATTTTCCTGCCCGTAACCGTATCATAAGCGGCATGTCCCTGGGGACACTGGTGGTGGAGGCCGGGATCAAAAGCGGTTCCCTCATTACAGCCCGATTTTCTTTGGATCAGGGCAGAGAGGTGTTCGCGGTGCCGGGCGATATCAACCATTACAACAGCATGGGCACCAATCGCCTCATTATGGACGGCGCCAAGATGGTAATAAATGTAGACGATATACTGGAAGAGCTGAATTTTGGCATCGCACCGCTCTATAAAGGAAAAGAAAAAACAACCAAGAAGAGGGGCGGCGAACTGGGGCCTGAATGCAAAAAAGTGATATCGGCACTGAAGATTGAAGATCTTTATGGTGAGGAAATCTCCAGCAAGACATCGATCCCTCTAAAAGCTCTGTTTGCGATACTTCTGGACTTGGAATTAAAGGGCCTTATCAAAAAGAGCCTCACCGGTAAATACAGGCTTCTGGCATAAGCGGGAAATATAGGCCATAATATTCATAACAGAAGCATGTTTACGGGCGGTATAGTATAATGAAAGTAGTATATATTAAAAAAAAGTACTATATCCCGATATTGATTTTAATTATTTTATCTCTGCTTCTTGCGATTCATGTTATCGCGGCGCAGCGTTATGCGGCGCAGGTCTCAGTCAATTATAGAGAGGATATTCCCATCTATTCAGTGGACTGCGAGGGCAAGCAATGCTCCGTTACCTTTGATTGCGCCTGGGGGGCCGACGATATACCCGCAATTTTAGACACTCTTGATAAATATAAGGTGAAAGCGACTTTTTTCATTGTGGGTCTTTGGGCTGAAGAATATCCCGACGCCGTAAAGATGATGGCGGAGCGGGGCCACGAGATTGCCAATCATGGTTATTCTCATCTTCATATGTCTCAGATACCCGAAGCAAAAATTGAGGAAGAAATTCTGCGCTGTTCTGAAGTACTGGAAAAGCTGTCAGGAAATAAAATTACACTATTTCGCCCACCCTACGGCGAATACAATGCCAATACCATAAGGGTGGCTAAACGACTGAATGTCCAGTCCATACAGTGGAATGTGGATTCCTTGGACTGGAAACAGAACTTATCTGCAGAGGATATCTACAAGAGGGTGACACAGAGGGTAGAACCGGGTTCCATTATTCTCTTCCATAATGATACCCTTCATACGGAGAATATTTTGCCGTCAATTTTAGAAAACCTAACTCAAAACGGATATTCATGCGTTGCAGTGTCAGAACTGCTTCTTAAAGGCGACTATAAAATCCGTTATGACGGCAGGCAAATGAAATGAAAAACTATTTTAAAGAGGGCATCAGCCGCTGAAAGATAGTTAAGGTTTGAGTAAAGTAATCCCGAAAAAATTTAAAAAGTGGCTATCTCAAAATAAGATTGAGATAGCCACACATTATTTTTTTATTTTACTGCGTTGTCCCAAGCTTCCAGCAGTCTGTCCTTGTTCTTTCCAGACGATTCAAAGTCATAATCAATCAGTTTTGTATCTTTGAGTTTCAATGCCTCATCAGGGGTTTTTGAGTCTGGATTCGTTAGAAATTGGAATGAGTTTGTATATTTCTGACCAATTTCCTGACATTCCGGGGTCAGACACCAGTCAATGAATATCTTTGCTGCTTCTTCCTCGGGAGCACCATTGATCATAGCAACAGAACCAAGCTCGTAGCTTGTGCCTTCCTCAGGCACAGACAGTCCGATATTTGTAAATCCTTCCTTCATCAGGCGAATGCCGTTGTGCAGGAATGTGATACCTATTGCACATTCTCCAAGCGCCGCTGACTTGGCAGGTGCTTCACCGGCCTTTGTGTACTGCTTGACTTGTCCGTTTAGCTGCTTCATAAACTTAAGTGCCTCTTCTTCACTGCGCATCTGTACCATGGTTGAAAGAATAAGATAGCCTGTGCTTGAAGAACCGGGATTTGCCATCATAATTTGCCCTTTGAACTCCGGCTTCAACAGGTCATCCCATGACTTTGGCTTCTCAAGCTTGTTTTCTTCAAAGTAACGCTCGTCACAGATAAATCCTAAATAACCTTGATATATGCCTGTCCAGTAGCCTTCCTTGTCTTTGAACTGGTCAGAGATTTTTTCAGCACTCGGCGAAATATATGGCTTCAGCAGTCCCTCTTGCTTGGCTGTAATGAACGAATCAGCAGAACCGCCATACCATACACTAGCCTGTGGGTTTTCCTTCTCTGCTCTGATACGTCCAAGGATTTCTCCGCCGCTCATACGGACAAAGTTTACTTTGATGCCTGTTGCTTTTTCAAATTCTTCTGCAATTTTGATAGCCTGCTGCTCTACAACACCTATATACATCGTCAGTTCCTTTGGGGTTTCCTTCTTTGGAGTTTCAGAAGTAGGTACAGATGACTGAGAAGGCGCTGTTGAAGGCGACTTTGAAGATTTGGATGGGTTCCCGCAAGCTGTTGCGGTAACCAGTAAAGTTGTCGCCATCAAGATTGACAAACTTTTTTTAAAAATTTTCATACTCATTCTCCTCTTATTTTTTTGTATTATTTAAACGGTTTCGCCGTTTAGCCAGTTAAATGATATGTATGTTTTCAGGCTGCAAATCTACATATACCTTCTCACCCTCGGCGTAGACACGCTTAGTTTTTGGGTTTACGTCCTCTGCGTTAAATACTTGATTGCTTACTTTTATAAAATACTCCTGACTTGCACCCATGAAGATAGATGTCTCCACAATTCCTTCAAAATTCCCCTGCTTACCCACTCCTACCGATTCGGGGCGAACCATTGCTGTCGCCTTGTCACCTTGCTTAAAGG
>DOHN01000123.1:19797-20154 GCA_003535195.1 Ruminiclostridium sp.
TGCCTTGTCACCTTGCTTAAAGGTCTTTCCAGCAGATTTCGGCACTGTAAGAGTTTTTCCGAATGCGTTCACTGTCACACTATGCTCTATGCAGGATATCACCTCTACAGGGAAGAAGTTTGCACGGCCTATAAAATCTGCAACGAACTCGGACGCAGGATACTGGTAAATCTCCTGTGGTGTACCTACCTGTTCTATAACACCCTTGTTCATAACAATTATCCTGTCAGAAAGGCTCATAGCCTCTGCCTGATCATGTGTGACATAAATACTTGTAACACCAAGTCTGCGCTGGATTTTACGTATTTCTGTACGCATATACACACGCAGTTTTGCATCAAGGTTAGAAAGCGGTTC
>DOHN01000123.1:20363-20551 GCA_003535195.1 Ruminiclostridium sp.
ACGCGCTGTTGCTGTCCGCCCGAAATCTGATTTGGGAAACGATCCTCCATACCTTGTAAGCCAACCAGAGCTATTATATTGTTTACTTTCCCGCTTATCTGTGCATCAGCTAGCTTGCGAAGCCGCAGACCATAAGCTATATTATTAAATACATTATAGTGCGGGAACAGCGCATAGCTTTGAAACAC
>DOHN01000123.1:20797-27741 GCA_003535195.1 Ruminiclostridium sp.
GGTTTTTCCGCAGCCTGAAGGGCCTAGTAGAGTGACGAACTCACCTGCAGGTATTGAAAGATTTACGTTGTTTACTGCACGAAAAACCTCTTTCTGGTTTGGTGACTCATATTCTTTTACTATATTTTTAAGTACAACGTCTTTTGGCTCATTCATTATGGTTTCCTCCTCTTCATCAGGTCAGCTTGATGTCCTTTTTGTTTACTCCCAGTTTGCCTAACAGATAATAGAGTATAGCAATAACTATGTATACAACTACTATTAACATTGTTGACATAGCTGATGCCACACCGAATTTTCCTGAATCTACCTGGTCAAGTACCGATATTGTAAGCAGCTTGTATTTTGCGGAAACAAGGAATATAACTGCACTTACCGAGGTCATGCTCTTGACAAAGGTATACACCAGCCCGCCAAAGAACGCTGTCTTAATAAGTGGAAGCGTCACTGTTGTAAACACTTTGAATGAGTTTGCCCCAAGATCTGCCGCCGCTTCTTCTATAGACGGGTCAATCTGCTTGAGTGAAGTAATACCCGAGCGAACTCCTATAGGCAGGTATCTGAATACATAGGATAGGACAATTATTATGCCCGTACCAGTGAGTACCAGCGGCTTTGTATTGAAAGTAAGAACATAGCCGATACCCATAACTGTACCCGGAACAGTCATGCCCAACATTGCGGCAAACTCCATGGTGCGCTTACCTGTAAACTTTCTGCGTACCACTAGGTATGAAATTATCATTGCAAGAATTCCGGTTACAGGTGTTGCCAACAGAGCCATTTTTGTAGAGTCAATCAGCCCTGCCTTACCTACTGACCATGCATACTTGTAGTTTTCAAGTGTCAGTGAATAGTCGATACCCCACAGCTTGACTACCGAAACTATTGGTATGAGTATGTATAATCCTATAACTATTACAGCAACAAATAGGCAGCTAAACGACAGAGGCTTTGCTATATGCGGTTCGTCTATCAACACACGTTCTCTCGAAGCTTTTCCGGTGATGGTGACAAAAGTCTTCTTTTCCACCCATAGCTTAGAGAGTGCGTACAGGCACATCGAAACAATGAGCAGCAGTATAGCGACAGCCGTACCACCCTGAATGTTGTAGTTGCCTATTGCCTGAAAGTATATTTGTGTTGCAAGTGTCGGAAAATTTCCGCCGATCGTTATAGGATTGCCAAAATCTGCAACAGACTTGATAAATACCAGCAGGAACGAGTTTGCAAGCCCCGGCAGGATCAATGGCAATGTAACAGTCCTGAAGGTGTGCCAACGCGACGCCCCCATGTTGCGAGAAGCCTCTTCTATTGAAGGGTCAATGGAATCCAAGACACCATTCAGCAAAAGATATGATATAGGAAAATAAGAAAGTGTCTGAGCAAATAACAGCCCTCTAAATCCATAAATGTTTACGTTACGTATGCCCAGCAGGGTATATGTAATGAGTCCTCTGCTGCCAAACAGCAGAATAATTGACAGTGCTACAGCAAATGGCGGTGACACAATCGGCAGCATCGCTATCAGGTTAAAAACTTTTTTGCCGCGCATTTTTACATATGAAGCACAATATGCGAACAGGAAACCTATAGCGGTAGAAAGCACACCACAAAGAGTTCCCAGAAACAGGCTGTTTACCAGTGCACTTCTGTTCTCCTTCGAGGTGAACGCTTTGATGTAGGCGCCAAGGGAAACTGTGCCGTCAATTGCCGTCAGACTTTGAATAAATATCTTTATCAGCGGCAGCACGGTAAAAATCAAAAGTGATGCCATAACCAGTATTATAGTTATTATGGTTATCGGGTCCATTGGTGCTTTACTTTTTCGTTGGCAACTTTTCATACTACATATCCAAATAATCGATTATCTGGATACTCCTTCCTTTTTGGTTTTTGTATTCAGCCGTCGACTAACAATGGTTTTATTTTGACCCACCGGTCGAATGCCGTCAATTTACTTTTTTTCTTCTATGTGCCTGAATTACACATTAGACAAATATTGTTCGGTGTAACCTGCTTATCAAAATTAACCTTTTTTATGACATGTGCAGAATTTATCACCATGCTTATTGGCTGTTTTACACGTTTTACTTCATATTTTTAAATATCTATAACGCATCACAGACAGCTATTGTTGTCTAAATCATGCTTGAGTGTGTATTTTCTATCTGCTAAACTAACATTGAGCATATAAATATGGATATGCCGATTTTTCTGACGCAACATGCAAAATAAAGGATAACAGGTGAATTGATCGTGCTTGGAAAGCTTCGTAAAAGTTTGTTCTCTAAGTTTTTGCTCTCATACATTATAATAATGCTCCTGCCGGCTGCAGCACTGTATACACTTTATATATTCCAAACTGCCAAAACCGTACAAAACGAAATTATGTCTTCTGTAGATATTGATCAGCAGTATGCCGTCTCTCTGCTGGACAACAAGCTTTCCGACCTCAAAAATACCGCCGACCAATTTCAGCTCACTAGCGGTTTCCGTAGCTACATCGCAACACATAAGTTCTATTCCTCGGGCAGCGGCGAAACCTACGGTGAAATTATAGATGACATATTTACTCTGGGACAGATGAGTACGTTCAGTAAGAACTTCTTTGTGTATTTCCATGACAAGGGATGCGTATTTTCAACCCATGGATTGCATGAAATAGCAGCTTTTGCGAATTCAAATTATCGTTACCAGAATTTTACGCCCTCAGAATATATCGACCTGCTAAACACAATAAAAGAGCCGACTGTACTAAGCAGCCAGCGCATTACCATACAAAATGAAAGTAATGAATATGTGACTTTTTTATACCCGCTTCATGAGGACTTCAGGCAGATTACCGCCACTGCTGTATTCTGCGTACCTACTAACCAAATTACAAGTCTTTTCAGCGGCCGTCTGGGGGAATACAACACTTCCACCTATATATTTGACAGCGACAGCCATGTCATTGTAAGCAGCAATCCCATAGAAACTTTTTCTGTAGAAGATCTTACATCATTTCAACGGGATTACCATATCATCGAGCATCAGTCAACTGAAAATAGCTGGCGGTACATTACACTGCTTCCCAAAAAACAACCTATACTTAGCAAACTGCTCAGCACGGGACGTACATTTATGCTCTATTTTAATATTACACTGCTGCTTTCCTCTATATTGATTTGGTATATGATGAAGGTGAACTATAATCCTATACGTGTGCTGCATAAGAAGGCCTCGACCATAACTGATGATATTGCAGAACGAACGGAACTGGATACTATTTCGTATGCTCTGGACTATCTTCAGGAGCAGAACAGTATGCTCAATACCGAAGTGATAAACAGTCAAACACTGGTAACCAACAGCTGCCTGCGCAAACTGCTAAACGGCGGCTACAGCACCGCTGCGGAGTTCAATGATGAATGTCGGAGCTTGGGGCTGCACTACAGCGGAAATTATTTTTTTGCAGCCGTAGTTTTGTTTCATCACGCAAACGACTGCACAGAGGATCACGCCAAGGCAGTCTGTGGCATGCTGCAAAAGCATTTTGAAAGCAACTATATATATAATCTTGAAGAAAATCGACTGATAACGATCAACAATGTATCAGAAAGTAACAAGCATATAGTAACAGATGCCTTCTGCAATATGCTAAAAGTAATGAGCCAGCAGTATAGTGTCTCGGCCACAGTTGGCGTAGGCACATTAATGACGGACACCAGTGTAATCGGACGCTCCTATATGGAGGCACAGAGCGCTCTGGACTACCGTTTTGTCAAGGGAAACGGGACTATCATTCTATACAGCGATATTCTGCCGACAGACAATACCATGCCCTCCTACCCGTCAAAGCAATTTGAGCGCCTGCACAATGCTATTGCTGCTATGGATGCAAGCTCTGCTGATATTTATATAAAAGAGCTGCTTGGATATATCACCACAAACAACCTGCCGCTGTTTATGGCAAGAGGAATATGTTTTGATATCCTGCGTACAGTCAGCGAAGGTAATAGCAGCCACGCAATGCCCGACAATGATATTCTGCAAAGACTTGCCAGTGCCGACACCGCCCAGGAGGCTGTCGGCATGATACAATCTTTACAAAGCCAGCTTGCACATGAACGCGGCAAGCAAGATATTTCGCCAAAAAAACTAAGCGAACAGGTGAAAAAATATATTGAGGAACACTGCTATAGCTGTGACTTCTCCATTCAAAATGTCTCCGAAGTTTTTGGGATACTTCCGTCAAATCTAAGCGCCATATTTAAATCACAAACCGGCGGAAATATTATGGATTTTGTAATAGACCTGCGTATACAACACGCAAAGGAGCTTTTAAAAAACACAGACATGTTACTTGGCGAGGTAAGCACTGCTGTGGGCTACTATAATGTTTCCAGCTTTATAAGACGTTTTAGAAGACATCAGGGTGTCACTCCCGGAGCATATAGGTCAGTTTCGCAAAAAAAACTTTGAAATGTGATTTTATGCCAAAGGGACAGAGGCATTGAAACGGGGTTATAACAGGGGCAAGGAAAGCCTTTCCCAGATTAATATCGAATTGCATTACGGTCAAAAAAGCATGCTTCGTAAGCGTCACCCAATAGATACCCCGATGCTTGCAGGTTTGACTGACAACAAGCCGGTAATTGCATGAACCATAGGGTGAGACACAAAATCTAAAGAATAAGTTATACTAAAACCATGGTAGAACAAGAAGAAGCTGATGCAGTGTATGGAGTTAAATATGTTATTTGCTGGGCAATTGACAAGTTATCAAATACCGGATCCAACAAAAGAGCAGTATCGATTGGTGGTAGCATACCAGTTGACGGAAGATAGGTTCGGTAAAATGGTAAAACAGGAGAATAATCAAAATCTTTTTATGGATTATGCAATTTATTTAATAAATAATGTTTAAGTCTCTTTGTTTTTGGTGATATATATTATAAGATGTTTATAGAAAGCAATTAATAATTTATACAGGTAAATTTTACGATCAGTGGAATCCTTCCAAGGGGATTTTAAGAGAACAGATGAGGAAAAAACTATTATTAACAAAAGTCCTCTTAAGGCCGATTGATATTTTGAAAACATAACTTCTAAACGAGCAGATAGCTGAATAATAATTATCAGGCAGCATGTTCGATAAATACCAAAGACTTGAGAGGAGTTGGAGTATTCAAATGTCAGGAAATACAGCATTAGATAACAACAGTGTAAGTCTCGCCGGAAAGGTGATTACAAGCCCTCAATTCAGTCATGAAGTATATGGGGAAGGGTTTTACATAGTTTATATCCAGGTTCCCCGGCTGAGCGACACTTACGACAACCTCCCGATTATGTTTTCCGAACGTTTAGTACAGCCTGAAAATATTCTGGAATCTGTTTATTTATCTGTTGAAGGGCAATTTCGGTCTTACAACAATTTTAACAGCAGCGGTGGGCATAAACTGATGCTTACTGTTTTTGCAAGAGAAATCGAGATATTTGAGGAGGAGGTGACACATAAGAATCCGAACCAGATATGCTTAAACGGCTATGTATGCAGAAAGCCCATGTACAGGACAACTCCTTTCGGCAGGGAGATTGCGGATATTCTGCTCGCGGTCAACAGAGCCTATAATAAATCTGATTATATTCCCTGCATTGCATGGGGAAGGAATGCCCGCTTTGCCAGTACATTTGAAATAGGGGACAATATTCGGGTATGGGGCCGTATCCAGAGCCGTATGTACCAAAAGAAAATATCTGAAGAGGAGGTGGAAGAACGTACCGCTTACGAAATCTCCGTTTCAAAAATGGAGGTCGTAAAAGACAATAACAATAAAAAGGAATGAGAAAGGGGATTGATACCCATGATAAAAGTTGTTTATGGAAACAAGGGTATAGGAAAGACGAAATACCTTATTGCGAGCGCCAATGCTTTACTTAACGAGTGCAACGGACAAGTGGTTTTCATTCACCGGGACAATTCACTGGTCACCAATCTGAAACATCAGATAAGATATGTGGACATCTCGGAATTCCCAATTTCCACGCTGGAACAATTACTCTCCTTTATTTGCGGAATGATTGCCGAAAACTTTGATATAGAAGCCATCTTTCTTGACGGGCTTGCCAAATATGATGCGAAACAAGAACAATATCCATTATTCTTTGATAAAATTAGAACGATTTCTGAGAAATTTAATACCAAATTTGTGTTCTCCATAAGCGGAGATATCAGCGGTATTCCTGAACATGTAAATAAAGAGTATTCCTGTTAAAAGGATGCCTACCCGAAGGGATTTGCAAACAAGCAAATCCCTTTTTGACTAAAATATCGTAAACATGTAGTATAAAAAGGCGGGGTGTTTTTCATCACCGCCTTTATTTTCGTGATAAGATGATTTAATTGGGGGAATCTTCATGCTCATTGCTGCGGTTGCGCTTTCAGAGGCGGCCAGAAGTTTTGATAAGCTATACGACTACAGGCTGTCCCGGGAGGACTCTTTAAAAGCCGTGCCCGGCATGCGTGTGTTGATTCCTTTTGGACGCGGCAATAAAATGCAGTCGGCATGGATTATAAGGATTTTTGAGGGGGATGGGGAAAAATTAAAGGAGATTTCTCAGATTGTAGATGAAGAGCCTCTTTTATCCTCCGATATGATAAAGCTTGCGGAATGGATCCGAACCCGCTATTTCTGCACTTGGGGAGATGCCATCCGGGTCATGATCCCGGCGGGCGTAAATCTTAGGCGTCAAAAAGTGATCTGCCAGGCTAAAAGCCTTGAACCAGGCGGCGAAGAAGCTTTAAACAAATCACAGAAACTGCTCATGGACAAGCTTATAAATAATCCCAAAGGGGTTTTGGAGCAAGAACTCATTGAAGATGAAAAGGGACAGAAGGACCTTCTTTTTCTTCAAAAAAACGGATTTATTGAGATCCGTGAAGTTTTTGACCAAAGAAT
>DOHN01000100.1 GCA_003535195.1 Ruminiclostridium sp.
TTCAAGAGTTTCGCAATTACCTAGATAATATTATTAAATAGGAAATAACACAAAAAAAGTATGCCAAATATAATTAACAAAATTATTATTGCACTCTAAATATAAATATATCATAATTTGCGGTTAAATATATCAAATAAATTTCGACAATTAACCAGGAAAAAATTATCAATTCAAAATATCATTATTAATACGGTTATTTTGGTTTTTAGACCGGCGCCTGCTTATAAGAAAATGGATCAAGAGAATGCAAAAAGCAAGGCTGAGAAGTCCTGTGCCAATGAAAAGAACTGTATTTACGCCATGGCGTTCAATAATGATGCCTCCGGCCGCCGAGCCAATGACTCCGGTCAGGCTGCTGCAGATAGCGTCAGCAAAGGTTTGGGCAGAGGTTCTCAAATCGTCAGGGGCATTTTCGTTGACAAAAAGCCTGATGGCGGGAAGATAATTGCCAAAGGCCAGTCCTTGCGCAAACATTGCCGTAATGACCATAAACGGGCTCTTGGCAAGGATGAGCAGTACAAAATGGAGAATAAATAACAGGACCGACAGAAGAAAAAGAATATTGGATCTGTATTTTTTTGAAAGCTTCTTGGAGGCAAGGAACATGGGGATTTCTGTGATGACTCCAAAGAAATAGGCAAGGCCCAAGTCCCATGAAGTTCCTTTGACATTATCCAGGATCAAGGGGAGAAGCAAATGAACGGTACGGAAGGCCAGCCCGATAATGAAGCACACAGCGATAAAAAATATATACCGTCTGTTGGTGAATAAGGTTTTAAAGCTTTTTTTCAGGTTTTTACCGGAGCGGAGGTCCTCCGACGCGTCTTCCAGCCGAAAAGATACCAACAGCGTTATTGAAATAAAAAATGATGCGGCAATAAACATTACAGTAAATCCAAATTGGCGGATCAATAATCCGAAGATTAGGGCAGAAACAGCAAAGCCCAGGGAGGCCCAGAGGCGGATATGACCGTATTCTTCTTCCTTTCCGGGAAGTTTTTTGAGGATCCAAGTGTCCAGTATGGAGGGCTGGGGTATCTGGGCAAAGCCCAAAACAAACATCATCACCCAGACCCAGAGAGTGCTCCGTATGACCAGAAAGGATAGGATGGAGGCGAGAATGATAAGATTGGCGACCATAAAATTCTTTTTTATGGTATGAAGCTTGTCACAAAGAAAACCCCAGATAAATTGCCCCAGGATACCGCCCAGTGTACTTAAGGAAAGTGCAAATCCAATTTCGGGTTTTGAAAGTCCTATGCTTTTAAAAAATAAAGCCGCGAAAGAAGTAAAGGCGCACCAGGAACACCAAAAAGTGAGCTGAATAAAGCTGAATTTAAGCTTTTCGTTTTTTTTTCTCTTCATGGAAGACTCTTACTGCTCCTCAATAATAAAATATCAATTAAGAAAAACCCCTTGCCTTCGTCTTGCCTCCATTAGTCTGCACAATAAATCATGGTAATACGCAAAGAACAGAGCAATAAAAATTCCAACGCTGCATATCTGATTAGACTAAAGACATAAAGGCACCTTAAATGAATCCTGAAAATAAATAGAGGCATAAAGGGCAATTTGCAGATCTTCTCATATATTCCCTGAACCGTTCATAGAATGAAGGGCAGCCAATGCTGGAGGGAGAGATCAAATGGCGCGGCGCTCACTGAAGTACAATGCGGCTGTACTTACGGTAACAGGATTTCTGGTCAAGGCGATCGGTTTTTTTTATCGCGTTTTTATTGCCAATAGTATAGGCTCGGAGGGACTCGGGCTCTATCAGCTGGTCACTCCTATCTATTCCCTTTTGGTATTGGTGCTCTCTGCAGGAATTTCAGTGGCGGTATCCCGTTTCGTGGCCGAGGAGACCTCAAGACGCCTGAGTCATAGGGCCGCCAAAATTGCATCCCTGTCGGCGGGCCTGGTGTTAATCGGGGGAATCATTGTCTGCGGCATATTGGTTTTGAATTTGGATTTGGTTTTAAGCCTTACGGGGGATGAGAGGACGCGGGATTCATTGCTCTGGATCCTGGCCTTTGTTCCTCCCATTGCGGCAGCCTCGGCATTTAAGGGGTATTTCTATGGCCGGGAGGAAATGATTCCCAACGCTGCCGGCCAGATATTGGAGCAAATCGCAAAACTTGCTGTTATTATTCTGCTGTTTGATCGCTTTAAGGGGCAGGGTGTTGCAAACATGTGCCTTTTGGCGGTGATTGCCATGCTGGCGGGAGAATGTGCCAATGTTTTGGTGGTTCTTATTCTCTTCCTTTTTGCCAAGCCCAGGAGGAAGGGTTTAAACGCACGGGAAAGGACAATGCCGGTAATAAAGAAAATATGCAGAACGGCCATACCTATTTCAACAAACAGGCTTGTTCTCTCAGCTATCGGCACGGCCGAAAACCTGCTTATACCCCAAATGCTCGTCTTGTATGGCCTTACTATGCAGGATAGCCTAAAGGCTTTGGGGCGTCTGTCGGGTATGGCCTCGCCGCTGGTCTTTTTCCCGTCCATGCTGCCCGGGGCACTTGCAACTGCGCTGGTGCCGGCTATTGCGGGAGCTGTTGCCTCAAGACAGTTTTCTGTCGCCAACCGTCAAATATCCCAGTCCATCCGGTTGACATTAACTATGGGCCTGATTTTTACTTCTTTCTTTGCCTGCTGCAGCTATGAGCTGGCCGAACTGGTCTACCCGGGAAAGGAAGTAGGGGGAATATTACATCTTCTTTCCTATACAGGAGTTTTCTTATACCTTCAGCAGACCATGCTGGGCATTTTAAACGGCCTTGCACAGGAAAAATCTATATTGGTCAATACTCTGGCCGGCAGTGTCGTAAGGCTGCTGGTTATATGGCTGGGCATGCCGGTGATGGGTATCGATGCATATATTTATAGTGTCATTGCAGGAAGCATTCTCACTGTTTCCTTGAATTTCAGGAAGATTTCAAAGATCACGGGTATGGCCGTCGATATGGGGGAGTGGCTTTTAAAACCCTTGTCGGCAGCATTGCTGGGGGCATTGGTAGCACTGATTTTGAAACAGCTTCCGGCACTTTTGCACATGCCCCGGAAAATAGAGATGCTGGCCTCTATAGCCATTGCTTTTGGTACCATTTCAGCGGCCTTTCTGTTAACCGGCATAGTGAAAGGTGAGGATTTAAAACGTTGGGCGGGCAAGAACAAATTCAATGTCTATGAAATATTATAAAGTATAAAGATCAAATATTTAAAAATAGAAGAAAATAG
The DNA here is from genome assembly GCA_003535195.1 of Ruminiclostridium sp. Classification (GTDB taxonomy): domain Bacteria; phylum Bacillota; class Clostridia; order DSM-8532; family DSM-8532; genus DTU059. The sequence continues at coordinate 3,241 of DOHN01000100.1, forward strand.
AAGAAAAAAAGAGAAAAGAAGAGACAAATAAAGATATGGCATTATAAAGGTCAAAGAAAGTCAAAAACAGGATTTGAATGTTTGGACGGCAGAATTTATAATAAAAGCACAAGGTCAAAGAAAGTCAAAAGCAAATAAGAGCAAAAATTATTTTGGGGGTGTTTCAATAAATAAAAGAATAAGCCCAAATACATAATATACTATGTGAGGTAAAAGTTTTAATCTATAAATTGTAAATAATGGAGGTGCTTTTTATGTTTGGTATGGTTCCTTATTCAAGGAGAAACTCAAATGTAGCAAAAAGAGATGATTGGTTCGGCTTGGACAGGTTTTTTGAAGACTTCTTCAGAGATCCGCTCTTTGAAAGAATGTCGGCACTGGCAACCCCTATTCGGGCCGATATCAAAGAAAATGAAAAGGAGTACGTTGTAGAGGCAGAGCTTCCCGGCGTCAATAAAGAAGATATCATCATTGATCTGGATAATGATGTCTTGACACTTGGGGCAGACATCAAGAGCGAGACCGATAATGAAAATAACGGCTATATCTACAAAGAACGCCAGACTGGTTCCTACAGACGCAGCTTCCATGTGCCGAATATCGACAATGAAGGGGTTCAGGCAGCCTATAAGGACGGGCTTCTTACCATAACCCTTCCTAAGGCGGAACCTGAAAAGAGATCCAGGAAGATACAAATTCAATAGTATAGTTTTTTGTAGAGGTACCGTAATTATAAAGGGGCTGTCAGACTGACAGTCCCTATTTTTTACCCGTATTTTGGAAGGATTCGCCGTTCTTTTAATGAAGATGGCCGCAGGTTCTATACTTTTCACTATATATATGGCTGAGGTATCATGCTAAAATATTTATTGTTCTTGTAAGTTCTTGAGAGGCTAAAGAGGTAACAATATGGAAGATATTGTATATATTACCGGGCATAAAAATCCGGATACGGATTCCATCTGTTCATCTATCGCATACGCGGAACTAAAGGGAAAGCTTGGCGTAAATGCGGTCCCGGTCAGAATAGGGGAGATTAATCCGGAGACAGAATTTGTTCTGAATTATTTTGGGCTCGAAGCACCGAAATTTCTTGAAACGGTGAGGACCCAGGTCTCGGACCTGAATATGGACATTGTCGGTCCGGTTTCGGAGGACATTTCCATTAAAACTGCCTGGAGCATTATGCGGAAAAATAATATAAAGATCCTTCCCGTAGCCGATGAAATCGGTAAGCTCCTGGGTATAATAAGCTTGTCGGATATCACCGAAAGCTATATGAATGCTCTTGAAAACAATATTCTGTCGGCAAGCTGCACACCGCTTAGAAATATTACCGATACTTTAAAAGCCAGACTGATAAGCGGTGATGAAGAACACTTTCATCAATCCGGAAAGGTCCTGATTGCGGCCATGGACCCCGAAGGTATGGTGCCGTTTATAGAAAACGGCGATATTGTCCTTTTAGGAAACAGAAAGGACACTCAGATTGAAGCGGTGAAGGCCGGTGCAGGTTGCATTATTGCCACTTGCGGCGGTCATGTGGAAAAAGAGGCGCGGACCCTGGCCAAGGAAAAAAACTGCGTGGTATTGGAAACCGCCTACGATACATTTACCACGGCGAGATTGATCAACCAGAGCGTACCCATTTCATACATTATGACCAAGGCAAATATTGTATCCTTTAATATCAATGATTTTATTGATTCCATCAAGGACAGCATGCTGCAAACCAGATACAGAAGCTATCCGGTAGTGGATGATAAATGCCTGATTAAGGGGTTTATTTCCAGGTATCATTTGATATCCCAGAAAAGAAAAAAGATTATTCTGCTTGATCATAATGAAAAAATGCAGACGGTGGATGGCATCGAACAGGCCGATATCCTGGAGATTATAGACCATCACAGGATTGGGGATATACAGACCGGCTATCCCATCTATTTCAAAAACGATACGGTGGGCAGTACTTCGACGCTTATAGCGGGCATGTATTTTGAGAACGGCATGAAGCCCTCCAAAAAAATTGCAGGCATTCTGTGCGCCGGGATTATTTCAGATACGCTGAACCTGAAATCCCCCACCTCCACGTATCAGGATACGGAGATGATATCCAAGCTTTCCAAGATTGCCAATATCAATGCCGATAAGTTTTCCGAATCCATGTTCAAGGTCGGTTCGGCACTCGGTAAAATGAGCACCCAGCAAATTTTGAATTATGATTTTAAAGACTATAAATTTGACAAGTATAAAATCGGCATAGGGCAGATTAATTCCAGCGATATTAAGAACCTTGAAGAAAAGAAGGACAGCATCATTGAATATATGGAAAAAATATGCGAGAACAAAGGGTACAGTCTCCTGATGCTGCTGGTGACCGATATCATTGATGAGGGGTCCTATATATTGTTTACCGGCAGCGAGAAGGCATTGATCAATAAAATATTTCATGCTGCTCCCGACCATAATCTTCAATATTTCAAAGACGTGGTTTCCAGAAAGAAACAGGTCATACCAATGATTGCAAACGCGATACAAAGTTTGTCCACATGAGCGGCCGAGAGTCAAACTTGTTTTCATGCGGGCTCGAATTATGTATAATTATAATGATATAGATAACCAAAAAAAACGGTTTAATATATATAATGTACCATTTTTATGGCAATAATTAAGGAGCGAGATAATGAAGCTAGTTGCTGACTGCCATTTTCACACCCTTTCGAGCGGGCATGCCTACAGTACCATTGCTGAATACGCAAAAGAAGCCTCGGAAAAAGAACTTGAGATTATCGGAATGACGGACCACGGACCCATGATGCCAGGCAGCTGTGGCATCTTTCACTTTAGCAACCTGAAGGCGATCCCTTCATATATGTACGGTGTAGAGATCTTAAAGGGTATGGAGGCAAATATCATTGGTTATGACGGAACATTAGATACTGAGGATTTAAACTTGGAGCAGATGGAAGTACTTATTGCAAGCTTTCATACGCCCTGCCTGACGCCCTCTTCCAAAAAAGAAAATACCCGGGCCATCATCAACAGTATGAAGAATCCATATGTTAACATCATTGGACATCCTGATGATGGGAGGATAGAGCTGGATTATCCGGAGCTTGCCAGGGCCGCTGCAGATTCGGGCGTGCTGATCGAGGTCAATAATTCCTCTTTAAAGCCCGGTTCTTTCAGGCTGAATGCCGCCCAAAATTATCCAAAGCTTTTGGAGGAATGTCTTAAGTATAATGTTTGTATTATCATAGATAGCGATTCCCATATCCATACCGATATTGGCGAATGCGGCGAGGCCTTGGAGCTTGTCAGAGATTTCGGTTATCCCAGGGACTTGATTGCCAACGCCAATGTGCAGAGACTGAAAGAAAGGCTGTTTTTAAGGAGAAAATAAGTATGCTTGAGAGGCTGGAAGTTATCGCAAACCGATTTGAGGAACTAAATATGAGGCTGGCCGATCCCGGCATTATAAATGACCAGGAACAATATTTAAAATTGATGAAAGAGCATACCGAACTCTCGGGGATTGTGGAGAAATTCCGGGAATACAAGGCTCATGTTCAAAGTTTAGAGGATGCAAAGCTCATGCTGGAGGATAATCCTGATAAAGAACTGGAGGAAATGATCCAGCTTGAAATCAAGGAGGATTTAAGCAAGATAGAGCGGGCTGAAAAAGAACTGAAGATCATGCTGATGCCCAAGGATCCCAATGATGAGAAAAACGTTATTGTGGAAATCCGCGGCGGCGCCGGAGGAGATGAAGCCGCTCTTTTTGCGGCAGACCTGTTCCGTATGTATTCCCATTATGCAGAGAGCAGGGGCTGGTCGGTGGGCATTATCGACTCCAATCCCACAGAAATTGGCGGGTTTAAGGAAATTGTCTTTGAAATTGAAGGAAAAGGAGCTTACAGCCGCCTGAAATTTGAGAGCGGCGTACATCGGGTCCAGCGGGTGCCCTCTACCGAGTCCAGCGGGAGAATACATACCTCCACTGCGACGGTAGCTGTTTTGCCTGAAGTCGACGATGTATCGGCGGTGGAGATCAACCCGAATGATATTCAAATCGATACCTACAGAGCTTCCGGAGCGGGCGGGCAGCATGTTAACAAAACTTCATCGGCCATCCGCATCACCCATTTTCCCACCGGGATTGTTGTTACCTGCCAGGACCAGCGTTCCCAGTATAAGAATAAAGATAAGGCCATGCAGGTATTGAAGAGCAAGCTCTATGAACTTGAAATGCGGAAGCATGATTCAGAAATTGCTGAAAACCGTAAAAGCCAGGTGGGTACGGGGGACAGAAGCGAGAGAATCAGAACCTATAACTTTCCTCAAAGGCGTGTCACCGACCACCGTATAGGCTATACCATTTATCAGATCGAACAGTTTATGAACGGGGATCTTGATGAAATCATAGATGCGCTTATTACCACCGATCAGGCTGAAAAGCTGAGCGGCGGAAATGGAGACTAAATCGAAAAGACCTCTATCCTTATTGTTTAGGACAGGGGCCTTTCTAACGAGGGGTGGATTTATCAGATGTTTAGGATTTAAGAGGGATGAGCAGCACCGAGGAATCTGCCAGGTGGGCGACATGGTTGCTGACGCTTCCCATTAAAAGCTCTTTTACAAAACCCCGGCCCCGGGTGCCCATGATGACGAGTGTTGCATTCAGTTCTTTTGCTGATTTCAGAATTTCAGCCGAAGGCGAGCCGTATTTGATCAGGATATCCACCGGTATAGCGGCTTTTTCCTGGATGCGTTTTTTTATATCGAACAAACGGTCGCTGTCAATGCTGTTAAATTCTCTTAACCGGCCGTCGGGCTGCGGACTGATGCGGGCTTTGTCCTGAATATGTAATAGGGTGACTTTTCGGACACCGGCAGCCGCCATCTCCAGGACATAATCCAAAGCTTTGGCCGCATTGTCCGAAAAATCAGTAGGAAAAAGGACATGGCTGTTAAAGTAAGGCTCTCCGGCATTCTCTGGATCAGCCGGCTCCTTGGAATTTGCTGACGGGCGAAGGAGCAGTACGGGTTTTTTGGCGGAACGTATAACGCTGTGGGCAGTGCTGCCGAATAGTACTTCAATGGTCAGGGATTGCTTTTTTGCACCTGCCACAATAAGAGAATAGTCTTCTCCCAAAGCTATTTCATTGATTTCGTTCGCCGTTGCGCCGAGCAGGATTCTTGATTCGGTTTTAAAACCTAATTCTTCAAGCTGTTCCTTCTGCTTCTGGAGGTTCTTTTCAACCACTGAGGTAAAATAGGAAAAGGAAATGTCGGTTGTTTCCTGGCCGGTCAGGCACCGAAGGAGAAGACATTCCCCGCTGCCCAATGTCCTTAGATTTCTAAGGCTGCTGGTAAAGGCATCTGAATCGGCGGACAAACCCGTGATAACAATAATTCGTTTGAACATAAAAGCTCCTCCTCTTTAGGTTCGGTAGGGACGGGTGAATCATGCTTTTATTTTAAATTTACCCTTAATGACGCGTGCAAAACCATAAAAGCAGTTCTTTAAGACGGCGGAGTAATAATTCCGCCGGCATCTGGGTGAAAAGAGAAGGGGATTTCCACAGGTATTGCTGTTGAGGTAAAGGAGCGGTGTATATCCGCTCCTTTACGATTGCCGCTCCTGCCCTTAGGGTTTGGTCTGTTTTTTGAAGGGACAGGGCCCAAGCAAAAAGCTTTTAAAGTTTATATTTCAGGTTATCGCCAAATACTTGGTACGGGATGATGAAAACCTGGATTCCTTCGGAATAGGGCGCGATGGTATATAGGGGGTAATAGACCGCGAGCCCTTCTTCTGTCAGGTAAAAATTCTTTTCGTCATAATATTTTCTTATATTCTCATCCAGGTCATCAAAGAAGTTTACCATCCCGGTGATCTGCCTTCTGCGGGCCTCGGATTTAATATATTTGAGAATAACCGGCCGGTAATCATAGCCTTTTACAAAAAGGGCATCCATAGTAATCATGCTGCCTTTTTTCATATCCCAGGTATTGCCTCTTCTGGTTGTATTGCCGTGAGCTCCGCCAGTAAATTCGTAGATGTCATAGTACAGGCTTATCAGGGGCTTATTGCAGTAAGTGGGTTCAAAAGCCTCTACGAATTCGAAATTATGGAAGGGGAAGTTTTGAGATATTGCAAGATTATATTGCTTTACGGCTGCCTGAAAAAGGTTTGTGGAGGCATAACGGTAATTCTTGCGGGCTTTCTGTCTGTAGTGCATATTAAAGCGCATGGCATTTTCGCCATACCCCTGTGCCAGGGAAGGATAATCAATTGTGATATCGACCATTAAAACCTTGTTATGATATAGTTTGTCTTTAATTGTTTGCTTTTTGATAAAATCGCACTTCATTCATACCACCTCACATTTATATTATTGAGACAGTACCGGTTCTGTGCCCGTCCGCGACCAAGTTTTCGGAACGATATGCTGAATAATTGTTGACAACTATTACGTTTAGTGATATATTTCATTACAGTAAACGTAATAACGGCAGGGGGCGGTTTGTATGAGGGATAATATTAAAGGGGGTGCTTTGACGGAAACAACATTTTTTGTCCTGTTGGCTGTGTATAAACCTAATCATGGATATGGCATTATGCAGTTTATTGAGAAGGAAACCAATGGACGGGTTGTTTTGGGTGCAGGCACTTTATATGGGGCTATCAATGCATTGGCAAAGAAAAAATGGATTGCCCCTTTTGATAATGAAGCTGATAACAATAAAAAAGAATATATTATAACCGATGCCGGAAAACAGAAAGCGAGAGAAGAATTGAAGCGTATGGGCGAAGTTTATAAACTGGCCTCAGCTATTATTAGAGGGGAGAGAAATCAATGAGCAAAACAGTATGTCGTTACTTTTTCGATTTCCTGGATGGACAGGAAAAATGGTTGAACAACATGGCTGAACATGGTTATCGGCTAAAGAAATGTGGGAGAATGACTTATATTTTTGACGAGTGCAGACCAAGCGAATATGAATATACCGTAGAGTTCGTTGGGGATAAATCCTATTCCAAAGCACAGGATTATTGCAGATATCTTGAAGGCATGGGTTTTCGCACTTTTACTAAAAACATCAACCTCAATTTTTCTTATGGGAAAGTAAGGTGGCGGCCATATGCAAAAGGTATGGGGCAGATTGCGACCTCTCCCGGCGGTTTTAACAAAGAGCTTTTAATTTTAGAAAAAAAGAGGGATGGAGCGCCATTTGAATTACATACAGATGTGCGGGATAAACTGGACACCTGCAAGACTGTCAGGCGGGCCTATGGTTGGGCAGTTCTTCTGATGTTCGGTTTAATTGCTATGACATTCATTTCTGGTGTATCTTCAATGTCCGTGCCTATGACATGGGTGATCAGGGCTGTTATATTGATCTTTGGCGTTCTGTTCGTTATCCCCATGGCGAAATACTCGTCACTGATTAACCAGTTAAAAGAAGAGAGTAAAATTTTTGAATAGACAATGCAGCAGTTATCTTTAAATAGCGCTTCACGGAGACTGTTCCTTTGAGTCAGGCCAGGATTTAAAAGGCTCATGGATGAGGTTGGAGTTATAATACCGGGGATCCCCGGTGACTTCCTCGCCCAGCCAGCCGGGTTTCGGGAAAGCCTGATCCGGAGACAAAAGCTCAATTTCCGCAAGGACAAGCCCCTCATTTTCACCGAGGAATTCGTCTATCTCCCAGGTCATTCCGCCATGGAAAACGGTATAGCGAATTTTTTCAATGAGCGGTTTTTCACACAGCTTCAGCATTTCCTGGCCGTCGGAAAAAGGTATAGGGTACTCAAATTCCTGACGCACAGCACCTTTAGAGGTGCCTTTCACCGTCAGAAACGCTTTTTCTCCCGCTATTCTCACCCTGACGACGCAGGCGCCGCCGCTTTCTAAATAGCCCTGGCGATACAAGATTTTTGAGGAGTTCTTTTTATAGCCGTCATCTTTTATGAGAAATTTTCGCTCAATTTCCAGAGCCATGCTAGGACTCCTTATGATTTTTCAAAAATTTGTTTTTTAAGAGAAAGCCCAGACTAATCAGCACCAGGAATGCCGCACCGATGATAATGAGGGATTTATAATCCCGCTCATAAATGGCTGCGCCGCCGCTGGCTTTTATAAATATGTCCGGTATCCTGCTTAAGAGAAATACCGCCAGAAACCGGGAAGGCTTGACGGGAGTCAGGCCGCCCACATAAATCAGCACATCCTTGGGAATGGCCGGTATGAGGCAGAGTATCAAAATGCCAAAGGTGCCTTTTACCGAGTTGATCAGCTCGCTGGTTTTAATGATCAGCTTTTCGCTGACAAATTTTTTCACAATTTCTGCGCCGAAAAATTTGGCAATACCAAAGGCAATCAGGGCTCCGAGAAGCTCTCCAACATAGGCCAGAATAAATCCCAGAGGCATTCCGTATATAAATCCGGCAGAAATATGAAATAAATCGCCGGGAATAATGGCAATAATGACTTGAAGAATTTCGAAAAATATAAATACTGCAAAGCCAAGGGCGCCAAAAGAATGAATATAATCCTTGAAATTTTCCTTATCCGATACAAGGTCCATAATTTGAGGATAAAATTTAATTAAGAAGATGACAGCGATTAATGCCAGAAGGGCAATTCCTATCAGCTTCAGTACAAAACTCCGGGTAAAGATTTTTTTATCCATAGATCCTGCCTTTCAATAGTCTTCAAGCTAAACACTAATTATTATAATGGCTTCGGCATAAAAAGTCATTACTCAGGCTTTTATTTAAAGTAAAATTAATTTAACCGATGATTAAACTTGCAAAACCCGACCCTAATTAGATAGTATGAGTGGGACCGGTGATTATATACAAATAATAAAGGGCAAACAAATAATTATATATGTAAATAGAGGTTTAGAAATATGAAGGAGAAAGAGTTTAAAGAACGGCTCGAAAAAGCAAAGAGGGAAGAAAGCCGCCTGGCGGAGTTAGATGGCCGGTATATCAATTACAGGCTGCTGGTTTTCTTGGCAGGAATTCTAGCGGCAGGCTTGCTTTTATACAATAAACAGCAGGGATTTGCCGTAGGCGCCGCCATCGGCTTTATTTCCCTGTTTATAGCCATAATGCTCCGTCATGGCGGCATCCGGAAAAAACTTCTGCGCTGCCGGACTGTAAAGGGCATTTATGAGGATTTTCTTAAAAGGATCAGCGGGGAATGGACAGGTTTTTCCGATAACGGAGCCGAGTTTTTAAAGCAGGGGCACCCCTATGGTGCCGATCTGAATATTTTTGGTGAAAAATCGCTATTCCAGCTGCTGAATCTTTCTCATACCTTTCAGGGCCGGACCAGGCTTGCACAGCTTTTAGCCCGGCCCGACCTCAATGGGGAGAGTATCATAAAGCGGCAGGAGGCTGTAAAAGAGCTCTCGAACAAGCTGGATTTTATAGAGGAATTAACGGTGCGGGGTGCATTGGCGAAAAAAACTGCCAAAGATCCTGAAGACCTTTTGAATGCCATCAGGAGCAAGGAAAAGGTGCCGGCGGTTTTAAAGAGCCCGGTACTGCTGTTTGGGCTTCCGGCGCTGACCATTCTTTCAGCGGTTTTTGCCGGAAGAGGTTTTCCATGGCTGTATTTTACCCTGCTTTCGGGCATTATCCTGCAGCTGGCGCTGTTTGCCTGGAGCTATAAAGCTGTTTTTCCGCATTTGAAGCCGGTCCATCAATACAAAAACGAGCTGGAGACCTATCAGAAGCTCCTTGAGCTCATAGAAAAGGAGAGCTTTCAAAGTGAATTACTGAACGAGCTTTCAGGCAGGCTCACCGGAAAAGGGATGCCGGCTTCTGCCCGGGTAGGGCGTCTGGCGGCGATCTCGGATTTTATAGATTTTAAATACAGCCCTTTGATTTACTTTATTTTAAACGCTTTTCTCTTATGGGATATGCAATTATATCGCCTGCTGCTTCACTGGAAGAAGGAAAATGCAGGGCTTGTCGGCCTCTGGCTTGACGCACTGGGGGAATTTGAAGCCCTTGCCGGCTTATCGGTTATGGGGATGATTTCACCGGTTTCTTCCTATCCCGTATTGGCGCCGGGAAAGCCGGAATTCAGCGCCAAAAGCTTATCTCATCCATTCATTCCTTATCCGGAACGAATCGCCAATGATATTTCCATCAATGGCACCGGTATTATAACGGGCTCGAACATGTCGGGGAAGACGACGCTTTTGCGGACAGTGGGCATCAATCTGGTGCTGGCCTATGCGGGCGCTCCCGTGTGCGCCGAATACATGCGGGCTGGCTTGATGCAGGTCTATACATCCATGCGCAACCAGGATGATTTAAACCAAGGCATTTCCACCTTCTATGCCGAGCTTTTAAGAATCAAGCAGATCGTTGATTATTCAAGGCAGGCAAAAAATATGATTTTCCTCATTGACGAGATATTTAAAGGCACCAATTCAAAAGATCGGATCGACGGCGCAAAGATTGTGCTCAGGAATCTTAACAAGCCTTTTGCCATCGGGCTCATTTCCACCCATGACTATGAGCTCTGTGATCTGGAAGGGGAGGACCCGGCCAGATTTTCAAATGCCCATTTTACCGAGAACTATGCCAATAATCAGATCCATTTCGACTATAAGCTTCATGCCGGCAGGTGCAGGACCTCTAACGCAAGATTTCTGATGAGAATGGTCGGGCTGGATTAGGGGCGGTAAGTTGTCCGATTACTCGGCTCGGGCATAGGATGTAGCAGTATTATTAACTGGCAGTGAAAAACAATGATGAAATTAAAAAACTCCAATTTTTTTTCCAATCTTATTCTTTCCCGAGCACCTTCTGCAAAAGCCGAGATGATGGGCGGTCCCTTAGCCCCCAAAATAAACGGTACAGTCAGCTTCTATGCTGCTCATAACGGCACATTGGTCGTTGCCGAAATTTATAATCTCCCGCAGATAACATCAGGGACTGAAAAAACGCCGCCCATAGGTCCTTTCGGATTTCATATCCACGAAGGAAGCACCTGTGATGTGGGAAGTTCGGAAGATCCATTCCAGTCGGCCATGGGCCACTATAATCCCACCGGCCAGCCCCACCCCCTCCATGCGGGAGACATGCCCGTACTGTTCTCCAACAGCAATGGCTATGCTTTTTTGGCCTTCTTTACCGACAGGTTCACACCTAGGCAGGTACTGAACAAGACTGTTATTATCCATCAGAGTCCTGACGACTTCAGGACCCAGCCTGCGGGAAGCGCCGGCAAAAGACTGGCCTGCGGCCTTATCCGGTCCATCTGACCCAATATTTTAAAAAGGTGACGGAGAAAATCGCTTCCGTCACCTTTTTGGTTTATATGCTCATATGTTTTTGCCCATGGCACAAAAGTAAATAAACTTTATAATGCCAGCTTGTAAATCTTCAATACATCTTCGCAGCCCAGCTTTACAAAGTTACCCAGATCGTGTTCAAAAGGCTGTTATGGGCAATGGGCGGCCCACATGAATCATAATCGTTGGGGTTTTTAAATGCCTCGGTAATCGAGTAATAGACCACCTATATTTTATACTATTTTGAACAGACATCAAACAATTACCGGATGATGCTAGCTCTGACCAAAAAAAGGTCCGAATAAAACTTTAAAAGTACTTTAAAAGTTAAATTAATAACACTTGACAAATTGCAGTTGTTTGTAATATTCTAATTATAACACATTACTTTAACGTTTAAGTAAACGTTAAAGTAATAAATAAGTACAAGGGTGGTCTCAAATGAGTAACACTCCTCGCCCTACCATGAAGGATATCGCAAGGCGTATGAACATGAGCGTCACTACGATCTCTAAGGTCATCAATGGGCATGCGGATATTTCTGAAAGAACCAAGCAAGAAGTGTTTCGCACCATTGAGGAAATGGGCTATGTGCAGAATTTTATGGCCTCTAATCTCCGCCGTACCAAAAGCAATATGGTAGCATTGGTATTATCGGACATTTCCACTCCTTATTTCTCCAATGTCATCCGCAGCTATGAAATGACTCTGTCCGAAGCCGGATACCAAATATTGATTTTTGGATCCTATGAAAACGCAGAAAAGGAATATAACTTTATCCGGCAGCTATCTTCGCTGCAGGTAGCAGGCATCATATTGGACTTGGCAAAGGGCAGCAAAAATAGTATTCCCACTCTGCAGGCCTCAGGAATTCCATATGTGCTATCCAATCGCTACATCAATCATGATGAAGGCCCCATTGTCGCAGCGGATAACAAAATGGCAGGATATTTAGCCACCAAGCATTTGCTGGAACGCAAACCAGGCAGACCGGTGCTTTGCATCAATGGCCCAGATGATATTTCTCCCACGTGGGATCGCTATAATGGCTACTGCCGAGCATTGCATGAGGCTGGCGTAGAACTGCAGCCAGACTATGTATTCTCCGACTATTATGGTTTAGAGGATTCCTTCCTAGCCTGTAAAGAAATTACCCGGCTCATGGAGCCTCCTTTCTCTATTTTTTGCAATACGGATTTGATTGCCATGGGCATTTTGAGCGGGCTTCGAGCCAGTGGGCTGCGTGTGCCGGAAGATGTGGGGGTCATCGGAGTGGATGATATTGAAATGGCTGCCTACCTGACGCCCTCGCTTTCGACCATAGCCCTACCCAAGGAACTTATTGGGGAGCAGAGTGCAAAAATTCTAATTAACCTGATGGAAGGTCTCGAGGTGGAAAACCCTATCTGTTTTTTGCCACCGGCTCTGATACAACGCGAAACAACTTAGTGGACGTTTATTATCTATAGGAGAACATCAGAACAACTCATTTCAACAACAGGCAAAGTTATCTACAGCAAAGTCAACAGATAAAGTACGTTTCTAGTACGCAAAAGTTAATTTTGATATACAAAAATCCCAATCTTTGTATATCCGTGTTTGCTATACCCTTATATGCCGAAACCCTATGCCAAAAAAATTTAATAAAGCTGAGATATGAGAGGAGAAAACTATGTCTAAGATGGTCAAAGCAGCAGTACTGGTAGAACCCGGCAGGATTGAGTTGCAGGAATTCCGGATGCCTGAGCTGGGCAAAGGTGCGGCCATTGCAAAGATGGTCATGTCTGGAGTGTGTGGTACAGACAAGCACAGCTATAAAGGTGAAAGCGTTCAGAACAAAGGCACCAAAAATGAGATTCGAGTTCCTTATCCCATTATTCAAGGTCATGAAAACGTGCTCATAATTGCGGAGATTGATCGCGAAGGATCTCTCAATCTTGATTATGACGGCAATATTCTCAAGCCTGGAGACCGGGTAACTATGTGCCCGGATGTGGTTTGCGGTAAATGTTGGTACTGCAAGAATATACCAACTTACCCGTGGTGTGAAAAGATGCAGTTTACATACGGCAATATGCGCTCCTGTAATGAAGGCAACCATCTCTATGGAGGATTCTCTGAGTATATATACATTGAGCCTGGCACCCGCTTGTATAAAATTCCGGATGGACTTCCCGATAAAGTGGCAGTTCTTACAGAGGTAATCTGCGTGGCTTGGACTCTTGATAAGGCAAAAGAATTCAACTCCTTTTCACTGGAAGGATTCAACTTTAATGATACGGTGGTCATCCAAGGCGTGGGCCCGCTAGGGTTGGCGCACGTCATTAAAGCGCGCATGATGGGAGCAGGCAAGATTATTGTAACAGATATTTCTGATTACCGTCTCAAGCTCGCTAAGGAATTTGGTGCGGATATCGCTCTCAATTCCAAGACTACCACAGAAGAAGAGCGCATAGAGCTGGTGATGCAGGAAACCAACGGCCGCGGTGCTGATTTGGCAGTGGAATGTGTAGGCAGCCCCTCCATAGTGCCGGAAGGGCTGCGCATGCTACGAAAAGCAGGTATGTATCTGGAACCCGGCAACTTTGTGGATACCGGTGGGGTGACACTGAATATCCATGAAATATGTGCCAAGAACCTGCGCATCATCGGCATGTGTAACCATGCACATAACGCATACCTACCCTGTATGGAAATGATGGAGCGTTCGCTGGATTGGTTCCCCTGGGACAAATTTGTAAGCCATAGTTATCCACTGGCGCAGACGGAAGAGGCCATTAAGAAGAGCATGGCAGAAGATAGCATGAAGGTGGTTGTGGCTGCCAACATGTAACTCACCAATAAATATGAGCAGGAAAGAAAGGAGGGGAAGCTGTTTGGTTAATGAGGACGTCATTCTCCGGTTTGAACATATTTCAAAGGTGTTTCCAGGTGTAAAAGCGTTAGATGACATTTCATTCGACATTCATCGCGGCGAAGTACATGTGCTGTTGGGCGAGAACGGAGCAGGCAAATCCACATTGATAAAAATTCTGACTGGAGTATATGGTGCCGATGAAGGCCGTATACTACTCAACAGCCAAGAGGTCAAACCGACAGGAATATTGGAATCACGTGCGTTGGGTATCGGTACGGTATTCCAGGAAAACAGCCTAGTACCGCACCTAACTGTGGCCGAGAACATCTTTCTTTCCCGGGAGATCAAAAACAAGGCCAATCTGATCGACTGGAAGAAGACTTATGTAGAATGCGAACGCTGGACGAAGGGACTAGGAGTCGATATTGATCCTCGCATACAGGTACGGCGACTATCAGTAGCGGAGCAGCAGATTGTGGAGATTGCAAAAATACTCTCTCAAGAGCCATCAATTATTATACTGGATGAGCCTACTTCAACGCTCTCGAACAATGAGATTAATAACCTGTTCAATATCATCAACAAGCTGAAAGAAGAGAAGGAAATTACTTTTATCTATATCTCTCACCGCATGGAGGAGATCAAGTATATTGGCGATCGTGCCACCGTGCTGCGGGACGGAAAGTACATAGGACTAGTGCCTGATTTGAATGAGGCTAATCTGGACGACATCATTAAAATGATCGTAGGCAGAACATTGGATGAAAAATTCCCCAAGCGTGATGTTGAGGTTGGCGAAGTATTATTTGAAGCGAAGAATCTGACGGTAAACAAAACAATCTATGATGTCTCTTTCAATGTGCGAAGCGGAGAAGTCCTAGGTCTTGCAGGGCTGGTGGGATGCGGTCGGACTTCAACTGCCAAGGCTATCATTGGCATGCTCCCTAAGGAGAAGGGGAAAATCCGTATGGAAGGAAAGACCGTCACTATCAACACCCCTAATGATGCCATCAAGTTGGGGATTGGCTACCTGCCGGAGGATCGTAAGCGGGAAGGACTTCTGCTAGACAAACCGATTCGCGAGAATATCACGCTCCCTGTACTTAACAAATTTAAACGTATGGGCTTACTGAGTAAGGCGATGGAAAGCAGAACTGTAATGGAGTATAAAGAGATACTTTCCATAAAAACTCCTTCTATTGAAAGGAAAGCTAAATATCTTTCTGGTGGTAACCAGCAAAAAGTAGTGTTCTCCAAATGGCTCTGCGCTAAAACCAAGTTATACATCTTTGATGAACCCACCCGCGGCATTGATGTAGGATCCAAGAGCGAAATCTATCGGATCATCAACGACCTTGCTGCCGAAGGCGCCGCTATCATAGTGATCTCTTCCGAATTGCCAGAAATCCTGGGTGTATGTGACCGAATTGTGGTGATGTGCGAAGGTAGGGTGACAGGGGAGATTGGTGCGGGAGAGGCAACTCAGGAAAAAATAATGAAATTTGCGATTGGAGGGGTCGTCTGATGATATGGGAAATAAAGACAAAAAAAGAATTGGCATTTACAAATAAACCTTGGGTTTCAGCCATATTGCCTCTCATCATATTATTTGTCTCGATGTCAATTATTAAAACGGATACTTTCCTGACCACATCCAACATCATGAATATTCTGCGCCAGTCCTCTACCTACGCTATTATGGCGGTGGGTATGACATTTCCTATTATAACGGGCGGGATTGATCTATCTCAGGGTTCGCTGCTTGCCGTAGTAGCCATTGTTGTGGGTATGGTCATCCGGGATACCGGTAATATTCTTTTGGCCGTGATCGCCGGGCTTGCCATCGGCGTGGTCATAGGTACGCTCAACGGTGTTGTTATTGCATTTTTGGGAATGCCGCCTTTCATCATGACATTAGGCACCATGCGCGCGCTTCGCGGTGTAGCATTGTTGCTTACAAAAGGTTCGCCCATCGACATAAAGCTGGAATCCTTCAGGTTTATGGGTACTGAATCCCTTCTGGGCATCCCTATACCTGCGTATATATTCGTACTGGTGGCGATTGCGGCACAATTCATACTCTCAAAAACCTCAACCGGCCGATTTATTTTTGCATTGGGCTCCAATATGGAAGCGGCAAAAATATCCGGTGTAAGGACCAACTGGAATCGAATTAAAGCATACATGATTTCCGGTATTTGCGTAGCAATTGCATCTGTTTTATACATTTCACGACTAGGATCCGCACAGCCTATTGCAGGCGAAGGATATGAATTAGAGGCTGTAGCTGCTGCGGTAATCGGCGGCACCTCCATCGTAGGTGGAGAGGGCAGTGCGATAGGCAGTATAATTGGAGCCGTAGTGGTAGCACTGATCCGCAATGCCATGGTACTAATGCAAGTCTCCACATATTGGCAATCTATCGTCATTGGATTGGTCATCGTGGTGTCAGTTAGTATTGATATTATCCGTAAACGCATTGAATCTCGCAGAGTGAATTGAACTGACTTCAATTTCGGCTATGCCGAAAAAAATAAGGAGGAACCAATCATGAAAAAGCTCTTAGCTATCCTGTTGGTACTGTGCCTCGCATCCTCGATGGTGGCATGCAGTTCCCAAGAACCCGCATCGAAGGTTCCAACACCTGTTAGTTCCACACCGGCGAACCCTGCTCCAGCAGAATCGACCCCTGCGAATAAAGAGTTGGTGTTTGCGCTGCTTCCTAAAACTCTTACCAATCCCTACTTTGTAGCAATGCAGGAGTTTGCAGAAGCCGAAGCTGCCAAGCATGGCATCAAGATTGAGTGCATTGCTCCACCGGATGAGACCAAGGTGGAAGAACAGATTGCAATGTTTGAAACAATGCTGGAAAAAAAAGTGGATGCTATCTTAGTCGTCCCCTGTGGCACTACGGAGATCGTAGCCTCCATTGAAAAAGCAAATGCCGCAGACATCCCCGTACTATGTCTTGATACCAATGCGAGCGGAGGCAAAATAACCTCTTTCATTGGTACCAACAATTATGGCGGCGGAAAACTGGCAGGCGAATGGGTCAGCGATAACATTGGAACCGGTAAAATTTCCATTATCACCGGTACTCCCGGCAACAAGACACATGAAGACCGTGTTAATGGATTTCTGGAGGGAATTAGCGGCAATAAGAATCTCGTAGTAGCCGGCGATGTAGTTCCCGCATACTCCGACCGCGCACAGGGCATGGCCCAGGCCGAAAATCTGATCACTGCAAACCCGGATATCGCAGTGCTATACTGCACAAATGATGAGATGGCGATGGGTGCTGGCGAGGCTGTTAAGGCGCAGGGCCTCGCCGATCAAATTACGGTTATCGGATTTGATGGTGCTCCTTCCGCGGCACAGGGCATCATCGATGGCATTATGAATGCTTCTGTAGCGCAAGCCCCTGGCAAGATGGCGCAGATGGGGGTGGCGGCTGCGTACGAGTTTATCGTGAACGGTGTGACACCTGAAGCGGAAGTTGATACCGGTTGCACCATGGTGACCAAGGATAATGCGAAGGAATACTTGAACTGGCATTGATGTGCATTGCAACATAACAAGAAACATTTGTAAACAGGGCCGCCTGCAGACGATATATGCATGAGCGGCCCTGCCTAGCTACTCAATGTTAAGGCTTTTCATTTGAAATTTATCAATGTTTGCCTAATAGGGAAGGAGGAAAGTCATGAACGTAGGGATTATTGGCGCAGGCCGTATTGGTCAGTTGCATGCCCAAAATATCATGTGCATGTACAATGTACACATTCGTTCTATTGCAGACCCGTATATGACTACAGAGACTAGCGAATGGGCCAACTCCATCGGCATCCCGAATATTCTTTTAGATTATAAGACGATTCTGGAGGATAAAGCAATTGACGCGGTGTTGATCTGTTCTTCAACGGATACGCACGCACACATATCCCTTGAGGCAATTGCTGCAAACAAGCATGTGTTTTGCGAAAAACCCATTGACCATGACCTCAAAAAAATTAGGCAAGTGCTTTGCGCGCTGGAAAAGAGCCCCGTAAAATATCAAGTCGGATTTCAACGCAGGTTTGATCATAATTTTCGTGCCGTTCGTCAAGCTGTGGAGCAGGGCTGTATCGGTAATATGTATATGGTTAAGATCACTTCACGGGACCCTACACCGCCACCTATTCCCTACATCAAGGTATCCGGTGGGTTATTTCTGGACATGATGATTCATGATTTTGATATGGTGCGCTATCTTTCAGGTGCGGATGTTGTGGAGATATACGCAAACGCCGCCAACTTGGTGGACCCTGCCATTGGAGCAGCCGGGGATGTGGATACGGCTGTGGTTACCCTACGCCTTAATAATGGCGCTATTGGCTTAATCGATAATTGTCGTCATGCTGCCTTTGGTCATGACCAGCGCGCAGAAGTGCTGGGCAGTAAGGGTGCCATCCAAAGCTTCAACGATAAAGCAAGTACTGCTGTCCTCAGCGATGAACATGGAGAACATGCGGAAAAACCGCTGCTGTTTTTCCTGCAACGGTATATGCAAGCATATCGAAACGAAGTTTTATCCTTCATCCGTGCGATTGAAGCGGATACCGAACCCGAGATTACCGCAAATGATGGGTTGCAATCGGTGCTAATTGGGCTTGCGGCAAAGAAATCATTACAGGAGCACCGTCCGGTTAAAATAGAAGAAATCGATAAATTAGGAGGGTAAAATGAACATAAAATTTGGAGCATGCGAATGGGCGTTGCCCGGCAATGGTGTGGCGAGTTTGAAGCTTGCCAAAGAAGTTGGGTTGCAAGGGTTGCAGTTGGGATTCATTACGTATGAGCGCGGCTTCATCCTTTCACAGCCATGGTTTCGCGCGTATTATAAGGAGAAAGCTGAAAAGTATGGAGTCGCACTTCCCTCCATGGCGATTTGTGAATTTGATCGTTATGGTATGCGCAACCCCAGAAATAGTAAGAAGGGCAAAATTGCTTGGGAGATCATTGACCTCGCAGTGGAGGCTGCCGTAGATCTGAACATAGAAATGATCATGATGCCAAGCTTTGTGGATGGTTTTATTGACACGGATGAAGATTTGCACAATACAGCGGATGCGTTGCGCTATGCCTGCGACTTAGCTGCAAAGTATAATATTGTGATTGCGAGTGAAAACCTGCTGACGCTGGAACGAAACGCACAACTCTTTAAGGAAGTAAATCGAAATAATTTGAAGGCATTCTATGATTCGCAGAATTATAAATCTAACTTGGGCTGGGAGCAGGTTCCCATGCTCGAAGGATTGTATGAATCCCTCTATCCTGAAATTCATGTAAAAGATGGCATTGGCGACGTAATCAGCTGTAAGTTGCTAGGCGAAGGAGATACCGATTTTGCCGGAACCATGCGCGTATTGCGCGAGCGCAATTATCAAGGGTGGATACACCTGGAAAACTATTATGACAGGTTGCCTTTACGCAATCTTGCCCCAAATGACTATATTTCAATCGTTAAAAGGGATCTTGACATACTAAAAGGAGAATGCAGATGAAAGCAATCGTATTTAAGAAACCCGGTGTATTTACATACGAGGATCGCCCTATACCGGAGATTAATACCCCTACTGATATTCGCATTAAAATATTAGGTGTAGGCATCTGTGGCACCGATCTGCATATACTTATGGATCCACCTTTGCACCCTGCGAAGCCAAACATCATCTTCGGTCATGAATTCTGCGGTCAGGTGGAATCCGTTGGCAATGCTGTGGAGAATCTTAGTCCAGGTGACAAGGTCATTGTGGATCCGCATCCGCCGTGTGGCAATTGCGACAACTGCCGTAGTGATCGCCCGGAAATGTGTGAGAACCTATTCCTGCATGGTGAGGGTATTGAAGGTCAGGCTGCCACTCGCGGAATCTTTCAGGATGGCGGATTGACCAGCTATGCGGTGATTCCCGCCTGCTCTGCATACAAAATCGCACAGAGCACCCCGTTCCATCGAATGGCCTTGGCAGAGCCACTCTCTTGCACGGGATATGGTATTGAAAAGCTGAAAATCCAAGCGGGTGATACGGTATGTATCTTGGGTGCAGGTCCCATCGGTCAGCTCTTTACCGCGTTGGCGAAGGTCAATGGAGCTACCAAAGTGATTGTGTCTGAGCCGCATCAATACCGGCGTGCAAAGGCGCTGGAGTGTGGAGCTAACCGCGTGGTGAACCCCACCAAAGAGGATTTGAAAAAGGTTATTCTGGAAGAAACCAATGGGCTGGGTGTTGACCATTGTATTGAAGCAGTGGGACAGTTTTTAATGACAGCCATTGACATGGTGCGTACCGG
>DOHN01000037.1:0-398 GCA_003535195.1 Ruminiclostridium sp.
TCTGCTTATGCCACTAAAATGGGAGGCTCACAGGTCTACCTCAAAGAGGGGGAAATCTTTACTGTGGAAGAGCTCTTAAAAGCGGTGGCCGTACACTCGGCCAATGATGCTTCGGTGGCGCTGGCCGAACTGGTGGCCGGCAGTGAAGAGGCTTTTGTATCCATGATGAATGAGAGGGCCAATGAACTCAAGCTGAAAAATACAAAGTTCCTTGATTGCACAGGGCTTACAGATGAAGGGCATTACAGCTCGGCTCACGATGTTGCTCTTATGTCCAGGGAACTATTGACCAAGCATCCGAACATTGTGCATTATACAACCATATGGCATGATACATTCCGCGACGGCAAATTCGATCTGGATAACACCAATAAGCTGGTAAAACGCTATAGGGGCAC
>DOHN01000037.1:556-883 GCA_003535195.1 Ruminiclostridium sp.
ATAGGGGCACGACGGGACTAAAGACCGGCTTTACCAATGCCGCCGGGTTCTGTCTCTCGGCTTCCGCCGAGCGGGATGGCACAAAATTTATTTCTGTCATTTTAGGGTCCAAGAGTAATAATACGCGCTTTTCAGAGTCTGCAAGGCTTCTGGATTTTGCCTTCAGCAACTGGGAGAGTGCAAAAATTGAGAAAAAAGGCCAGGAAGCAGGAACTGTAAAAGTAAAAAAAGGAGTAACAGGCAATATTCCCGTCAGCTACGCCGATAATGCAGTGGTTGTTGTGAAAAAGGGCAGCCGGGATAAGATCTCGGAAACCCTGGAAATTC
>DOHN01000037.1:1014-8161 GCA_003535195.1 Ruminiclostridium sp.
GGGATAAGATCTCAGAAACCCTGGAAATTCCGGAAACCATCAATGCTCCTGTGGAAGCAGGCCAGGCTGTCGGCGTGCTGAATATTGATCTGCAGGGAGAAAGGCTGGCCTCCATTCAGGTGGTGGCAGCAAAGGATTCCCCCCGGTGCACCTTTGCCCTCGCTGTGGGCATGATTGCAAACAGATGGGCAAAACTGTTTGTTTGAAATTGAGCAGAATCAAGAATTGTAAAGCAGGGCTACTATTTTCTCGGTCAGCCACACAGGCATGAGTCGCTTGAAAAACACAATGAGCTTGTATTGAAAACCTACGGCAGCCCTTACGGGGGGGTTCCTCTTCTGAATGAGTCCATAAACAACCCGGGCCACAGCTTCAGGTGATGCGCCGTTTTTCTCGTCCCGCTCCATGCGGGCAAGAGAACGGGTAAATCGATAGCGGTAGGGAGTATTTTCATCTGGAGCAATGGTCCGGCTCCCCGTAAATCCTGTTTTCGTATCTCCGGGTTCCACAAGGCAGGCCTTTATGCCAAAGGGGGCAACCTCATGCCTCAAGGCTTCGATAAGGCCCTCCAGGGCAAATTTGCTGGCACTGTAATGTCCCTGGAAAGGAATGGATATTATTCCTGCCACCGAGCTGATGACGATGATTTTGCCCCGGCCCAGTTCCCGCATATGGGGGAGTACGGCTTTCACCATTCGGAGCGAACCAAAAAAGTTTGTTTCAAACTGCGCTTTGGCCGCGTCCATAGGGATATCCTCAACAGAGCCGGCAATACCCATGCCTGCATTGCTTACCAGAATATCGATTTTGCCCTCTTCGGCAATAACGGTAGCCACGGCGATCTCAACGGAAGTATCGTTTGTAACATCAAGGGGGATCATATGAATAAAGCCGCCGCTTTGCAGGTCCGCCGCATGATGGTCCTCGCCAAAGCGGCCTTCGACATTTCTCGAAGTCCCATAGACATGAAATCCTTTTTTCATCAAATAGCAGGCGGTTTCTTTTCCAATACCCGAGGAGGCGCCCGTTATAAGTGCAACCTGATTTTTCATATTTCCCACTCACCTTAGCTTTTATGACATCATTGTAATACAAATTCCGGAACAAGGCAAAACCTATCAATTATTGGCGTTCGGGAAGCAGGGAAGGGGTAATGGTGTCAAATTATGCTGGATGTTTAAGCGGAATATGGTACAATAAAAATATATTTATTATGCTGGTGTTAATA
This sequence comes from Ruminiclostridium sp., assembly GCA_003535195.1. Classification (GTDB taxonomy): domain Bacteria; phylum Bacillota; class Clostridia; order DSM-8532; family DSM-8532; genus DTU059. Next base: position 2,243 of record DOHN01000037.1, read on the forward strand.
CCAGGTTATAATTATGATTGCACTGCACAAAGCCGTAAAACGACTTTCATTTGCAAGTTCTTAAAAAGAACTCGCAAACGGTATTTTGGCTAAAGCCAAAATACGTTGGGCAATCCTTGATTTTGATAATTCAATATGCAAGTAAATTTTCATACTTGCATAGAAGTCATTGGAAATGACTTCTTACATCAAAATCAATTATAAAATTTCCTTAAGATAAAGGAGATGTAACGATGGATCTATTTCAAAAATGCCAGGACTACACAATCGTCAAAGAGGTAATGGACGCAGGTCTCTACCCCTATTTTCACGCTCTCCAGTCGGGACAGGATACGGTCGTGACAATGGAAGGGCATAGAACAATTATGATCGGCTCCAATAATTATCTTGGCCTGACATCGGATCCCAGGGTCATTGAAGCAGCTGTGGAAGCCGTTAAAAAGTATGGTTCAGGCTGCAGTGGCTCACGATTTTTAAATGGTACGCTGGATATCCATTTAGAACTCGAAAGACAATTGGCTGAATTTCTTCATAAGGATGGCTGTATTACTTTCAGTACAGGATTCCAAAGCAATCTTGGTATTATTTCTGCGATTGCGGGCAGAAATGACATTATTATTTGTGATAAAGAGAATCATGCAAGTATTTATGATGCATGCCGCTTGAGTTTTGCGACCATGGTCAGATTTAAGCATAATGATATGGAAGATCTGGAGAGGCTTCTTCGTGAAGCGCCGGATTCCAAAGGAAGACTTATTGTTACCGACGGCGTTTTCAGCATGGGCGGAGAGATCTGCAATTTGCCTAAGATTGTGGAGCTGGCCCGAAAATACGGCGCCCGAATTATGATTGATGATGCTCATGGCCTGGGCGTATTGGGAGAAACCGGCCGGGGTACGGCAGAGCATTTTGGCCTTATGGGCGAAGTGGATATTATCATGGGAACCTTCTCCAAATCACTGGCCAGCCTGGGCGGATTTATGGTGGCAAAAGCCGATGTCATAAACTATGTGAAGCATACTTCCCGTCCGTTTATATTCAGTGCCTCCATTCCTCCGGCAAATGTTGCTGCGGCACTTTGCGCCTTAAACATTCTGAAAAAGGAACCTGAAAGAGTGCGCAGCGTCAACGCAGTTGCAGATTATATGAAAGAGCTGATGAAGAAGAATGGTATACCTCTGCGGGAGACCAGGACTCCGATCATTCCGGTTATGACCTATGATGATATGAGGACATTTAAGATTTGCAAGGAGCTTTTAGAGGAAGGGGTCTATGTGAATCCTACCATCTCCCCTGCGGTGCCCCAGGGCCAAAGTATGATTAGAACAAGCTACACGGCTACTCATACCCGCGAGCTTATGGATGAGGCAATTGAAAAGTTTGTAAAGGTTTTCTCAAAATACTAAAATTCAACCTCGGAAGATTCCGGATTAGACGTATATTAGTACACAGCATAAAAAGGCTGTTTCCATAAACAGAAACAGCCCCCTCGTCTTAGCTTTACTCAGCTTTCAAAGCTGCCAGACATTCGGGACAAATATTTTTTCCCTTATACACTTTGATATCCTTTGCATTATCGCAGAAAATGCAAGCAGGCTCATATTTTCTTAAGATAATTGTCGCTCCGTCAACATAAATTTCAAGGGCATCTTTCTCAGCAATATCAAGTGTTCTTCTGAGCTCGATAGGCAATACAACCCTTCCCAGCTCATCAACTTTTCTGACAATACCAGTTGATTTCATAATACTCCCCCCAGTATGATAAGTTTTTCTGTACCGATTTTATGGTACCATATAATGTAATGCGGGTCAATATTATCTCGACTATTTTTACGATATTTGTTAATTATTACTTATTCAGAGCTAAACTTGTCGATTAAGAAAATCTCTCACATTATTTGATGTGTATGAATAAATATCACAGATTTCTATATTTATTGGATGAGAAGAGTAACATGGCACAGGTATCTGAAAATGTTGAATATCATTTGGGTCATTATGATTTTTACGGGTATAGCCTCGGGTCTTTTAATGGGACGCACCAAGGAGGTATCCGATGCCTTTCTGGAGAGCTGCGTCAATGCGGTAGAATTGTCCATTACCATGCTGGGAGCCATGTGTCTTTGGTCGGGCATGATGAAGGTGGCGCAAAAAGCCGGTCTGGTGGACGGCCTGGCAAAGCTTCTCAGGGGTGTCTTTAAATTTCTCTTTCCCGGTATCCCCAAAGGCCACGCTGCCAACGGCGCTATTGCCATGAGCATCAGCGCCGATCTGATGGGGCTGGGCAATGCGGCGACTCCGCTGGGTATCATCGCCATGAAGGAATTATCTAAAATTAACGGCAATTCTCCCACAGCAAGCAATGCCATGGTCATGTTCGCTGTAGTAAATGCCGCCTGCATCCAGCTTATTCCAGCCACCGTTCTTATCATCCGCCAGCAGGCCGGGTCTGCAAGTCCAACCTCTATTATTCCGACCGTTTGGATCGCTTCGCTGGCTTCCTTAATTTCAGGTATTGCAGCTGCCAAGCTCCTTGAAAAGAGATACCGAGATCCCGCTTATGGGCTGAAACGGACTGCTTCAATATGGTGAAAGGGCGGAAATCAGATGGACTTCATAGCCAATATCTCGATACCGGCAATTGTTCTTATCATTGTTATAACGGCATGGATAAAAGGCGTGCCCGTATTTGACACTTTTGTGGAAGGCGCGAAAGAAGGCGCTAAAACGGCCTTTGATGTTCTTCCCGTGATGGTGGGGATCCTGGCGGCTGTTTCTATTTTAAATGCTTCGGGCTTTATTGATATCCTTTCAAATCTTCTGAAAGGCCCTGCCGCTCTTGTGGGCATTTCTCCTGAAATCATCCCCATGCTGATCCTTCGGCCCTTTTCAGGAAGCGCATCCTTAGGGCTTTTTACCGAACAAATAAGGGCCTATGGCGCCGATACCTATTTAGGGCGGGCCTTATCCACTATTATGGGTTCCAGTGAGACTGTTCTGTATACGCTGGCGGTCTATTTCGGTGCAGCCGATGTAAAGAACACCCGCCACGCTCTTGCGGCCTCCCTCATCGCCTCCTATGCGGGGATGCTTGCAGCCGTATATATATGTAAGGTTTTATAAAAAAGAGAGCCCGCCTTCAAGAAATCAACAAATAAATTATCTTTCACCTTCCTCGGATATGCGCAATATGATGTTAGTGCAGAACGCATAGATACCTCTTTATGAGGTTGTTTCAAAAGAGGAGGGCATATGGGCGAAATTGTAAATGTTGAAAAAGTCGGTATGAAATATCAGTCCCTGAATGGTGAGATCAATGCCATTGAGGACATTTCTTTTTCCGTCGAAAAAGGTGAATATGTAAGTATTGTAGGTCCGAGCGGCTGTGGTAAATCCACCCTTTTATCCATCATATCTGGGCTTTTAAAAGCCACCATGGGCAGGGTTGTCATCGGCGGCGAGGAAGTGCTGAAGAATTCTGATAAAGTAGGTTACATGCTGCAGAAAGACCATCTTTTTGACTGGCGTACCATTTATCAGAATGTAGTTTTAGGCCTTGAGGTCCGAAAGATTTTAAACGATGATAACAGGAGGTATGCTATTGAGCTGTTAAAAACCTACGGTCTTTATGAATTTAAGGATAAATATCCCAGCCAGCTTTCAGGCGGTATGCGCCAGCGTGCCGCCCTGATCCGGACTCTGGCTGTGAAGCCTGAAATACTTCTGTTGGATGAGGCCTTTTCGGCATTGGACTATCAGACACGTCTGGCTGTAACGGAGGATATTTACAGCATCATCAAGAATGAAAACAAAACCGCCATCATGGTCACCCATGATATATCCGAAAGCATCAGCATGTCTGACCGGGTTATCGTGCTGTCCAGGCGGCCGGCTGTTGTAAGCAGCATTCATTCTATCCGATTTGACTGTCCTAAAAGAACACCGCTTAAATGTCGTGAGGATCCTAATTTCCGTGAATATTTCAATACTATTTGGAAGGAGTTGGATGTACATGTCTGATACCGGATTAAATTTATCACCTGAAAGGATCGCGTATCTGAAAAAGGTCAAATTACAGAAAACAGCAACATGGCTGGTCCGGCTTCTGATACTGGTGCTTATTTTTGCACTGTGGGAGCTTGCGGCGCGTCTTAAACTGATCGATGCATTCATTACAAGCCAGCCCTCCAGAATGATAAAAACCCTTACAAATCTTTATAACGCAGGAGATCTGTTTGTCCATATCGGCGTCACCTGTCTTGAGACCATCGTTGGGTTTATCATCGGAACACTGATGGGAATTTTTATTGCAGTGCTTCTCTGGTGGTCGGAATTTGCCTCCCGTGTTCTTGAACCCTATCTGGTGGTGTTGAACAGCCTGCCCAAGGTTGCCCTGGGCCCCATCTTCATTATCTGGATCGGGGCTGGGCCGTCAGCCATTATTGTTATGGCGCTGGCCATTTCGCTGATCGTTACCATACTGGAAATGCTCAATGCTTTTATCCGGACAGATGAAGAGAAGATCAAGCTGGTAGAGACATTCGGTGCAAGCCGCTTCCAGGTATTTCTTAAAGTGGTGCTTCCCTCTAATATCCCGGCCATGATCAACGCCCTTAAGGTGAATGTGGGGCTGTCCTGGGTAGGCGTTATTACCGGTGAATTTTTGGTATCCAAAGCCGGGCTGGGCTATTTAATCGTCTATGGAGGGCAGGTGTTCCAGCTGGATCTGGTCATGACCAGTGTGATTATCCTGGCCATTGCAGCGGCACTGATGTATCAGGGGGTTGTATTGATAGAGAAAAAGCTCGTTGGTAATCAGGCTGCCCAAAAGCATTCATGAAAAGCTTTGAAAGAACCTTGAAAGGAAACATAAAAAAAGTCTGAGGCTTTGGAGCCTGAAGATGCTGTATTTTAAATTCATCATTATATAGGAGGGTGATCTTCAAAATGAAAAGAATGGGGCTTCTTATCATGACGGTACTGCTTGCAGCCGCCTTTATTCTGGCATCCTGCGGTACCCAGAGCAAAACAAAAGTGACCTTGAGCGAAGTTACTCACTCGGTTTTCTATGCACCGCAATATGTGGCAATCAACAAAGGATTTTTTGAGGAAGAGGGTATTCTGCTGGAGCTCAGTAATGGCCAGGGAGCCGACAAGGTCATGACGGCTGTGATTTCCGGTCAGGTTGACATTGGGTTTGCAGGGCCGGAGGCAAGCATCTATGTCTACAATGAAGGGAAAGAAGACCATGCCGTTGTATTTGCCCAGCTGACTAAAAGAGACGGATCCTTCCTCGTGGGGCGAAAACCTGAGCCCAATTTTCAATGGGAAAACCTGAAAGGAAAGTACATTATTGGCGGCAGAAAGGGCGGAGTCCCTGAGATGACGCTGGAACATGTCTTAAGAAAACACCATTTGGACCCCAACACAGATCTGACAGTGGATACCAGCGTTCAGTTTGCTGTTATGGCAGGCGCTTTTACCGGAGGGACCGGCGACTATGTAGCGCTTTTTGAGCCTACCGCCACCATGCTGGAAAACGAAGGCAGGGGGTATGTGCTGGCCTCTATCGGGCAAGACAGCGGTGAAATACCGTATACGGCATATTTTGCCAAAAAGAGCTTTATCGAAAAAAATAAAGATTTGATCCAGCGCTTTACCAATGCACTTTATAAGGGCCAAAAATGGGTGGACACCCATACGCCGAAAGAAATTGCCGAAGCCATCAAGGACTCCTTCCCGGATACCGATCCGGCCGTTCTTGAAAACGTTGCAAAACGCTATAAGGACATTGATGCATGGAACAAAGATCCCATCTTGAAAGAGGGATCGCTAGAGCTCCTCCAGCGGGTTATGGAGGAAGCAGGAGAACTCACCCAAAAAGCTCCTTATGAGAAAATTGTAACCACCGATTTTGCC
>DOHN01000037.1:8359-10175 GCA_003535195.1 Ruminiclostridium sp.
AGGAGCTGTCTCAAAATAAAATTTGAGATCGCTCCTTTTGTTTTTTTCAATTTTGCGCTATATACAAAAAAATAGTGCGGCAACTATTTTTTTTATGAAGTCTTGGCACTTGATTAAGATCTGTTTTATGATAAAATATTCCTGTTAATAACGATTCTTGAGGTAAAAGCTGAAGGCTTTTTTGACTTTTTAGCAGATTCTTGTATTTTTTCTGATTCTACGTTTAAGAATAATAAAAGCGCACCGGGGCAGGTTGTGCTTTTATTGATTTTTAAGGCGCAAGATGAGGATTAATTTATAGGAGGGGAAAAAATGGAATTTCTCGAAAAAAAATTCCGACTCAAGGAGAACGGTACGGATGTCAAAACTGAGATTGTTGCTGGCGCCACGACCTTCTTCACCATGGCCTACATTATTTTTGTCAACCCGGCGATGCTGGGAGCAACCGGTATGCCTGAAGGCGGCGTATATGTGGCCACAATTCTAGCAGCTGTTATCGCAACCCTGATTATGGGTCTCTTCGCAAACGTACCCTATGCACAGGCTCCAGGTATGGGAATGAATGCATTCTTTACCTATACGGTATGCTTTGCCCTTAATTTTACCTGGCAGCAAGCCCTTGCCATGGTTTTTATCTGCGGTATCATCAATATCCTTATCACGGCTACCCAGATCAGAAAATCCATCATCAAATCTATTCCACAATCTCTCCAATACGCTATCGGCGGCGGTATTGGACTTTTTATTTCCTATATTGGCTTCAAAAGCGCCGGCTTCTTAAAGTTTACCAGCGAAGCTCCCTTTTTAGGGGTTGTTCCTGGTGCAGACGGAACACCGGGGACCGTGATTGCCGGCGGAGGCAGTGTTGTACCTGCATTTGTTAATTTTGCAGATAAAAGCGCCCAGCTTGCACTGATCGGTCTGGCTATCACGGCTATTCTGATGATCCTTAAAGTAAAAGGCGCCATTTTGATCGGTATTATCTCTACCACCATTATCGGTATCCCCATGGGCGTGACTATCCTTGACTTTTCTTCTTCCGCCTATCAGGTATCCGATATTTCACAGACCTTCTTCGCACTTGATTTTTCAGGGCTTTTTGCGGATTCGTCCAAGCTTGTTCTCGTTATTACCACGATTTTTTCGTTCAGCCTTTCCGACACATTTGACACCATCGGAACCTTTATCGGAACCGGCAAAAAGACCGGCATATTCGACGATAAGGATGAAGCTGAGCTGTTTCAGGGAAAGGGCTTCAAATCAAAAATGGACAAGGCGCTGTTTGCCGACGCGACAGCTACCTCCATCGGCGCTCTGTTAGGTACCTCCAACACTACTACATACGTAGAAAGTGCTGCCGGTATTGGCGCAGGCGGCAGAACAGGTTTGACCAGCGTTACAACCGCTGTTCTGTTCCTCGTATGCCTTGTTTTTGCTCCCATTGCGGGGGTTATTCCTGCTGCGGCGACTGCTCCGGCTTTGATCATCGTCGGTATCCTCATGATGGGATCCTTTGGGAAAATCCAATGGGAGGATTTTGACGAAGCTTTCCCTGCCTTCTTAACGGCAGTTTTAATGGGATTTGCATACAGCATATCCAGCGGTATATCGGCAGGATTTATTGCCTATGTTCTGGTTAAAATTGCAAAGGGCAAGGCCAAAGAGGTCCATCCGATTATGTATATCGTCACCGCTTTATTCTTAATCAATTTTATCATTAACGGAGTATTGAGCCTGTAATTGGCCTATTCGCTTAAAAGGCTGCTTTATCTTAGGATAAGGCAGCTTTTTTTATGGTGTGCCCGGCGGGCACAGG
>DOHN01000162.1:0-4451 GCA_003535195.1 Ruminiclostridium sp.
TAAGAAAAATCGTGCCCCTGACAATGCTGACGAATAAGGGAGTGTTTTTTAGTGGCTGCTAAAAAGGATAGAGGATCTGAGCTTACCGATCTCAAGAGCCAGATTAAAAATAAAGCACCGGCAAAGGTTTACCTTTTTTCGGGGAATGAGCCTTTCCTGGTTGACTATTATGTTGGTGAAATCAAGAAAATTGTTTTGGAAAAGGATGAAGAAGGGCTTAATTATTCAATCTTTGAGAACAGAGTGGATATTGATGCGCTGATCGATGCCTGTGATACCTTTCCCGTTTTTGCCGATAAAAAGCTGGTTCTTGTTAAAAACTCCTCTCTTTTCATTAACAAAGCCAAAAAGGAATCCGATTCTGATGGTACGGCGGCTGGCAACAAAAGCCAGGAAGTGCTGAAACAATACATTCCGGAGCTGCCCGATACCGCCTGTCTTGTTTTTATAGAGAACCAGATCGACAAAAGGCTGGGGCTCTATAAGCAAATTGTAAAGCACGGACTGGCCCTGGAGTTTAACCAGCTTACTGAAAGGGAATTGGTTCCGTGGGTTGTCAAGGGTTTTCGGACAATGGGAAAAACAATTTCGGTGGAAGCTGCCCAACATCTTGTGGCTGTCAGCGAACCGGATATGTATGCCCTTAAGAATGAGATGATTAAGCTGGATGCCTATCTTGGCGAACGCAAGGAAATTACCCTTGAGGATATTAAGCTTTTATCCATACCCACCATTAAAAGCGTCATTTTTGACCTGCTGGATGCCGTGGCTCAGCAAAATGCCCCCAGAGCCCTTGCACTTCTAAAAGATATGCTCGAAATTAAAGAGCCTGAACAAAAGATTTTGTCCATGCTTTCCAAGCAGACCGGTGAAATATTAAAGCTTAAATGCCTGCAAAATAAAGGCGCAACCCAGGCTGATATCGGCAGCTATTTTCAGGGGAAACATCCCTATGCCCTGAAAATCATGATGAATCAGGCCCGGAAAATGGATGAAGGATACTTAAGAAAACTTCTAAAGAGCTGCGCAGAAGCTGAAACAAGCTATAAAAAGGGCGCTATCGGCGCCAGACTTTCGCTGGAGGTTCTCTTAAGCAAAATAAGCGGTTAACAAAGGTTTAACATCTCCTTGATTTTCTTATAATAATGGCAGAGTAATATTATGGCTGTAAGATATGAAATGGCACAAGAGAAATGAAAGGAGAAATAATAAATGAAAATAAGCAAAAAATTTGCTGCCATTGGTTTGGCTGCAACACTTGTATTAGGCATTACAGCCTGCGGAGGACAAAATACCGATGCTCCCTCAACATCGGGTCCCTTATCATCAGCTCCCGCAACGAAAGGTACGGTTGATAAAGAACTTTCGGGCAAACTCGTGATAGAAGGTTCTACATCTGTAGCAAAGATATTTCAGGAATTAATCGATACTTACATGGCCAAGAACCCCAAGGTTAAAATTGAATACATCGGAGATGGTTCCAGCGCCGGCATAAAGGCTGCTATAGCAGATACCGCCAATATCGGAACAGCTTCCAGAGCGGTAAAAGACGAAGAGAAGAACCAGGGGCTTGAAGTTTTTCAAATGGCAGATGACGCCATCGCCATCATTGTAAATCCCGCCAATAAAGTTCAGGACCTTACAAAAGAACAAATCGCAAAGATCTATAAAAAAGAGATCACCAATTGGCAAGATGCCGGCGGAGACGATGCTCCCATCGTAGTTGTCGCCCGCGACGCCGCGTCGGGTACCAGAGAAGCCTTTGAAACCATTTTTGAAGTAGCAGACCAGGTGAAGGCTGACCAGGAAGCGGCCAAGACCGGTGAAGTAAAAACCGTTGTAGCCCAGAACCCTAACGCAATCGGGTATATTTCCCTGGCTTATTCTGATAACACCGTTAAAAACGTCACTGTAGAGGGTCTGATCGCAACTATTGAAAATGTCAAAAATGGCATTTACACCATAAAGCGCCCTTTCAACATGGTGACAAAAGGAAAGCCGGATGAGCTTGAACAGGCATTCATAGACTTCGTATTCTCGGAAGAGGGCGCTGAGATTATTGCAAAGGAAGCAGTGCCGGTAAAGAAATAGCAACTACAGGTATTCGGGCGGACCTTGAAAGGGTCTGCCTTTAGCTGTTTAATAAAAGACGGAGTGATGGAGATGGAAGCTGCACTTGCCCCAAAAAAGAAAACAGGACTGAGCTATGAAAAAGCAATAGAATTAATCTTTGCTGTTTCTGCATTTTTAATGATTTTTTCTGTAATTATCATTTGCGTTTATATATTTATTGAAGGCGTCCCGCCGATTTTGGAGGTTGGGATTTCAAAATTCATTTTCGGCACGGAATGGACGCCGACCTATAAGGTCCCTCATTACGGGATACTTCCCATGATTCTTGCTTCGGTTTACGGCATGGCGGGAGCCATTATAATTGGTGTGCCCATTGGCATATTTACGGCTGTCATGCTGGCTGAAATCGCGCCAAAACGGATTGCCGGCATTTTAAAGTCGGCCATTGAGCTTCTTGCAGGCATTCCGTCGGTTGTATACGGCTTTTTCGGTCTCACCGTAATTGTCCCCTTTATCCGTGTTCATCTCGGAAGCCCGACGGGGACCAGTCTTCTTGCCATGATCATTATTCTTTCGATCATGGTCCTTCCGACCATTGTCAATATTACAGAAACCTCCCTAAGAGCGGTGCCGAGAGAGTATAAGGAAGGCTCTCTTGCCCTTGGCGCATCAAAAATGGAAACGATATTTAAGGTGATGATTCCGGCCGCGAGATCGGGCATCGTGTCTTCCGTCATACTGGGCATGGGCAGGGCACTCGGTGAAACCATGGCAGTGATTATGGTCTGCGGAAATTTGCCCAATATGCCCAAATCATTGTTGAGTACGGTAAGTCCCATGACCGCCGCCATTGCCAAGGATATGTCCTATGCAGGTCCCTTTCATCAGTCGGCGCTATTTGGAATAGGCGTTGTTTTGTTCGTCTTTATTGTTTTACTGAACCTGGTTTTGAATCTGATTGCCAGCAAATCTGCGAGCAAATAAGGGGGGAAACCATTGAGCAGAAAAAGAAAAATGAAGGATACGTTTTTACAAATATTAATATGGACTTTCTCCCTGATTACAGTGGGATTCCTGCTTTGGATGGTGAGTTACATAATTTTCAGAGGGATCTCAGGACTTAATTGGGAGTTTATTACAAGCGAGTACAACCTATACCGGGGCAAAACAGGGATACTGCCTATGATCGTCGGAACGCTGCTCCTGATTGCGGCGACACTGATTATTTCAGTGCCCATTGGTGTATCTGCCGCCATTTTTTTGACGGAGTATGCCAAACAGGGGGTTCTGGTCCGCATCATCCGTTTTGCGACGGAGAGCCTGGCCGGTATTCCATCCATTATTTATGGTTTGTTTGGGTACATCTTTTTTAAGGGTACGCTGAAGCTGGGCTTTTCTGTCGCTTCGGGCGCTCTTACCTTAAGCATCATGATTCTGCCCACCATTGTGAGAACGACGGAAGAAGCTCTTTTATCGGTAAACCCCGGTTACCGCGAAGGCAGTCTCGCATTAGGGGCATCAAGGCTCCAGACCATTTATAAGGTAATATTGCCCAGTGCCATACCTGGAATCCTTACAGCTGTTATTCTGGGTATGGGGCGGGTCATCGGAGAATCGGCAGCGGTGATGTATACCGTTGGATCGGTTCCCAAAATTCCGGCTGTGGAACAACTTCTGACCAGCAGCGTCCGAACTCTGTCGGTGCACCTGTATGTTGTGGCTCTTGAGGAAGCGGACTTTCAAAGCGCTTTTGCCACTGCGACGATGCTGATGATCATCATCGCACTTTTGAATTTTGCTGCAAACAGAATTGGCAGGCGGCTGGTGAAGGAAAAAGGGATCGGTTGAATTCATCATGTTTAGAAGAAATAAATGGGGTTGAAAAATAGTATGAACACAAAACCAAGAAAAACGAAAATAAAAATAAGGGACCTGAATCTCTATTATGGGGATTTTAAGGCCTTGAACAATATTAATATGAATATTTACGAGGGCGAGATCACAGCCCTTATCGGACCTTCCGGATGCGGAAAATCCACTTTTTTGAAAACTTTGAACCGGCTGAACGACCTTATAGAGAATGTTAAGATTACAGGAAGCATCACTCTGGACGGCCAGGAAATTTTGACCAATGTGGATGTGGTGGAGCTTAGAAAGCGAGTAGGCATGGTTTTCCAAAAGCCCAATCCATTTCCCATGTCCATTTATGACAATGTGGCTTACGGCCCTAAAATACATGGGGTCAAGAAGAAGGCAGCCCTTGATGAAATCGTTGAAAAAAGCCTGAAATCGGCGGCATTATGGGAGGAAGTCTCAGACCGGCTGCATAAAAGTGCCCTGGGAATCTCAGGAGGACAGCAGCAGCGGCTTTGTATTGC
>DOHN01000162.1:4730-4966 GCA_003535195.1 Ruminiclostridium sp.
GTCACTCATAATATGCAGCAGGCCGGGCGAATTTCCGACCGGACCGCTTTTTTCCTTCTGGGTGACCTGGTGGAGTATAATACCACTGAAAAGATCTTCAGCAAGCCCGAGGATGAACGGACAGAGAGATATATTACCGGAAGATTTGGCTGATGGTGTTTTAAGTACGGCTTTGCAAGGTAAAAATAAAGAAAGCAGGTCTGGGTAGTTTCTTGGTATTAAGAGGAGAAATGAGG
>DOHN01000162.1:5103-8622 GCA_003535195.1 Ruminiclostridium sp.
ATCCGGAATGGAGGCGTATAGAATGAGATATTCACTTGAAAGAAGCTTGCAGGAGTTGACGGAAGAGATCAGCAGGCTGGGGGGCATGGTAGAGGAAGCGCTTGACAAGACTATTTTCGCGCTTCGGGAAATGGATGTGGAATTGGCCGGAGAGATTGTCGCCCACGATGATGAGATTGATAATGTTGAAAATAAAATTGAAAAACAATGCATGACTCTTTTTGCCTTGCAGCAGCCTCTGGCAAAGGATTTGCGGTTGATAGGGTCCGCGCTGAAAATGATTACCGATTTAGAAAGAATCGCTGACCAGTCGGCGGATATTTCAGATTTGATCATAAGACTCGCCCCAAAGCCTATAAAGCTGAACCCTCAAATTTTCTGTATGGCCGAGAAAGCCAGAAGCATGGTTGGGCGCAGCATAGATGCTTTTATTAACGGAGATGTGGAAACAGCTCAGAAAGTCTGCAGCGATGACGACTTTGTAGACAATCTGTTTAATGAACTGACCATGGATATCGCCATGCAGATCAGGGCCGGGAATGAATCCATAGAGCAGCTGATTGATATAATGTTCATTGTAAAATATTTGGAACGGATTGCCGATCACGCAACCAATATCGGTGAATGGGTGGTATACAATGAGACGGGAAAGCACCGGCATTTGCAGCATCCCGACATCAGAGAGGAGCTGGAGCAGGATACGGAAGAAAAGGATTAGGGAGGCATGCCAGTGAAACAGAAAATAATCCTTGTGGAAGACGAGCCCCATATTCAGCAGCTTGTTCAGTATAATCTGGAGGCCGCAGGCTATGAAGTAAGTGTTTTTTCAAGCGGGGAAGAAATGCTTGATGCCTGTGATTCAATGATTCCCGATATGTTTATCCTGGATATTATGCTTCCGGGAATTGACGGCACTGAAATATTGAGAAGAATCCGGCAAAGTGCAAAATTGAAAAATCTGCCTGTTATCATGCTGACTGCCAAAAGCGAGGAATTTGACAGGGTATTGGGGTTGGAGCTCGGTGCTGACGACTACATAACGAAACCCTTTTCCACAAGAGAATTCACAGCCAGAGTGAAAGCACTCTTCAGGCGCACCAATATTCCCGGCGAACCAATTTCCGAAACCATTGCCATTGGCGATATCACCATGGATTTTGAACGTCATGAGGTCTATAAGGGCAAGGATAAGCTGGAATTGACGCTGAAAGAATATGAGCTGCTTAAAATTTTAATGCAGAACCACGGCAAGGTTTTATCCCGGGATACCCTTCTTGAAAAGGTCTGGGGATTTGATTATTTTGGGGAAACCAGAACGGTGGATGTACACATACGGTATCTGCGGCAAAAAATTGAAGAGGATGACAGCAAGCCTGAATATATAGAAACGGTCAGAGGGGTGGGCTATAGATTTATCTGATTCCCCGTGTTATCATAAGAATGTTGTATTTATTTTAGTATGAGGGTTGAGTATTCATAAGGTTTGTGCGTTTTGAACCCACACAGAACTTAATGGGAATAAATTACTACTACAAAAAGCAGCTGCAAGGGGATATAATTTATTCTGTGGAAGCAGATGACTTGTTTTGCTTTATACTTGTACATTAAGGAGCTTGTAGAGTGCCTGGAAACGGAAGAATAGGGAGTATTTTCGGTTATATTATGAGTTTTTTGGGGCTGACCGGGCCTCTGGATATCATCAGGATGCTGATTGAGATATCCGTAGTTTCCTATGTTGTTTTTAAGGTGATTCAGCTGGTTCGGGAAACCCGGGCCATTCAGCTTGTGAAAGGCCTCCTTTTTATTCTGGTATTTTCAAAGCTCTCCCAGATGATGGGGCTGAAAACCATCGCATTTCTTCTCCAGGGCGCGTTGCAGATTTTTGGCTTCGGTTTGATTGTACTGTTTCAGCCTGAACTGCGAAGAGCGCTTGAAAAGCTTGGCTCAAGCGGATTTAAAGATTTCATGATTCGGAAAGACAGTGAGGAGCGGCTTAGAATAATTGCCACTATCGAATCGATTGTCCAGGCTTGTGCAGCTTTTTCAAAGGACTATATCGGTGCGCTTATCATTATCGAGAGAGAAACAAAGATTGGTGATATTATCAATACCGGCACCCAGATCAATGCACTGGTATCCAGCGAGCTGCTGGGAAATATTTTCACGCCGAAAACTCCGCTCCATGACGGAGCTGTTATTATCAGCAATAATACGATCAAAGCTGCGGCTTGCTACCTGCCCCTGACCCAGAACGCAGGCCTGAGCCGGGAGCTTGGAACGCGCCATCGGGCCGCCCTCGGCATCACCGAGGTATCCGATGCCATAGCGGTGGTTGTATCCGAAGAATCGGGCAAGATTTCCTATGCGCATAACGGCGGGTTAACCAGAAGTCTTACCCCGGATATGCTGCGTAAAGCATTGTCAAAATTCCTGCTGGAAAGTGAAAATGACCGAAAACTTTTTACTTTTAGAAAGGTGAAGAAGAATGAAGATGCTTAATAACCTGTTTGAAAGAGATTCGGTCATAAAAGTTGTTTCGGTGTTTTTTGCCATTCTTATCTGGTTCCTGGTCCTGGATCGGGACAACCCTTACGATGAGAGAACCCTGGCAGTGCCATTATCAAACAATGCAGAGATTCTGGAGGCCAATAATCTTCAGATCGTAGGAACCCAGCTTCCCCTTAGCATTGATGTGAAAATAAAAGGCCGGAGAGATAGAATCATGAGCGTTACGGGCAATGATTTCGAAGTCTCCATTGATTTATCGGGGATTACCGAATCAGGTTCCAGGCGGGTTGCCATAAATCCTCCCCAATACCTTGGCGATCAGGATATTGTGATTTTCGCCTATAATCCTTCAGCCTTAAACTTGAATATTGAAAGGGTTGTGGGAAGGCAGTACCCGGTCAGTGTCGCGTATACGGGAAGCCTCCCTGCAGGCTACGAGCTGGTCAATCTTAAATTTGAACCCAGCACTGTCATCCTGGAAGAAAAGGAAAGCAGTATGTCGAAGGTCAGCAAGGTCGTTGCACAGATCAATTTGAATGATATTAAGGACAGCAGGGAAATTATGATGAAAGGGATCGTATTGGATGCGGACGGTCAGCCCCTGAAGCAGTTTGAAGGCAAGGTTCCCATCATTGTTACCTTTGATCTGGCAAAATCGGTTCCTGTCACGGCTGCGACGAAAGGATCCCCCGCGCCGGGCTACTATCTGAAGGAAGTACGCTATTCCATACCAAAAATCCGGGTTTTAGGCACCAGGACTTTATTGGATGGTTTGGCAAAAATAGACGCAGATCCCATTGACATCAGCAATAAATCCGAGACTTTTAAAACGCCTCTCAATTTCAAGCTGCCTGAGGGTTTAACCGCATTGAAGGCGGACACCGATCAGCTCATAGCGGAAGTGGTCCTGGAAAAGTTCGCCACACGTGAAATTGAGGTGCCCTCCAGCCAGATATTTATTTACGAAAGCGATACGTCGGGAAACAAGGAATACCGGGTCGCCGATGAATG
>DOHN01000162.1:8759-14456 GCA_003535195.1 Ruminiclostridium sp.
CGGAAACAAGGAATATCGGGTCGCCGATGAATGGATCAAGCTGACCATCAGCGGCAGAGCGGAATTCATCAACACCATTACTAAGGACGATATCCGGCTTTCCGTCGATGTGGGAGGACTTGGAAAGGGAGAACACCAGGTTTCACTCTCAGTGGATCTTCCGGGCGATGCAACCCTGGTGGGGGATTATAACGTCAAGGTTATCATTAATGAAGCGCCCGAGGATCAAAGCACTTCAGCTGGTGAAGGCGGAAGACAACCATAGGAAGATTGGCATGCAATATCTGGTAAGAAATATAATCATTCCCCTGTCCGATATGACGCCTGAAAATGAATGGAAGCTTATCAGAATGGCTTCATCAAAGCATATGGGCATTTCAGAGCGCGATATCAGGGACCTTAGAATCGTCAGGGAATCTATTGACGCCAGGAAGAAGAATGAGCTGGCTTGTGTTTATTCTGTTTTGGCGTCTATAGACGGTCATATCCGAACAGCAAAAAATATTCAGTTGTTTCAGCCGCTGCAGGTTCCTTCTGTTCCGGCCGCAGCCCCCACAACCCGGCCTGTTATCATAGGGGCGGGGCCATGCGGGCTTTTTTGTGCTTTTGAACTGGCTGAGCGAGGCTTTCTGCCCATTATAGTGGAGCGCGGCGAGGAGATTGAAAAGCGCACCCAAAGTGTCAAAGCCTTTTGGACTAAGGGAATACTGAATCCCGAGTCCAATGTTCAGTTCGGCGAAGGGGGTGCGGGCACCTTTTCCGACGGCAAGCTGACTACACGCATCAATGATCCGAGGTGTACCAGGGTGCTGGAGATATTTCATGCCTGCGGTGCACCGGAAGAGATTCTGTATAAAGCCAGGCCCCATATCGGTACCGATGTACTGAAAAACATTATGGTTGCGCTGCGGAAAAAGCTGACGGATAAAGGGGCTGAATTCCTTTTTTCAACGCGCATGGATTCTCTTCTTGTTAAAAACGACAGGGTCCGCGGGGTAAAACTTTCAGATGGAAGGGAAATTGATACTCCGGCAGTGGTTTTGGCCATTGGCCATAGTGCAAGGGATACCTTTGCAGGTCTTTGCAGGCAGGGTATCCAAATGCAGCAGAAGCCTTTTTCGGTGGGCGTGCGGATAGAACATCTGCAGGAGTGGATCAATGAGGCACAGTACGGGAAAGTCCGGCATTTTAAGCTGGGCGCCGCCGATTATCAGCTCTATGAGCATCTTGGCGAGAGAACGGCCTACAGCTTCTGTATGTGCCCCGGGGGCATCGTAGTTGCCGCCGCATCGGAAGAGAACAGCATTGTCACCAATGGCATGAGCTATCATGCCAGGAACGGAATCAATGCCAACAGCGCTTATGTGGTGTCGGTTTCCCCTTCTGATTTTGGAGGCGTCCACCCGCTGGCGGGAATGGAATATCAAAGGCGGCTGGAACGGAGCTGTTACAAGAAAACAGAAGGCAAAGGGGCGCCCGTCCAAAAATTATCAGATTTTCTCAATGATGTGCCCAGCCGGAAACCCGGAACCGTCAAACCAAGCTATACGGGAGAAACGGTTTTTACATCTCTTTCAGATATTTTGCCTTCTTATGTGGTTTCGGGCATCAAACAATCCCTGCCCGCCTTTGAAAGAAAGCTCAAGGGGTTTATGCATCCGGATGCTCTGCTGACAGCCATTGAAACAAGGACCTCCTCTCCGGTGAGGATGATGCGTAATGATCTGTTCCAGTCTGTTTCAATGGGGGGACTCTTTCCTGCCGGCGAGGGCGCAGGCTATGCCGGCGGCATAGTCAGTGCGGCCGTTGACGGCATACGGGTGGCCGAGCAGGTTGCGAGAAAATTTGCATCGGAGGATGGAGGCAAAACAATATGAGACGCCGCATTGTAGCGCTTTATCTGGTGCTGGCCGTCATTGTATCGGCTCTGATTTCGTACACCACATATCGGTATGCCTATGATATGTATATCAATGAAGTAAAAAGCAGCCTTCAGCATGAAGCCGTTTTGATCAGCTACATGATGAAGGATATGAAGCTGGATGACATTGGCGACAAATACCTGGCCGACATCTCCGAGGCCGTGATGAGCAGCTTTGATCCCAATACAAAAGCGGGAGCCAAAAGACGTATTACACTAATTGATCCGGCAGGCGATGTACTGGCGGATTCTTACGGCCAATCCTTAACGATGGGCAATCATTCAGAACGGCCTGAAGTAAAGGAAGCTCTTGCCGAAGGTATCGGAGCCGATATCAGAAAGAGTGAGACAACCGGGTTGAATCTGATCTATCTGGCCAGTTATTCTAAAAGTCAATCGGCCATATTGCGCATTTCCGCCTCTCTGGATTACATCATTAATATACGAAATACCATTATTCTTTATGAAATCGTAGCGATTATTGTGGCTATGGCCATCTCATCCCTGCTTGCCATCAAGCTTTCCAACTACGCCATAAAGCCTCTTGCGCTGCTTGTTAAAAAATATGGAAGGCCCCGCAAGGAAAATTTGAAGAAAGGCCGCCGCGAAGATGAGGTGGGCGAGCTTTCGTATACCTTAGGCGCGATGACCAGGGATATAGAGGAGATCATCCGGGAGCTGAAGGAGAGGAACGCCCGTGTGGATACCATCATCAATAGTATGGATGCCGGCCTGATTGCAGTGGACAATACCATGCATATTCTGATGATCAATCCCATTGCCTGCAAGCTTTTTGGCCTGAGCGGAGCCTCTGTTCAGATGGGCGTGCCGCTGGTTCAGGTCATACGGAACCGGCAGCTTAATAATATTCTTTTAAAAACCATTGCGGGCAATAAAGTGATCAATGATCAGATTAATCTGTACCAGGGCGGCAAGCGGATTCTGTCGCTCCACGCGTCGCCCGTTTATCCAATGGACAAGAAAGAGGCCAATATAGGAGCTTTGGTGTATATACATGATATTACGCAGATTCGAAAGCTGGAGGAAATGCGTTCGGAATTTGTTTCCAATGTCACCCATGAGCTTAAAACCCCGCTGACATCCATCCATGGGTTTGTGGAAACGCTGAAGGACGGAGCCATTAATGATGCCAAGGTGGCGTCTAAATTTTTGGATATTATTGAGATTGAAGCCGACCGGCTGCGCATTTTGATTGATGACATCCTGGAGCTGTCGGAGATTGAAAGCATGAAAGAGGAAAATGACAGGCAGCCTTTTGCATTGCTTCCCCTGGCGCAGGAAATCGAGTCCATGCTGAATAATGCCGCTTCGGAAAAAGGGGTGACCCTCCATCTTCAGATAGATCCCCATCTCATTCTTAAGGCCAATCGCCACAGAATGAAACAGCTGCTGCTCAATCTCGTAGATAATGGCATTAAATACAATAAGCCCGGCGGGACTGTCACTGTAACGGCGGAGCAGGCGGGCAGCCAGGTTGAAATCCATGTGAAGGATACCGGTATCGGGATCCCCCTTGATCACACAGACCGGATCTTTGAGCGTTTTTACCGGGTCGATAAAGGCCGCTCGCGAGCAATGGGCGGCACAGGTCTGGGCCTTTCCATTGTAAAGCATATTGCACAGCTGTATGGCGGATCGGTCCGTGTGATGAGTGAAGAGGGAAAGGGAAGCGATTTTGCTGTATTTATTGAGCGGTAAACTGGTAGATGGTTGTATGGTGGTAGGTCATGCCCGCTTTCAATAATGGAGAGGGAAAATGCGGGTATTTCATAGAATTGGGAAAATACTGGGTTTCCAGACAGAGACCCTGCCACTTCGCCATGGCAACGCCGCCTTTGCCGGTCATGGTTTCGTCCAGATAATTGCCCGTATAAAGCTGCAGGCCCGGACAGGTAGTATAAACCTTCATCAGCCGCCCCGAGGCCGGATCGTAAACCCGGGCCGCCTCACCAAGCAGCCCTTCTGAAATGTTCAAAACAAAGTTGTGGTCATAGCCTGATCCAATACCCAATTGCTCATTCTGGCCGCAGCCGGCAAGTCCGTCGCCCAGGGCGTTTGGTTTAAGAAAATCAAAAGGCGTATTTTGGACGCGAAGAATTTCACCTGTTGGGATTAAATCGGAATTGACAGGTGTATAAAAACCGGCGTTCAGCTCAAGGCTGTGTGAGAGGATATTTTCTCCCTGGCAGCCCGATAAATTAAAATATGCATGGTTTGTTAAGTTTACAACCGTATCCTGGTCGGCCACGGCAAAATATTGTATTTGAAGGAGATTCTCATTGGTCAGGCTGTAGATGACACGGGTTTCCAGATTCCCCGGATAACCCTCTTCACCGTCGGGAGAAAAGCAGCTGAGCTCAAGTCTTTGCCCATCCCCGTCCGAGAGGATGCGGGAGTCCCAGAGCTTTTGGTGAAAACCGCCTTCGCCGCCGTGAAGCTGATGGTTTCCTTCATTTTGCGTCAGCTTATAGCAGACTCCGTTAATGGTGATCTCGGCCCCTTCTATCCTGTTGGCGTGCCTTCCTATAAGAGAGCCAAACCAGGGATGCTCTATATAGCCTTCCAGGCTGTCAAACCCTAAAAGCACGTCGGACATGCGTTCTTGCCGATCCGGCGCCGTAAGGGAAACGATAATGCCGCCGTAATTGATGATTTCTGCTTTCATTCCGGTACGGTTTACCAGAGTGTACAGGGAAACCTGTCTCCCGTCAGGCAGGTACCCGAAAGACGTTTCAGTTATATGCATATCCATTCCTCCGCTGTTTTCAATGCCCAAATTTTTCAAGACTTTTTTATTATACTATGAATTCCCGGCTACCAGAATAGGGCAAAGGAATTTTAAACGCTAATGAGTTTGGAGAGGTCTCCTGCTATTTCTACTCCCACAACGGTACCTTGTCCGCTATAGAGAATATCACCGTTTTTTTTGGTGATACTTATTTCCAGGCTGGAATTCATGCTCTCCGTCAACGCATGGATCATTGCGCCATTTCTGGGCGCCTTCAGCCGGCTGCCCGGCTGAATTTCGACAGTCAGCCTCAAATTATGCTGTTTTCCCTCAACAAGAGCCGAAAGGGTGTCATCCTTTAAGACTAAATCGGTCAGGCGGGAGCCCTGATAGGTGGAAAATCGGTAAAACTGCCCGTTGACGCTAAAAAATGAAATGAGTCCTTTAAAGCTTCTCCCTAGAAAAGGAATATGTGCATAGCTCAGCATAAATGAACCTTCCGTATCTTCAAAGTGATTGCATTGGATCCATATCCAGGACTGGGGAAAGGAGGTTCCCCAATCTTTTTCAATATAACCTGAGCCATTTGAAAAATCCTGAGGCTGATGATCAATATCAATCACTCCGGACAGCCGGTGATTTACATGTACTACCCCATGATAGCATTCCATGAACGGCAGGAATCCAAAAGGACCCATAATGCCCGGATTCAGCGGAGATTTGGGAAAGGATGAAGAACTTTCAAAATTCAGACAGCCCTCGTACGACATGTCCTTATTTTTCAGTGAAACAGTAAGCCCGCTTCTGGAAAAGCTGTTCTTGCCAAAATGAAGCTCCAGTTTGTCTTGGGCATATTTAAAATCCGAGAGGGGGAAGGAGAAGTAACCCGACCGGTTCCGGGAGCCGTCAATAACCTGAATAAACGCATGGCTGTCCTCTTCGGAACAGCCGTAGGATACTCCCGGAATAAAGGCCATGATGTTCTTCCGGTTTTGGCTTACACATTTAAAATACCAGCCCTCAAAAT
>DOHN01000009.1:0-7145 GCA_003535195.1 Ruminiclostridium sp.
CATATAACCAAGCTTTTCTCCGCAGGTGATGATAGCTTCAGCCGAATCCACTTCATCGATATTCATATGAAATGTGTCAAGATGCACATAGCAGTTAGGTATATTGTAATTTTCAAGAAAAACGACAATTTCTTTAGCTGTATTAAAAACATTAGTCTCATACCGGTTGATTACTTCCACGAAAATCTTCACGTTCCTTTGGGCGGCAAATTCCGCCAGGATTTTTAATTTTTTTGCTAATCGGCTCATATATTTACTTTTGCGGCCTCCGGGAGGGACATTTCCCCTTACCCATCCCAAAACGATATCGGCGTCCAGATTTGAAGCAATACCGATGTACGTTTTTATACCTTCAACAGCGGCATGGGCTATATACGGGATGTCGTCCATAAGGTTGCATTTGCCGTGTGTGTTAAGACGTCCCGTTACAATCGCCGAAATTTTAATGTTATATTCGTCACGGCACTTTTTAATAACTTCATAATCAATGTCGTCTGTCTCTCTGACATGGATTTCCACAGCATCATAGCCAAGCCTCGCAGCTTCCTTTAAAATCTCGCAGATATCGCCCTTTAAAAGGATCGGTGCGCTGTCCGGAGCTTCATCAGCAGAGGATATGGCGAATTTCCAATTTCTCATTGAATTTCCCTCATTTCAAATAAACCCTATATTTGGGTATATTGGCTGTATTCAGTCTGAATAGTCGTCTGCCGGTGTAAATCACATGTATAGCAAAATTAATTAATAGGTCAGCGTATAGATATGACGTCCGCCTGGTTCGTTTGGTCCCTTGATAACGGCTTCGATATCTTCTCTACGGCGCTGTGTCATCATCTCAATGGGAGGCAGCTGACCTGCCGGATACTTCTCAAGAATATCGTTGACCAGCTTTTCCAGATAATCACGTGTCTTTTCAATTCCGCGGCGGGCCTTTTCGGCATCTGCCAGAGTGGGGTCGCCAATAACGCCCTGAGGCTGGCAAATACATTCCATACCACAGGAACCAAGCGCGTTATACCACTTAATGGGGCCAACACCGCGCTCAGCGGAATTGTTAATATGACCTGCGGGCAATAGCGGAGCTGGATCGACCTTAACTGCGTACTCCTGCTTGCAAAACTCCGGGAAAAGCGCCAGAGACCAGGACTGTTCGACTTCATCAGCATGAATAAAGGGCGTTGTAAATGGTCCGCCGTTTTCCTTGACATCCAGCTCTTCTTTTGCGCAGTTCCAGAAATGAGTATAGAGAACAATAGCAGGTACTTGGAACTTTTTACCAAATTTATGTATTGCAAGCGGAATAACATAGTCCTGACCGTGCCCGTTTACAACCACCATCTTACGGAAGCCGGCATTCCAGAACCCTGCAAACACATAAACCAGATAATCTGCAAGAATTTCCTCCGGGATCATAATGGTACCCTTCTGGCCAAGGTGATGGTAAGGATGTGAGCCGTACCATATCGGTTGAGCTACAGTGCAGCCTGTCGCCATTGCGACCTGCTCACAAAGACGAGTGTCAAGGTAAGTGTCTTCACCGTAGGGTGCACTTGCACCGTGATTCTCTGTGGAACCTACCGGAATAAGGATGATGTCATTTTTCTTCAGGCGCTCGCTGACTTCGCAATTGGTCATGTTCTGGTAATAGATACCATTGGGCGCTTCCATGTTTCCACCTTGTGCAGGTATTGTCCATTTGCTCATTTTGCATGTTCCTTTCTTAGAATTATATTTTAGTATTTAGAATAGTATTGAAAATATAAAATAAGTCCATAAGTCTAATTTGATGTCTGTATTAAGGTGGCATACCACAATAATACCATACACCAAATATTATAAAAGTTATTATTGAAAATGCAAGAAAAACTTAAAAAGAAACCAGAGTTAATAATAAATTAGTCACATTTAACAAAAATATTACAACAAATATATTAAATTTAGCACCAAAAAATTGTGAGTTTTATGTTGATTTTTTTTAAGCTTTATGCGATAATTTTCCTATAGTTTCAATTGCCTATATAAATTATATTCAAGTGGCATACCAGCTGAACGCCAAAATCACAATAAATAATAGTCTTATATCTCTTTAAATTTATGAAAGTGTATCCAAGAATTTGCGGTGCTGTATTTAATAATGAGAAAGAGAGTGACAAAGTGGAAGGAAAAATGAAAGCGGTTCAGATATTGGAACCGGGTAAATTTGAGGTTATTTCAATCGATATTCCCAAGCCACGGCGCGGTGAGGTCCTTGTAGCGGTTCAATCCGTTGCGATTTGTGGCTCTGATCCCAACATATTCAGTGGGAAAGTTCGGAAAAACGGCTGGCCGCCATATTATCCGTTTGTGGCCGGACATGAATTCGCGGCACGCGTTGTTGAGCTGGGGGAGGCGGTAACGACATTAAAAGTCGGTGACCGCGTTGCAGGTGAAGCACATTGTGGATGCGGTACCTGCGAAATGTGTATGCAGGGCTTCTACAACCTCTGCCTGAATTACGGGAATTCAGATGCCGGGCACCACCACTATGGCCACAACACTCCTGGCTGCTACGCGCAGTATCAGGTATATGACCAGAAAGCACTGACACTGCTGCCCGAGAACGTCTCCTATGATGAAGGGTCACTTGCAGACACCGGCGGAACTGCGTACAATGCGCTGAAGCTTACCGGCGTAGAGCCCGGCGGTTATACTGTTATAATCGGTCCCGGACCTATGGGGATTATGACAATGATGCTCGCGAAAGCAATGGGGTCAAGAACGATTATCGTTGGCCGCAGAGAACGCCTGCAGGTCGCAAAGAAACTTGGCGCCGATTTTATTGTAGATTATGAAAAGGCGGATGACCCCGTCGCGGCGGTCCGGGAACTCACAGAAGGGTTTGGCGCCCATCAGGTGATAGAATGCGCCGGCAATGCAACGGCGTATTTCGAAGCCGTAAAGATGGCCAGAAAGCGTGGGCACGTCGCATTGATAAGCATCCCGGGGGACGATGGGCAGGAAATAGCGGTCAAGAGCATGATCATGAACCAGATCACTGTGCACGGTGTCCGTGCGAACCCGAACTGCTCCAGGACTGTGCTTAATCTTATGTCGCAGGGGGCGGTTGATGCCAGAGGCATGATCACGCATACTTTCCCAATCGACATGATCCATGAGGCATTTGATACGTTCATAAACAGAAAAGACGGGGCTGTCAAGGTCGTCATTCATCCGAACGGCGAAGAACAGGAGAAGTAAGTATGTATGAATACGTCTTACAGGAACCTATGTCAATTATTAAAAAAGAGATGGACTGCAAAGACCCTGGAGAAAACGAAGCACTGATACGTGTCGAAAATGTGGGGATTTGCGGCTCAGATATCCATCTGTTTCACGGTACATATAACGGACCGTACAGATATCCGATGCTTCTGGGGCATGAATGGTCCGGAACGGTTGTCAAAACCGGCGGCAAGGTCACAAAGGTGCAGCCCGGCGATAAGGTTACAGGCGACTGCTCCAAGTACTGTGATGACTGTGAGAGCTGTAAAACAGATAAAAATCTCTGCCTGAATATTGAGAAATTCGGAATAACAATCGACGGTGCAACGTCGGAATACATAATAAGGGATGAGAAATACCTCTATAAGGCGCCGGAAGGAGTTAACGCCAAGTTGCTGTGCCTGTCCGAACCTGTTGCAGTAGCGGCGCATCTGCTTGCAAAGGTTAAACGGGTCTGCGGCGGAAGCTTTAAGGATAAAAAGGTGCTGATTCTCGGAGGCGGTGTCATCGGTATGAGCACCTTGATGCTTCTGATAAAAATGGAGGGTTGCAGGCAGGCCGAACTGTACGATCTGGCACATTCAAGAACTGCGATTGCAGAGTCGGTCAACGCGCGCATTCCCTCTGCCGGTGAGCTGGACAGCGGCAGTATCGGCGACAGCTATTCGTCAATGTATCAAATGGCAAAATATGATATCGTTCTGGAGACAACAGGTGTCGCCCCCGTGTTCGTTAATGCAATGTATCTTGTTAAGCCGGGTGGTGTCTTGGGCTGCGTAGGAATGATCGCAAAGGCGGAGATCCCGCAGAAAATAATTGTTACAAAATCCCTGACGATCATTGGTTCAATTGGCGGTACGGGGCACTTTAACAGGGCGATGGAGTTTATTGCCCGATACCCGGATACCGCGTCAAAGCTCATAAGTCATTATTACCCGATAGATAGGGCAGATGAAGCATTTAAAACCGCCGGAGTACCCGAGGGTACGATGAAGGTCGTCCTCACTTTATAATTTCGGGTGTATTTTCTCACATCTTAGCTTACTCAAAAAACAAATCTGTGTTTACTGTTGACCGTAGGCAAATGTATGCCCTTGTCTCCAGGGGCATGAAAAATAAAAATTCTTCGTCCATCCTATCGGTGAACGAATCTATGTATACGGCTAATTAGTAGCAATGATAGATATTCTTAGGGCAAGGGACGGTCGCAATAAACGAGATTACACTTTAGGAGGGGAAAAAGTGGCAATGAACGAAGAAAACGTCATCCTTAAAATGACGGGTATTACCAAGCGTTTTCCGGGCACGCTGGCACTGGACAATGTGCATATGACCTGTGAAAAAGGCAAAGTTCATGTATTGCTTGGTGAAAATGGAGCCGGCAAATCAACTCTTGTAAAGATTATTTCCGGCGAGTACACGCGTGATGCAGGTACCATCTGGTATGACGGCAAAGAGGTTAATTTTACAGATGTACGCCAGGCAATGGCTGCAGGCATCAGTATGATTCACCAGGAGCTGAGTCTGCTTCCCGAACGCACCATAGCGCAGAACATTTACCTCGGTCATGAGCCGATGAAAAAAGGTCTGAATGCTGTTATCGACTATAAAAAAATGGTCCGGGACAGCAGGGAGCTGCTGGAGAAGCTGGGAGTTGATCTTGACCCGAACATCCAGATAAAGAAGCTCAGTATCGCGCAGAAACAGATGGTCGAAGTTGTAAAGGCGCTGTCGTTTGATGTGAAACTGGTTATTATGGACGAGCCTACTTCTTCACTGGCCAGCCGGGAAATTGAAAAGCTGTTTGAAATCGTTAGGAAGCTGAAGAAAGACGGAGTAGCCATTATTTATATCTCTCACCGTATGGACGAAATAAAGTGTATCGGCGATTGTGTTACGATCATGCGTGACGGACAGTACATCGATACGGTAGATGCGGCAACGGTTGATCTGGATGTGTTGATTTCAATGATGGTCGGCCGTAAGATCGAGAAGATGTACGAACGCAATTACTGCAAGCCCGGTGAAGTCGTTTTTGAAACGGAGAATCTGACCGGACTTCGGTTCCGAAATGTAAATATTAAGGTCAGAGCCGGCGAAATTGTTTCACTTTCCGGTCTTGTCGGCGCCGGCAGAACGGAAATTGCCAAAGCGGTCTTTGGTTATGATCCGATTGACAGCGGCAAAGTTAGGCTGATGGGAAAAGAAATCAAAAGACCTGTTCCGATTAAAAGTGTGGCAAACGGAATGGGTTTCCTGCCTGAGGACCGTAAAAACGAGGGTCTCATCCTGCCGATGACTATTTCTGAAAATATGGTATCTGCATGTCTGAAAAAAATATTCCGCAACGGATTTCTAAATGCCAGAAAAGAGTGCGAAATCGGTGAAAAGTACGTAGAGTATTTAAAAATCTCAACGCCCAGTGCCGAAAAAACTGTCGGGGAACTTTCCGGAGGCAACCAGCAGAAGGTTGTTATTGGAAAGTGGCTGGAAACCGGATGCAAGTTCTTGATTTTTGATGAACCGACAAGAGGTATTGACGTCGGGGCAAAAAGCGAAATCTACAAACTTCTGGACTCGCTTACGAAGGAAGGTTATGGGATTCTGATGATTTCATCGGAAATGAATGAAGTTATAGGCATCAGTGACCGTGTTTACGTTATGAAGGAAGGCGAGATTACCGGCGAACTGAATCGGGGTGACCTGACGCAGGAGCGTATTATGCACTACGCGATTGAAGGAAAGGAGCGTATAAATGCTTAAACGGATAAAAAAACTGGATGTTTCGGGTGTTGCAGTTGGTGATATTGTATTATTTCTCTTCTTTTGCGTGGCAGCCGAGAACTTTCTGAACGGTTATAATTTTATACTTATTTTACGAAATAGCTGTACGCTTCTGGTCGCATCCATCGGAATGACTCTGGCGATTTTGGTTTCACAAATCGACCTGTCGGTTGGCTCCGTTGTATCAATGTCTGCCGTTATGGTGGCAATACTCAATAATGCGGGATGTCCCCTGATCCTGACAATCCTGGCAACTCTCGCAATGGGCGCTCTTGTCGGGTTAATAAATGGCATACTGATTTCAAAATTTAAATTGGACTTCTGGGTTGTCACGTTCTCCACTATGAGTATCATGGCGGGTCTTGCCCTTGTTATTGCCGACGGTGCGACCGTGTCAACGCAAAATGAAGTACTGGACTTTATCGGAAACGGTAAGATTTTAGGAGTTTACACTGTTATCTGGATCACTGCGCTGGTTTGCGCCATCATGATATTGGTGCTGAAAAAGACAAAGTTCGGTTATAATGTCTACTCAATCGGCGGATCAGCGACAGTCGCCGGAGTCAGCGGTGTTAAGGTCGTTAAAAACCGTACTATGGTTTACGTGCTCAGCGGTATATTTTCCGCGATATCTGGCATCATGATTGCCGGAATGACCAATTCCGGCAGCCCGACTGTCGGAAATGAATATACATTCAGTGCTATGGCCGCTGTTGTCATTGGAGGTACATCCTTTGACGGCGGCAAGGGAGGTATTGTAGGTACTATATGCGGTACGCTGCTGCTTAAGATTCTCGCCAGCGGCCTCAGTCTGATGGGCATTCCGTCTACATGGCAGAAAGCGACTATTGGTATCGTAATTTTGGTTCTGATCATTACTGACGTTGTCAGCGAGAAGAGAAAGAACATAAAAGGACTGAGGAGGGTCTATCAAGATGTTGACTAAAAAACAAAACCTGATTGATCTTTTATCCCGCGTTGCTATTTTGGTTGTGGTCGTTGCTGTATTGGCAATTATAAAAACCGAGTCATTCTGGACAGTAGAAAATATTAGGCAGGTTGTTTTTCAGCAGGCGCCTTATACGATCCTGATGGCATTT
>DOHN01000009.1:7266-12160 GCA_003535195.1 Ruminiclostridium sp.
GCATTTGGTATGAGCCTTGCTATCATTTCAAAGGGAATCGATATTTCTATGGCATCCGTAATGGTTTTGTCGAGCTATTTAAGTGCGAAGTTTTTCCAGCAGGGAAATTATATTCTAGGTATTCTGGTTGCGGCTGGAATTGGCGTGGGGTTCGGCATAAGCAATGGTCTTTTGATCAGCAAGATCAAAATTGAGCCTTATATTGCGACGTTCAGCATTGACTTTATTGCGCTCGGCTTGGCGTATGTCGTCTGCAATGGTAAATATATATATGGTTTCCCGGCCGGCTTCCGCAGCCTTACAAATGGTTCGCTGATATTCGGTTTTCCGAATATCGCACTAATTACGATGGCGGTTTTCGTCCTTTTGTACATACTGACCAGAAAGACAACGTACGGACGCGGGTTATATTCAATCGGGCACAACAAAGAAGTGGCGCGCCTTTCCGGTATGAAGGTCGATCAAATTCTCCTGTCTGTATATGTAATCAATGGCGTACTCGCCGCTTTGACAGGTGTTTTGTATCTTTCACGGCTGAATGCTGCAGACCCCAGTATTAAAGGATCTTTGACTATGGATTCGATCGCGGCCGCCTTGATTGGCGGTATCCCGTTCGGCGGCGGGAAAGGTTCTGTACTTAATACAGTTGTGGGTGCGCTGATCATCATTTTCATCCGCAACGGCATGAATATAATGAATATTTCAACCAACTGGCAGTCTGCAGTTGTCGGTTTCGTCATTCTTTTCTCGATTTTATATGAGATACTTTTGAAAAAGCTGATGATAGCTCTCGGAAAGAAAAAAGAATATATGTAATCAATTCAGCATTGCTGATTGATATATTTAAAAAAATCGGAGGGAAAGAAACATGAAGAAAATCTTTGCACTGTTAATTACTCTTACTTTTCTTGTAACAACACTTGCAGCTTGTTCCGGTTCTACAAGCAAAGATGCGGCAAATCCAAAAGAGGAAGCGACAAAACAAAAAGAAATTGTTGTAATTTTGAAGAATAATACAGCACCTTTCTTCATCAGTGTTGCAGAAGGTGCAAAAGCTGCAGGAGAAGAACTTGGTGCAAATGTTACGGTAAAGACTCCTGTCGAGACGGCTGAAGGCTCCGGTAATGAACAGCAGATACAGCTCGCAGAAGAAACGATTGTCAGTAAGGCCGACTGTGTTGTCATGTGCCCTGTTGACTCACAAGCAATTATTCCCGTAATGAAGCAATTGAAGGATGCCAACATTCCTGTTGTCAATCTCAACACCCGTATTTCCGACAATACCATGTACAAGACCTTTGTCGGCCTTGAAAACTATAATCAGGGCTATGATACCGCTAAGGCTCTGTTCGAAGGCATGGG
The DNA here is from genome assembly GCA_003535195.1 of Ruminiclostridium sp. Classification (GTDB taxonomy): domain Bacteria; phylum Bacillota; class Clostridia; order DSM-8532; family DSM-8532; genus DTU059. The sequence continues at coordinate 8,629 of DOHN01000009.1, forward strand.
AAAGAAAGGAAAAATATTCATTATTGAAGGATCTACCGGTGCGCAGACCTCTATCGATCGAGTAAAAGGTGCCTTGGCAGCTGTTGAGGAATACCCCGATATTCAAGTGGTTGCGCAGCAGTCAGCTAACTACAGCCGCGCTGAAGCAATGAATGTTGTTCAAAACCTGCTGCAATCCTATCCCGATGTCAATGGCATATTCTGCTGCAACGATGAAATGGCGCTGGGCTCCGTAGAAGCAGTTGACGCTGCAGGTAAGACCGGTTCAATCTTAATCAGCGGTCAGGATGCCAATGATGACGCTTGCGCAGCAATTCGTGAAGGAAAAATATACGTTACCTCATTCGGCAATCCCTATATGCAGGGCTACACTTCAGTTCAAGCGGCAATCGACCTTCTGGGCGACAAAGAAGTTAAAGATTTTTACGAAGTACAGACTTTGGTTGTTGACAAAAAAAATGTTGATACCTTTAAGGATAAAAAATAATCTGCATATTATTCGTCACAGGCAGATACGGTGCGATGTGCCGTATCTGCCAAAATTATTGTACTTAAGAACGAGAACTCGTCACATAAAGCAATGATTCACTTTATTAAAGGAGAAAACCGATGGATTTGAAACTCAAGAACTTTCTTCAGAAGCATTCCGGTATGGAAATCTATCAGAAGTCGCTTGCCGTATCGGCCGACTGTGTTTTTGCAATCGGAAGATTAGAAAAAACGGATTATCTGATCGTATCCGGTATTTCCTCTATACTGGACAGGTTTGACGGAGAACTGGAGGGCGATGTGAAGGTATGTCGGTTATCTCATGAAAACCGGCTGGCGATCAATCAGATATTCCCATTTACATGCCCTCGTGCGGCCGGAAGAAATGTAATTTCTATGGGCCTTGGAGACAGACTCGGATTGGCAAATTACGCACACTTGTTGTGTGTTGAAGATAAAAACGTGTTCCCGATTATTGCGCAGCAGAGCAAACGTGAACTCAATCTGACAAAAAGAACATATGAAGACGTCCTTGATGCTGCGGTTTGGGCTGTATGTAAGGCGGGCTGGAGATATGGGTTCGGTGCCGATGGCGATCATCTGGAGACCATGAAAGACATCGAATATGCACTACTCTGCGGTTACTCCATGATTACGCTGGACTGCTCCAAAGTAATATGCAGTATCCCAGAGAGTTCGGCAGCACTGAAAGCGACATATGAGAAAATTCCGGCTGCCGAACGCTGGAGGATCGAGGCAGTCTATTTACCCTATGAAGATAGATATCGTCTGGGAATTTCATACACCTCCGAATCGCTGATGCGGATTGCCGTCTGCTATTACCGGTGCGTTGAATTTGCAGAGAAGGTCTATAAAAGTGAGATCGTTAAGGCAGGACGCGCTGTCGACTTCGAGATCTCTTTGGATGAAACGGAATTTGCAACATTACCGGAAGCACACTTCTTTGTTGCAAATGAACTCAGCAGCAGGGATGTGGTGATCACCAGCATGGCTCCAAGATTTGTCGGCGAGTTCCAGAAAGCTATAGATTATATCGGCGATCTGGATGATTTCAAGCGTGATTTCTCCAGACACTGTAAAATAGCCGATTATTTTGGATATAAAATCAGTATTCATTCGGGCAGCGACAAGTTCTCGGTATTCCCCATTATCGGCGAGCGTGCAAAAGAACGAATGCATTTGAAGACTGCCGGTACCAGCTGGCTGGAAGCGGTTCGCGTGATCGCCATGGTGGACCCGGATTTGTATCGTATTATGCACAAAAATGCGCTGAAGTATTTTGACGACGCACGTAAATATTATGTTGTTCATGCTGACATTTCTCAGGTTCGCCCATTGGAGGATACACCGGACAAGCTCCTGCCGGAATATCTGAATCAGAACGATGCCAGGCAGTTGCTTCATATTACCTATGGCTATCAGCTGGCTGATCCGGATATACGGAAGCGCTTTTTTGATGCGATGGACCGGTACTATGCCGAATATGTACGTACGTTAACCGCGCATATTGGAAAGCATGTCGCTTTGCTTAATATTGCTGAAAGAAATAAATCATAATAATGTTCTTACAGGAGGAATGGTTATGAAAGAAAAATACTTAACTACGAATTACCCCAATATTTTCTTTGAGGATAACAAGGTCGGACAACTGAAGAAGAGACTTTGGGATGCTTCTGAGGTAGAAATCCAAAAAATCCTCGATACGTATGAAATTCCGAGCGGGAGCGAATTGGGCAAGCCCGGCTGCTATATACAGAATTCCCCGCGCAAAATGGTAATTGAAAAGCGCCGCAAAAACGACATTGTCCTGGTACCGATCGGCTGTACGGAGAATCATGGAATTCATAACAACAGCGGGCTGGATACCTTCATGTGTACATCCATCTGCGAAGCGGTTCGTCGTAAGACCGCCAAGGCGGGTCACGAAGTAGCCCTTGCATTTCCTCCCATCAATTACGGCGGCCATCCCTATCATCACTGCGGTATGCCAGGCACAATCATGACTTCGGAAACCAATATTGTAAACACTCTCATTGACGTAATGCTCGGATTATGGGACGACGGCTTCCGAAAGATCATACTTGTAAACAATCATGGCATGGACTGGATGATGGAGTCTGCCATTCAGGAATTCTTTAAGCGCTATCAGCTTCCGGCGTTCGCTACGGTAGTTGAATGGCACCGCGCTGTCCGTGAGTTCTTTTATCCTTTAGGCGACGAGCGTCCCGATTTTGTCAGCACACCGTTTATTCATGCCGATGAATCCGAGACCTCTGTTGCAATGCTGCTGTTTGAAGGTATGATCGACATGAGCTGTGTTGTTGACGCGCAGCCGAAATCTATGGGTATGCTGGACGAAGGTTTTTATGACGGGTCGGTTGACTCATTCCACCGTCCGAATAAATGGTCCGAAGCGGAAGGTCATCGTGTCATTGAACGCTTCGGTACTCCGGAAGGCGTTGTAGGCAGCCCGTCCAAAGCCGATCCGAGAAAAGCAAAAAGGGCAATTGCAGCAATTTGCGAATATCTGGATGCAATGGTAGAGGATATCATTTCTGGTTATCCCGCCGGCCAGGTGCCTGATCCCAGGAAGTTCTCACTTCGCCCCTTTGAAGAAATTGAGCCGTGTCTTCGTGAACCGCTCAGTGAAGGCTGGAAGAGCGTTCATGAGCTGCCTAAGCGCGGGATGTTCATCGACTAAACGAAAAATGCCGCAAAAATGAACTGTCTCGAATCAAAATTAATGATTTTGAGACAGTTCATTTTTTTGAAAAAGACAGGCATATCATTGTCCAATTTTGTGTACAAGGCATATGATGTATGAGAACAAGAAATATGAGGGTTGCAGGATGGACGATAGATGTGAAGGCTGCCTTAAAATAGGGCAGATAGCCCCTGATTTCTCGGCGCAGTCCACATACGGACCAGTTTCTCTTTCCGATTACAAAGGAAAATGGCTTGTGTTTTTTAGTCATCCGGGGGATTTTACACCTGTATGCACTACTGAATTCATTACTTTTGC
>DOHN01000009.1:12273-14580 GCA_003535195.1 Ruminiclostridium sp.
CTTTTGCAAAGGAATACTCCGAATTTGTAAAGCGGAATTGTCTTCTTCTCGGACTCAGCATCGACAGTAATCCTTCCCACTTGGCATGGATTGAAAATATTCGCCGGACTCAGAGCGTTACCATTCCTTTTCCCATTCTGGCAGACCGGGATGGGGCTATAGCCAAACGTTACGGAATGCTCGCCGCAGATGAGAAAAATTTTGCTACTGTTAGAAATGTTTATATTATTGATCCGGATAGCGTTATTCGGGCAATGCTGATATATCCCGCCACCAACGGACGGTATATACCTGAAATTTTAAGACTTCTGGATGCTTTGCAAATGAGCACAAAGGAGGGGGTAGTCACCCCGGCAAACTGGAAACCGGGCGATCCGGTCTTAATTCCTCCCCCTCAAAACTTTGACGACCTCATGAAAAGAAGTGAAGATCAAGGTCTTAACTGTATTGAATGGTACCTCTGCTATAAGAAAGAGGCTCCGAAACCGAAACCAAAACCAAGAATGACCATTAATATTGACGACTTGAGGCTTCCACCAGGCCCCATGGATGTATAGCCCTATTTATACTCTCCTCTAAAGGCGCCTTGAAAACAGGGCGCCTCTTTTTAGATTCTGATGATTTAGCAGTACTGCTCCAATTATAAAAGTGCTATAATCAATCTTAAATTTTTATAATAATCAGGGGCAGGTATTTAAGGATGAGCAAGACACGTCTTTTAAGAGGAAATATATATAATCGATATTTGCCAGGTATTGTGCCTGAACCATCTGAGCCCAACAAAAAGTGGTGGTTTATTTTTAAAACCGGCAAGCTTCTTGTCAGAAACAATGGCCTGGCAGCAGAGATTCCCTTCTTCGAGGAGCCGTCGGAAATCGGCGTTTCAACAAAATTTAATCTCTACCTTGGAACGCTGGATGGATACGGGTGCTATGCTGCTGTCACCGATGCAGAGGTTTCCCCCCAGGAAGGATTGGAGTTCCGGGAGATCAGGCCGCTTTTCGGCGTACTGAATGACGATATTTTGCTATTATCCTTTAAAGCAAAGCAGTTGGCAGAATGGAGCAGAATCAGCCAGTTCTGCGGAAGGTGCGGCGCTCATACCGGGCCGAAACCCGATGAGATGGCAAAGATTTGTCCACAATGCGGACTCGTCGCATACCCTCGCATTTCGCCGGCTGTTATTACTGCAATCATAAAGGATGATTCCATCTTGCTTGCACATAACTATAAATTTGTAAACAACAGATACAGTCTGATAGCAGGATTTGTTGAGCCGGGTGAGACTCTCGAAGATACGGTGAGGCGAGAGATCATGGAAGAAGTCGGCATTAAAGTTCAAAATATTCGCTATTTTGCCAGCCAGCCATGGCCGTTTCCTGATTCCCTCATGGTAGGCTTTACCGCAGAATATGAGTCGGGGGATATTACAGTGGACGGGGTGGAAATCCGGGATGCGGCATGGTTTAAAAGCGGATCCCTTCCGGAGCTGCCTGACGGCATGAGTATTGCAAGGAAAATCATTGAGTGGTTTAAGGATAATTACTGAGTGGGCTTATTAAAAGCCTGGAACCAGAAGACGGCTTAACGATTCTATGCTTTATAGGTCAGGGCAGCATCCTGTAATCAGGATGGAAACGAGCCATGAGTAGGGAATTGCGGAATTGGCCATTTTCCAGGCGGCGATCCGCTATTTCCAGGCCTTCCTCTATAAAGCCCAGGGACCGGTATAAGCGGATAGCTCGGCTGTTCAGCGTATCTACCTCTAGAGTTATTTTTACAATACCGCGGGTATCCGCCCATTCAAATAATGTCTCAATCAGCTTTCTCCCTATGCCAAGTCCCCAATAATCCTTCAGAATGGAAATGCCAAAGGAGCCCTTGTGCAGGTATCTTAAAAGAGGGCTGGAGGTAAAGCCGAGAGTACCGGCAAGTATGCCGTTTAAGCGGGCAGTCAGCAGAACTTCTGCGGGATTGGAAAGCTTATCTTTAATAAATCTGCGTTCATCATCCAGGGTTATCCGGAATTCGCCCGGATTCCGTGCAAGAAAATCCGTTTCATAGTCGGAGCGGAGCATTAAGGCCAGAAGTTCTTCTGCATCTGGAGCATGGGCAGACCGTATGATCAGAATTCCCTGTGGAAGCTTAAAGGATTTTGTTCCTATATCAGCCATAATATATAGACCTCCATTTAGCCTATAAGCTTATTGTATGTAAATCAATGCGGTAAGGTCAATTCCGCTTCTGCACTTTAACATCGCTCCGGAACTAAGAAAAGGTAGAATAGGCTCTTTACTTCTTTCCGTG
>DOHN01000134.1 GCA_003535195.1 Ruminiclostridium sp.
GGCCGAAAAAGCCTTTTGATGCACAACAAAGAATTTCCCAGCTTGAAAAGATTTCAAACTGGGAAATTCTTTAGAAATATTTTAACTTTGGCATGTAAAAATGTTGCTTTTAAATGAACTTTTTACCGGATTATTTTTTCAGCATTCTGACTTTCTCCGGCATTGGGGGTTGATTGACAAATACTACACAGGCTGCGTAATTACTTAAAAAAGCAATTGAAAGCGCCATCGCTGCCAAAACCTTTCCGCCTAAAAATGCAAATCTCTTCATCATATGACTCACCTCATCCTTTCTATTATTTTGGCAAATGCCATTATAAACACAACACAAAGCATTGCAGTAGCTATAATCAGCGCGAATTTTATGAGACCTGGAAAGAATAGAGAAATAATCATGACTATGATGAATTCAACGACGGCTGTTATTCTGGATATCCGGTGGAAGGATGCAAACTCATTGTCCAGAATAGGGCGGTTTTTATGTTCAATAGGTGCGTATTTAAATATAAATAGGGTTGATACAGCTCCTATAAAACAGGATAGAGCGGCTGCATACTGAAGTGGAATAAATGCCGCTGACACCATAGCCAGACCGTATAGAACCAGAAAAGTAAAAATGCATCCAAAATGGGTTTTAGCATGGTAACCACCGCAAAAGACCCTGAGTACGGCAAAGCTGATAAGAAATACTAATGTTTGAGAAAGAAGGCCTGCAAAAATACCTATGGCTATTACAATCACAGTGTTGACCACTGTAGACAGCATCGCTTCAAAGCCATAGACATAGATTTCCCGATCCTCCTCCTTGACAATATCTTGTTTCAGAAGAGAATTTGTAAGGCTGACGGCAAATTGCTGTAACACATTTTCAACCCCTTTGACCGGCAATATAGTCACTTAAAAAGAACCCATTCAGTTCCGGTTTACAATGCATCAATTGCGGCAACCCGATAAAAGTATTCGTGTTTTGAGGCTATCTCAATGTATTAATATTGAAATAACCTTTTCTAATGTTGCGGCGGCTTACAATCGGTACAGAAATCATAAGAACCACAATCATTTCTGGTAAGGGAATATTTGAAATCTATTTTACTGTACCATAAATTTCATAAATTATGTCGCGAAATGTAATAACTGCGGCTTTTAATGTAATAACTGCGGAAAAAGAGAAAATTTATCGTTATTTTTGTGTAAAAACAGCTGCTTTTTCAAGCAGCTGTTATATAATAGCAATTATTTTATTTCTATGGACCGGTTATCCCGCGTCCTCACCCAGGGTCACTTCGACCGTAATCGTTTCGCCCTTGTCCAGGGATCCGCTTTCCGGCATCCTGTAGAGAGTGATCTCAACCTTGTCGCCGGCTTTGCATTTATTCTTTTCGGTCTCAAGCTCATTAAAGCTTTTAATTGCAGCGCCGTTGAACTTTGTTAAAATATCATTGGCTCTGATACCTGCATTATAAGCGCCGCTTAGAGGCTGCACATCATACACCAGAACACCTTCGGGAACTTTATTCTTTTTGGCAATGTCTGCATTGAATCTGGTGTCAACACTGATGCCCAACTGGGGTCTTCCCTTTACATAGCCGCTCTGAATAAGGTTTTCCGCAATATCCTTGGCATTATTGGAAGGAATGGCAAAGCCTAAGCCCTCATAGCCCGAGCCGCCGATTTTGGACGTATTGATACCGATGACCTGCCCTGTTGAATTTAACAGTGCGCCGCCGCTGTTGCCCGGATTAATAGCGGCATCCGTTTGTATGAGCTTCATGGTATTTCCGTCATCGAACGTTATGGTTCGGTTCAGGCCGCTTATGATTCCGGAGGTCACCGAACCCATAAATTCAAGCCCGGCGGGATTTCCAATGGCAATGGCCTTTTCCCCCACGATGACCTTGTCGGAATCCGCAAACTCTGCTGCCGGAAGCTCTGAAGCATTGATCTTGAGAATGGCAAGGTCCGTCTGTGAATCGCGGCCCACAATGGTTGCTTCATAGGGATGATCCACCTGATTGGGCAAAATTACCTCAATTTTTGCGCCCATGGCAATATTGTTCCCGTTGCCCATCGCATCCTCTATAACATGGTTATTGGTGATAATATAGCCATCGCTGCGGTAAATAATGCCTGAGCCGGAAGCCTGGTTTTCCCTTGTTCCAAAGAACATGTCACTGATCCTGAAAGTAGTGCGGATACCTACAATGGAAGGGCTCACCTTTTCTGCCACGGCAGCCTCCACCGAAGTGGTATTGTCTACAATTTCTATTTGCTTAACCGGAGTGTTCTGGCCTGAAATGTTATTACCGGAAGAGCTGTTTCCGTAGTTTTGCGGCAATCCAACCGTAAAATAGGCCCCCACGGCAACAGTCAGAATGGAACTGACCAGGGCCACCACAATAAGCGGAACCAATAACCCTTTCAGCCTGCCTCCCGAAGGCTTCTTCCAGCTCTCATTATAAAATGAGGACGATTTCAGATTTTCATGACGGTCTGTAGAACCGAATGAATTTTCCTGACCATAGCCGGAATTTGCATTCTCTCCGTAGCTTTTGGATTCGCCCGATGGTTCATATGAGTCAGAGGATGAATAATTGTTTTTGTCAGAGCTCAAATTAGGTGTGTAGTTCCAACTGTTGTCATCTTTATTAAAATTATTGCTGTTTCCATTATTAAATTCATCCATACTAAAATCTCTCCTTTCTTAAGAAACTTTCTATGTGTTCATTGTATCTGCAAATTTTGAAATAGATATGAATAAAATGTTAACTTTAGTATGGCTAAACCTTTGAGGAACTACGCAGGGTAAAAATGAACTTTGTCCCATGTCCTTCTTCGCTTTCCACTTTTATGGTCTCATTATGGGACACGATGATGTTGCGGGCAATGGCCAGGCCCAGACCCACGCCTGTGCGGTCTGCGCTTCTGGATTTGTCGGTTTTATAAAACCGGTCAAAAATATAAGGAATTTCGTCCTGGGCAATGCCTTTGCCGGTATCTTCCACCGAAATAAAAGCCCTGTCCTTTTCCAGATACGTTCTGACCCGGATTTCTCCCCGCTCGGGCGTAAATTTGATGGCGTTGTGCAAAAGATTGATAAGAACTCTTTGAATGGCATCCCGGTCCGCATAGACAAACATTCTCTCGGTTTCAAAGTCGGCCTTCAATTCAAGATTTTTCTCAATAAACAATTGCTGAAGACTGATAACACTGCGCCTGACCAATTCATTCATGTCAAAGTGGGAGAGCTTTAAGGAGACTTCCCCTGCCTGCATTTTTGCCATGTCCAAAAGATCGTTGACTAAATTCTGCATTCGCCGGACTTCATCGCGCACAATGGACAAATATTCCTTCTGGCGGTCTTCGGGTATCACCCCGTCTAAAATACCCTCTACAAACCCTTTAATGGTCGTGATGGGTGTGCGGAGCTCATGGCTCACATTGCCGATAAAATCCCTGCGAACCTTTTCCGAGCTTTCCAGCGCCATGATCATATGGTTAAAACTCTCTGTCAGTTCGGCTATCTCATCTTCGCCCTTAACGGCTATTCTTTCTGTGAACTCACCTGAAGCCACTCTCCGTGCCGTAGTTTTCATTTGATTCAGCGGCCGGACGGTTTTTTTAGTGAGAACCGCAACCAGCAGCAGGGCTATAAGAGTACTAATGGAGCAGGAGATCACAAAAATCAGAAGAATGGAGGTTTTGATCTTATAGATGGTGGGAATTTGGGTATGAATGAGCACAAGGCCCTCCACATCGGTATCCATGCTCAGCTGGAATTTCTGGCTCATGGTAAGCCATTGTACTCCCGTTCCCTTAAAAAGTCCGTAAAAATCTCCGGAACTGAATTTTTCAAGGGCCTCCCCATACTGGCGCTCATCGGGCAAACGGGGCCAGCCTTCCGGTGATACCTCCAATTTATCCTTAAGATACTCGGGTATACTGGAATAGATAAAGATTGTTCCGTCATCCCTCGCAATCCAGATAAGCGAATTGGAATCCGCTGCAAGGGCCTGAATATAGCTGTTGAACAGGATGAGACTTCCCGCCTGTTTACTTTTAAGAAGCGAATCCAGAGCTGTTATCACTTTATCGGAAATGCTTTCAAGCTGAAAGGCCTTCTCCTCCGTCACCATGCGGTGAAGGCCGACATTCATTAAAAAGCCCGTTATAATAAAACTGATGACAAGGACGATGATAACCGTTGTAAGAATTTTACCAAAGATTGTTCTTATCATCATTTCACCTCAAATTTATAGCCAACTCCCCATACGGTTTTGATTTGCCATTTATATTCACCGGGCTCAAACTTCTCTCTCAGCCTTTTGATATGGACATCGACCGTCCTTGTATCTCCGTAGAAATCGAACCCCCATACATTCTCTAAAAGCTGCTCCCTGGTGAAGACTTTATTGGGATTGGAAGCAAGGAAGAATAAAAGTTCCAGCTCCTTGGGGGGAAGGTCCAGGTCGTTGCCGTTCAGTTTTACGGTATAATTGGATTTATTGATTACCAGCCCCGGAAAAACAAGCTGCTCGGGCGCTTCTTCCTGATGATCATAACGCCTTAGAACCGCTCTTATCCGCGCAAGCAGTTCTTTTGGCTCAAAGGGCTTCACCACATAGTCGTCCGCTCCCAGCTCAAGCCCCAGCACCTTGTTGAAGGTTTCGTCCTTGGCCGAAAGCATGATAATGGGTATGGCACTGAATTTCCGAATTTCGCGGCAGACCTGCCATCCATCCATGCCCGGAAGCATAATATCCAGTATGACGATATCGGGAGCCTTATCTTTAAATACCTCAATGGCTTTTTTTCCGTCATGGCAAACCGAGACCCGGAAATTATCCTTCTCCAGATACATTCTTATAATCTCGCAGATATTCGCATCATCATCTACTACCAGAACATGTGCCCCGTTATTCATGCAATAACCTCCAACCATTTTCTAAAGCGGCAAAAAAATAACAAAAAAATTCTATCCTCATTATCACCGAACAGCTTTATTTTTTCAAGGCGCTTCATTGTCACTAATTCGTGTCACAATTTATGATCGCGTCAAAAGCGGAATCGTCCGGATTTCGATTCATGCCGCTCCGCAATTCTTCCCCGTTTCTTCACTAAAACATCAATTATGGCGTCTGTAGAGTGAATTAAAGTGTGCCCCCAAGAAAATCCGTCCGGGATTT
>DOHN01000054.1:0-836 GCA_003535195.1 Ruminiclostridium sp.
AGCAAGATTATGAGCGAAAATTGTGATCAAAGCTGTAGCAGTTGCTCAGAGGACTGCGCAGAGAGGAAGGAACAAAAAACGGATTTCTCCGAGAAACTGCACGAGATGAGCAGCGTTAAAAAGGTTATTGGTGTTGTCAGCGGCAAAGGAGGGGTCGGCAAGTCGCTTGTTACCTCCATGCTTGCGGTTACCATGAACAGAATGGGTTATCATGCTGCCATTCTTGATGCGGACGTTACCGGACCTTCCATTCCGAAAGCCTTCGGTATCAGGGAAAAAGCCTCGGGCAGTGAATTCGGTCTATTCCCTGTTAAAACAAAGACCGGCATTGATATTATGTCTGTTAATTTGCTTTTAGAAAACGATACTGATCCGGTTGTCTGGAGAGGGCCCATTATTGCGGGTACAGTAAAGCAGTTTTGGACTGACGTTATCTGGAGCGGTGTGGACTTTATGTTCATCGATATGCCGCCGGGCACAGGCGATGTTCCCCTGACGGTGTTTCAATCAATTGCTGTTGATGGGATTATCGTTGTTACGTCCCCACAGGAGCTTGTAGCCATGATTGTTTCAAAAGCTGTCAAGATGGCTGAGATGATGAATATCCCCATTATCGGTCTGGTAGAAAACATGTCCTATTTTAAATGCCCTGATAACGGAAAGGACTATCAAATATTTGGCGAAAGCCATATTGAAGAAATTGCAAATAAACACAATTTAAAGGTTCTTGCTAAGCTGCCGATTGACCCGAAAATTTCAGCGGCATGTGACAAGGGTATGATAGAGCTTTTCGATGGCGATTGGCTTGATCCAGTTGCAAAAATATTAGAAAAAAT
>DOHN01000054.1:969-3613 GCA_003535195.1 Ruminiclostridium sp.
GAGGAAAAAGAAATGATGAGAATTGCGGTTGCCGGCGAAGGAAAAAACGTGACGGAGCATTTTGGTCACTGCGTCAATTTCCTTATTTACGATGTCGAAGACGGAAAAATCACAAACGAAGAGTCTATACCAAATCCTGGGCATAAGCCCGGCTTCCTACCCAATTTCCTCGCTGATCGCGGCGTAAATGTTATTATCAGCGGCGGTATGGGCGGCGGCGCGGTCGATATTTTCAATGAAAGAAACGTTGAGGTAGTCGTGGGTGCTTCCGGCGATGCGAAAACTGCCGTTCTAAACTATCTGAAAGGCGATCTCAAGACAACTGGTTCCGTTTGCCACGAGCATCAGCATCATGATGAGTGCGGTGAATAAAGTGATATAATACCCATAGAAGTAAAAGAATAGTTTAGGAGCAGAAGCCTATGACAATTGCGCTTTATGTTATTGCCATGATTGCTTTGGCAATTTCCTTCTTTAAAAGCAGGGAAAAGACGCTCCATGCCCTTAAAAGGGCATGGAAGTCGTTTGAAAATATTCTTCCTCAATTTCTCTCAATCCTTATTATTATTGGTATGATGCTGGCTCTTCTTACTCCTGAGCAGATATCAAAATTGCTTGGCAGCGAGTCAGGATGGTATGGCGTGCTAATCGCAGCGGCAATAGGCTCCATTACACTTATCCCTGGATTCGTAGCTTTTCCGTTAGCTGCTGCGTTGTTAAAGAGCGGTGCAGGATATATGCAGATTGCCGCATTCATATCAACGCTGATGATGGTAGGCATTGTAACGATGCCTGTTGAGAGTCGTTATTTTGGCAAGAAAGCAACGCTTGTTAGAAATGCTGCTGCATTCGGTTTTTCGCTTATTGTCGCACTTGTGATGGGAGTCGTTTTATGAAAGATAAAATAATGAAATTAGCAAAAAGATACCAAATATTTATCCTGCTACTCGTCATCAACATTGTAGTGCTTGTTATATCCCCAAACGTGGGCCGAAAAGCATTCCAGATGACAGGCTCTAATATGCTTGAGATGTTATCCGTCTTGCCACCAATCTTCATTTTGCTCGGACTGCTGGATGTGTGGGTAAAGAGAGAAACAATGATCAAGTACATGGGTGATAATTCTGGGATGGTCGGCGTTTTGCTTGCGTTCTTTCTTGGTTCAGCAGCTGCTGGTCCACTATACGCAGCTTTTCCAGTTGCCGGTGTATTGTTGAAAAAAGGCTCTAAGCTATCCAATGTATTTATTATGCTGGGGGCATGGTCTACTACAAAGATACCTTTGATACTCTTTGAAGCCTCCGCTCTTGGTTTAAAGTTCATGCTGGTTAGATTTATGATGGATTTAATTGGTATAGCTATCATTTCATATATTACAGAGAAATCATTGACACAGAAGGATAAAGACGTAATTTATCAAAAAGCCCAACAAACCGAGTAAGAAATATGCAATATTTTGATATAGGGAGGTAATCAAAATGGCTAAATATGTATGTTCCGTCTGCGGATTTGTCTACGGCGAGGCAAAGGGTATTCCTGAAGCCAACATTGCTCCGGGTACAACATGGGACCAGCTCCCCGAGGATTGGGTTTGTCCTCTCTGCGGTGCGGCTAAACCTGAATTTGAGAAACAGGGTGAACCGGCAGCAACTCCGAAAAAGGAGCCGATATCTGTAATGGAGTCCTCTGCAGATATGAAGGAGATGTCCCCCTTAGAAGTAAGTGCACTTTGCACGAATCTTGCGCGGGGATGCGAAAAACAGTACAAGCCTGAAGAAGCAGCTCTATTTAATGAACTGGCTGCCTATTTTAAATCGGTATCAGCATCGGCCGAAGAACCGCATTTCAGTCAGATACTTGAGCTTATCGAAAAAGACCTTGAGCAGGGCTTCCCAAATGCCAATGCCGTGGCATCAGATGCTAAAGATCGTGGTGCGCTCCGTGCTCTTGTCTGGAGCGAGAAGGTAACTCGAATTTTGAAATCTATTATAAACAGGTATCAAAAAGAAGGCGACGCAATGCTGGAGAATACCGGTGTTTATGTCTGTACCATCTGCGGATTTATTTACATAGGAGATAAGCTGCCGGAAGTTTGCCCTGTTTGCAAGGTGCCTAATTGGAAATTTGAAAAGATCGAAGGAGGGCATTAAAAATGGCCGATAAATATGCAGTAAGAAATATACGCTTGTGCACAAAGGACTGCCTTTGCCTTTATGTCTGCCCTACTGGGGCAACCGATACAGAGAACAGTATCATTGATGTTGCTAAGTGCATTGGCTGCGGCGATTGTGCGGACGCCTGCCCATCTGGTGCGATTTCTATGGTTCCGAAAGAATACCCGAAGCAACAGGATAAAACCGAGCCTGTTATAAATGCGCTTAAAGCGTTGATGCGCAATAAATCGGAGCAGGAAAACATCGCTGCGGGACTTCCCGGAAAGCTGGCTGTTGCCATCGAAAAATCCAATCACATTATGGCGGAGGATATTATCCGCGAAGCGGGATATATGTTGCCGCAAAGTGATAACGCTAAGGAATTCTTGCAATCACTTCTTGAGCAAAATCACCCAGAGGGGTTCCCCAAGGGAACTGTGGAAAAGTTATTAGAAGCGTTTAAAAATGAGGAGGATAAAAAAGTGAGCGAA
>DOHN01000106.1:0-307 GCA_003535195.1 Ruminiclostridium sp.
CTTAAATTAAGCTCGCCCCCCGCCGCTTGCCAGGCTACAATCATGCCTGTAGAGGCTCCGGGTCAAGGTTTGGGAGGGCCCCTTTGGGAGGGACCCAACCCGAAGGGCCTGACCTTGACTTGGAGAGGCGGGCATGATAGCATTCCCGTGCCGCCTGGCGGGNNAAGCGAGCCGGCCTTGAATATCTTTACATCTTTAAAAACAGGCATAAAAAAACACCCCGCAGGGTGCTGTATACCGGTATCATTCACTTTACGTCGTTGATTCCCATAATACCCCCTGCTCGGGGAGCTGGTTCGGGTGCAGC
>DOHN01000106.1:466-1264 GCA_003535195.1 Ruminiclostridium sp.
CGGAGCGAAAAGCGATGCCCAAATAAAGTACGATTTTACAGGCATGGCTTGCAGCGGATCACTTGTATATGTATAAAAATTACCTCCTCCGACATGGTTCTTCTTAACTGTTCTTTGGTTATCAAAACCCATTCCCCTTAATACTTCGCATAAATAACAGACCGCATATTAAAACAGCTCCATTTGAACCGCTATTAATTTTCTGGAACAGTGCCCGCCCTCACAGCCGCATCTAATTCCTCAATTCTTCCACGGTGACCCGCCGCAGCAATTAGGGCATCCACTTCCAGCCGGCACATATTGTTCAGGCCGGTCTGCCGAACATTTTTTAAGACGTCCTCGAAGTACTCGTCGTTCGCCTTTGGCCCGAGCCCTCCCATCTCACGGACCAGGTAATACAGACACTCAGCTTTTATTTTCATGTTATCCTCCTTACTTCGCATCTATAACACACTACATCATAATATTTCTTTTACTTTTGCCCTTTTATATTTATCAACTATTTCACGCATTAAATCCTCAATGTATTGATTTACTCCAGGATTATCTTTCGATCGAAGCCACATCTGAATAAAGTCAATATCGGGTGTCGTTAACTCTATTTGCTTTGACTCTACTTGCTTAATCATCATTTAAACCCCAGCCTTTCCCGCTTTTATTATGCGACATTAGTGAATCGGCAACGTTGATCCATTTAATACCATTCCATATTTCGGATCCATATGGATAAACTTTTTTGCCAATATATTTAAAATGCCTTTTAAATTGATTGCTGGTTACTGTAAAGCCAATTGATCC
>DOHN01000106.1:1444-1854 GCA_003535195.1 Ruminiclostridium sp.
CCATCCATATGTTCAACCACTAAGTAGAAGATCTGTCCTTTTGTCAATTTAACTAGTCCGGAACCAGCAATAAGTATATTAGCGTCATTTTGGACCTCATAGCCATCATACATGGTATCAAGATCAGCATTAAATAAAGAAGGCTGCTTATAATCCATAAACCCTCCTTCGCTTTCCTTACACTCCTTCAGCACACCGCCGGGCCCGAATATGTTTGGATGCGGCATTAGCTATTCAACTATTGTTCTTTCAAAAGAGATGGCTTTTATTTCACCTACGTTATAATTCATATCCGCTAAATCATCTTTCACCAGGTATTCTAAAGTAGAAGCTGTCGGTAATTCCGCATCGGTTAAATTTGTCTCTATCCTATTAGGCATTGCTACCGAATATAGTCCATCCATATGTTC
>DOHN01000106.1:2037-2337 GCA_003535195.1 Ruminiclostridium sp.
CTAGCATGATTAGATTGGATATTTATTAATTAATATCCTTGCCAATAGGGCATTTGCCGCAGATTCGATAGTATATTTCATATTATCAGATGATATGGTATTATTATTTTCCTCAATATATTTTTTAAGTAAATTCAAAACACTTTCATCAAGACTTATTTTCATAACTTTCCTCGCTTTCTTTTTCTAGCCTTTTTAATAATGCTTATAAAATTATCAACTGTTGACTTATCCCAACCTGACAGCCATTTTAAAAATTTGCTTTCAGTATCTGTCAGTTCAATACCCTCAAGAACTTCT
>DOHN01000106.1:2487-3416 GCA_003535195.1 Ruminiclostridium sp.
TATCTATTTGCCTGTTTAACTCTTCATCCATATTTCTCTCGTCTCCCTCCCAGCCGCATCCCCGGTTGGTGCAGGGATATATTTGGGACCCTTATTAATGCAATATCAGTACCAGGTAGTTGAATTTTTTACGTGCAGCCACATAGTTGTAAAATCAACCCTTAAATACTCGCCATCAGCCTTATCTTTAACCAGCTTTACTTTTTCCGGTATGTGCTTTTCCGGATACTCCCACCGTTTATAGAAGTTGCCTAAAAACTTCTTAAATATGGCTTTTGAAGTATCCGATAGTTTATCATATCCTTTTACTTCTTCAGCTCTTTTAAGGCTCACAGCTTTACCTCCGTATCAAATAACTCACTGCCCAAGTCTTTGCGCCGCTTTTCCAGCTCGTTTTCTCCTGCGGTCTTCCAGGCCAGACAGCCCCGCATATCATAAGCCCTGCGATCTTTTTTATTTATCTGGCATTTGCCTTTACTGGGCCATCGGGGCTCAAGGCAAAAATGGCAGCAGGTTCCGCAGCATTCGACCACACTTCTCCCCCCTCATTGATTTTTATTGCCCTCCGGGCAATGGTATTACTTACATCATTTCCTCTTTACGATCATTTGCTGGGTATCCTTCTCCCAGACCACATTGTAACCCGCAGCCTCACATACGTATCGGGCCGGCAGGCATATACGTCCCGGGGGAATAACGGCCGGCGCCACATCCATCAATTCGTACTTTCCGTTGTTGTTCAAGAAGATCTCTCCGATCTTCAGTATCAATACTTTGCCGTTCTGCAGCTTAAAAGCGGCTTCTTTGTCGGCTTCGTTCCATATGACCTCCGCTCCCAGGACTTCACCCAGGTAACGGGCCGGTAAAAAAATGCGGTCCTTCTCAATATAGGGAGATACGTCGATGGTGAATCCGGCTTCGTCGACCTG
>DOHN01000106.1:3626-8797 GCA_003535195.1 Ruminiclostridium sp.
AGGCTCCTGTGCCGTTACATTTCCGGCGTCTGCGCCAATCAATAACAGCATCAAACCAACAACGACCGCCTTAAACACCTGTTTTTTCAAGCTTTCGCCCTCCTTTTTCCGAATAAAACAAGATCCGTTTCCTCCCGGTCAATCTGTGGATCAAATGCATTTCACCGGGCGGATTCTTCTGGATCAACCAGTTTCCCGAGTTCAGCCTGTACCTTTCAATAACTTTCCTTTGCCTTCGAGTAGGCGTTTTGCCACTGGCCATACCCTCACTCCTCCGCATAAAAATAGGCATAAAAAAACACCCCGAAGGGTGTTTTTTAAGCCATCTATCATCTAAAAGCATTCTCGGCATTTTCTCAGCACATTCTCTAAGTCTTCAGATTGTAATTCGCCAATTCTTTTAAAGAGGACAGAATTGTGTATCATCATGATTTTAGACGCTCTTGCCACAGAAGGCTTTTCAAGCCCGGCCTCTTTCCATTTGATGATCGGAACATCAAATTCATTGCGTGCGGCTTGTCCGGTAACCGGAGCTATGATCATATCAATATCTATAGCTTTATCATTTGATACAATCACCACCGGTCTTATTTTGGTGGTTCCTGCCTGTTTATACTCAACTTTTACCAAGAAAACATCGCCCTGTTTAAAGTTCTTTTTCCCCATACTTCTCATCGTAAACCGCATCTTCTTTATTAAGCCAGAAACTTAATTCAGGTTCTCGGGCAATCAGAGCTTTCGGAGCCGAAGCGTTGAGTTGGGTACGCAATTCCCGCCAAGTTTTTTTAGGCAATACTCCCGCACGAATATCCTTGACTTCTTCTAAGCCTTCTCTTATTTTTTTTCGTATCCTGATTGGAGAGGATATTATCTTCGAATTAAGACTATATATCAGATTAATTCTTTTTCCAGGAGGGTCGTTTTTAGAATGACTCATAAATATTGCCTCCTTTCATCCTAATATTAAGTATATTACACAACCAAGCCCTTTAAAAGCCTCTTAAGGGAACGGCATTGAGCCATTTTACCGTTTCGGCAACCTGGCTGCAACTTCCTTCATAGCCGGCAGCCTGGCGGATATTGATTCCATGTGCTTGATCATATCCTGGACTATGACCGCCTCATCGGCGCCGACTTCCCCGTTACTGTCCTTAAGGATATCCTGCGCTCCCATGCGGATCCGGAATGCGTCTTCAGAAATACTGAACAAGAGCCTGCTTATGTCCGCGCCTTTATTTTCATTACGTTTGCTTTCTTTCATACTATTTCCTCACTCCTTACCTGGTTTTGTGGAAACTTACCGAAAAATTCAGCCAACTTCTCTTTATCTGCCCTCCTTTCCGAACGTTCATTTCAGCAGTTTCAGCCCGTCGATCCACCGGCCGTTTTCCTTGACGCCCAGATGTAAATGAGGGCCGGTGCTCCTGCCGGTACTTCCTACGTATGCGATTATGTCCCCGGCTTTCACGGCCTGCCCCACCTGCACGGCGGCAAAATGCGAACAATGCAGATATGCGTATGTTCTGCCGTCCGTTCCGCTGACAAACACCTCGTTGCCCCCGATAGGATCTCCCTGCACCAAACCCGATATCACCCCGTCTGCCATGGCGTATATCGGGGTACCCAGAGGGCAGGCAAAATCAACCCCGGTGTGGGGCCCGGTGCTGCGCATTTCTCCGAATGAAGAAGAAATAAAATATCCGGTCTGGATCGGAAATATAAACTTGCCCGAAATCAAAGGCGGCGGATCACCGTGATCAGTCCGCAGTTCCCTGAAAAACGCCGATACTCCTTTCCACCAATTAGGATCGGTGGCGTACATCCCCCCTTTGTTGTCCGTACTGTTCAGCCAGGCGACCGGATGGAATCCTTCCGGCCGTCCTCCCGACAAACGGGCAATGCATTCCGCCGCATACATGGCCGACTTCTCAACCGGATGATCGGTGTTCTGCCAGCTTCCGAATGTATTCCACGGGTTTCTCAGCATTGCAGCCGGCGAGCCGGCCGGGCAAAAAGACTGCTCCTGCCCTGTGATCGCAACCAGCAGCAAGGGATTAACGTTATACCTTCTCCCTGCTTTGATGCAGGCATTGGCGAATTCCATGGTGGCGAGAGCCGAATCACGCCGCTGCAGCCAATTGATTATGAATTGGGGCGTTATTTCCTGAAAAGCTATCTCACCGGCAACAACAAAAGCGGCTCCGCCGGCTCCTCTCCCCGGTAATATCTCCTTATCATCCGTATCCAGAAAAGGTATCAGGAAAAACAGCGGGATAAAAAGAATTACGGGCAATAAGGCCAAAATTCCGGTTGCCAGGAGTTTCCCGGCTTTCCGCTTTATAAACCGGCTTGCGCCGCGGATCAAAACCGAATCGGACACCTTTCTTCCTCACTCATATAATATTTCTCAGAAAATAACGAAGCAGCAGTTATGCACTGCTGCCGATGGATTATTGATTTATTCGATTTTACTATACGGAGATGTATTTGGCCTCAGTTTTTGGCTTAGGCAGCTGGATCCCGTCTTCTTCCAAGACCTGTACATGCACATTAAACGATAGTTTGATATTCTTAAGGGTTTCTTCCTTCGTTCTGCCTTTTGCAAGGCATCCGGGGACATCAGGAAGATAGGCCGAATAATCCTTTCCCACCTTTTCGATAATCACTAAATAATTCATTTACTCTGCCTCCTGTTCATATACTGTTGAGCGTTCCTGCCGACACATCATCGTCAAGTTTTCCCGTGATAGATGTATCAAAAAAGTAGCAATTTTCTTTAGAGTTTCTAAGGCGGGTGGGCTGTAACCGGTTTCATAATTTCTTGTGTTACATGGTTATTTTTTCTAAGCTGAAATAAATGTATACTTAACATAGCTTCTCTCCCAAAATACATTAATCGGCAGATCCCTTAAGTCCGCGGGTACGGTATAAAGCCAGTTCTTCATCGGGGAGCTGCATTTTCAGCCGGTCATAACCCCCGGGGGTTTTAAGGACGTAGGAATAGGTGCCCTGAAGACGGCGGATAGATGCGGTGACCGTTTCCGGGACCGCCCCGTGGTCGGCGATCTGCTTGATTTCCGATTCTTCCATATAGAAAAACACCTTATAATGCGTATTGTTCCAAAGCCCCTCGCCTCCTTGGGAGCCGCCGGTTTTATCCCCCCACAGGATGGCTGAATTATTGGTAGCCAATACCGCCATGGAATTGAACTTTCGGGCCGTGGTGGCGATGCGCAGGACAAAGTCCGAAATACTGTCTACCGGCAGGGCCCGCTGGCCTTCGTCGAAGAATATGGCCGTATAAACCTTTCCCCGGGCTCTTTCACGCCTTACCATATCCCATACGGTGGCGAAGGTCATAGCCAGCTTTATGGAACTGGTATGAGCGTCCTCCGTGTTGTTTACCGCTCCGGAGATATCGAAAACAATATAGTCGTTGTCGTAAAGATCTGTTTCTTCTCCCGGTTCGGTAAAAAGGCCCTGCTGGGAACCGCGGAAAAAGATCCGCACTTTGGCCCGCAGGCTTACCGCCCCCGGAGCCGTCTCGGTGTCGTCGTTTTCAAGAAGATTATACCAGCGCCTGATTCCTCCGTGGGGAAGGTCCCAGGTATTCTGGTTTTCCCTGATAATGCCCGTCTCCAGCCACAGAGCGCTCAGCGCTGTGTCACAGGCGTTCTTTTCCAGATGATCCATGCCTTTAGCCAGCAGGTCTATCGCCCAGAAAACATTGCTTTCAGTGTTTTTTAGCCTGGCGCCGTCCTCGTCCCGGTCTCCGATCTCGGCCGAGATCCTGCTCGGGTCAGGAAACTTGGAATTCTGCGTGTCTACTATTATGCCTCCCAGTTTGCGGGCTAAGGGGATATATTCCCGGTCAACGTCGATTACAAATATCTTCATTCCCGCTCCCTGAAGGCTGACGCTGAAACCTTTCTGCCAGGTCGACTTGCCTTCGCCCGTTTTGCCTATCACCAAGAAATTTTTCGCTCCGGAGCCGCTGATCAGATCCAGGAAGGTCAGACTGTTATTGCTCACCCGGTTTCCGACATAGACCCCCGTTTCGCATTCCTCCGATAACGAGCCTTCCAGAAAAGGATAGAAACAGCCTGCGGCTTCACCGTCAAGCAAACGCGATTTGCCGGAATACGCGGGAACGATGCCTAAAAGCCCGGACAGGGCGAATGCGTCAAGCTGGGCGAGGATCCTTTCGTCCGTTTTCAGCTTTAACCGGGATAAATATTTTTCAAGCGCTCTGCTGCTGTCGAGCGCTTCGTCTTCCCCGGCTCCCCAGGCTGTCACCGCCATATTCATGTCATACAGTTCAGCCTCATTCCAGTCGGTCTGCTGCTGTAAATACTTCAGGCCCTGCAGAGCCCGGGCTTCGTAAGGTTTTACCCCTTCGACCGTGCCTTGGGCAGCGGCTATGGATGCTTCCAGCCTTCGCATTTTCGCTCTCATCTGCCAATTCCATTGGAATTTGGCCGGACGGAAGTGTAAAGAGATCCGGTTATAAACTCCGGGCAGCCTGCTCAGCCCCTGCAGCCAGCCGGGAAAGATCTGTTCGGGATAGCTTCTTACCGTCAGGGATTTTTGGATTCCTTTGCCTGATTTAACGACCCGGTCGGTTATATACATAATTCCCTCCCCTGCTCCTCTTCCGGAACGTACTTTATGATATTGATCCCGGCGTTCTCCATCCTTCCTACGGTCTCGTTCATATATTTGCCGTCTTCAAACTGCGGAACGATGACCGCTTCGCTGCATCTCACAGCTGCCAGCGTTCCCGGGTGGGACGGATCCGCAGGGCAATCAATCAATATCGTCCTCGTCTCCTGCCGTACGCTTTTTATCAACTCTTCGTACTCTTCAGCGGTCATTACCCGGGCGTCCGTAACTCCCATAGTGTTTCCGGCCGGCAGATACAGGATGTCATATCTGTATTTATACAGCAGCCGCGCCGCTATTTCCGGCGTTATCTGACTCCCGAAAGTCAGCAGCCCTGCTCCGATTTCCTGCGAATCGCGGTTATAGCACTTTTCAAGGGAAGGTTTCGGTATGTTCAGTAAAATATCAAGCCTGGGATTGACACAGTCGAATTCTAATAGGACGGCCTCACGTCCGGCTTTTCTGAAACTGATTGCCAGTTCCAGAGCTGTGTCGGCTTTTTTGTACCC
>DOHN01000106.1:8996-16765 GCA_003535195.1 Ruminiclostridium sp.
CGGGATTCCGCGTCCGCTGCTGCCTGGCGGGGAATAGTCGGCATTTTTATGTGAGGCCTTCGTTCCATTAAATTGAGCAGCCTAGCAGGCTTCGGCCGTCCGGTTCCGGCCGGTTCCCGCCATCTTAACCCGGTATTTTCCGCCGCCTTGAGCTCTTTTTTCCGCGTGCCGGGCAATCTTTTCCCGGAACTATTGATTCCGCCGCTATATCGTTCCCGCAGACGCTGCCGCAGCTGTTTGGGATCGGCCGCCTCTTCAATATCCGGGAAAGGATCACGCTGATATTCCCTCCAATTTAAAATGCTTTCCCGGGCCAGGAAAGTATAACTGATATTCTGATTCTCCAGGCGACCCATAAAATCAAGCGCAGCTTCCTTGACGACATCCTGGCGCTTGCCCCAGAAAACCACATGATAATAGGCTTGGAACCGTTCCATCCCGTTCCAATGGCTATTGCGAGCTTCCAGCATGGCCAGGGTCCCGGGGCATGTGCTGACCGCTCCGGGTATGTTCTGGGTCTCGTGATAATTTTCTAAAACTACCTGGGTCATCACTCCGGATTGATTGGCTTCTGCCAGGGCTGCGCGGAAACTATCCGCAGCCGTCTGTCTTTTGTCTTGGGTCAAATAATCCCACGGCCCGGCCTTGATCTCACAGGCCATGACGACCTGGCTGCCAAAAACAACAGAGATATCCTGCGGGCTGCCCGGTTCCGCCTCTGTCAGCTCCCTTTCTTCCGCGTAACCGCTTTCCTGCCGGAACAGTTTCCATTTCTTTAACCATCCCGGGACATCCAGAGCCAATATCACGGCGGTGCATAACGGGATCATGAAAAGGAAAACGAAACCTAAAACTACCGCGGCGGCGGCCCAGCAGAAAAGGAAGATCATCCCCGCAGCTCCGCACGCGATAACAAACGGAACGATATAAGTTGCTTTCACCAAAGGGAATATATAGGTATCTTCAGTAATATCCGCCGGCAAATAAGTATAGTCCGATATGGTTTTTCCCTCCCTTTCTTACAGCGATGCCGATAAAAAAACCACCCTGGCTGCAGGGTGGCGGATGCCGGCGGATCTACGATGACAGATCTTCCAGCTTGCTCTTTAATTTATCCTTTTTAGCTTTCTTCCTTTGTATCAATGCTTCCAGGGTCCCGTTCGATTCCCTGCCGGCGCCATTCAGATGAGCCAAAGCCTTTTCGTACCACTGAATGCCGTCTTCCAGGGATTTTATCTCTCTTTGGATGGATTCCGGACCGCAGTCCTTGGATTTTGCTGATTTCAGCCTGGTCATAAATCACCACTCTCCCATATATACTCCGTCCTCCGGCGGAGTCTTTACTTTTACGGGAATATTCTCCTGCAGGATAATAAATCCGTCGCCTTTTTTCCAGTACTTAAGAGGCTGGACTTCCTGAGCGACGTCATCCAGTATCTCCTCTGCCTTTTCGGCATAAGCCGGATGGACCCATACCTGGGTCCCCTCGGTATTCCATACGTATGCACGGTCAGGCACGCTGTCGTAATTGTCTTCCGCAGCCTGCATGACTTTGTCCCTGATGACGCCGTTCACTTTAAACCCCTGATATCCTTCCAGATTATTATCATGTTCGGGCTTCAGATCGGAATAGTATAACGACTCCAAATAAGAGGCGTCGGCTTTGTTGGCCCGGTCAAAAGAATCCTTGATCTTTTCCACCGTCTTGCCCCGTTCGGCATTGTCTCGGGTCTGTTTTAACCTGGCGGCGGCCTTGTCGCGTACGGCGCCGTATCCGTCTTTGACTGCTCCCGGGATAGCATTGACGCCTTCCCTTTCCAGCCGCTGTCCGCCTTGCTGAACCATCCGGGCTCCTGCCCCCGACCAGCCGGCCGCCTTTTCTATGCCCCGTCCCAGCTTTCTGCCCCATACTCCTGCCCGTTCGGAATTGGAAAGCATCTTTCCCCCGACTCCGACCGCCGCGGCGATACCAGCCGCGCCGCCGGCCACTGCGGCAGTGATTCGGCCCGTGCGGGTGATCACCTTAGCTCCGCCCAGATCGCCGGGAGAACTTATTGCTTGGAGTATTTCCCTGAGGTATAGGAAATGAATGAGAACCACCAGCACCAGAATCAGAATCAGAGTGATCAGATCCGGACTGGCGCCGCCCAATCCGGCCTGGCCTTCGGCACGCACACTGCTCACAAACAAAAAGAAGGCCCCGAACAGGCTTTGCAGAAACAGACTTCTGAGTATTATATTCCAAATACCTATAATGGGCTCCATAGCTGTCTTCAAAGCCCCGACGCCGGTATAGAGAGGCGAAAACACCAGCGCCAGGGCCAATACCCAGATATGCAGCATGGCAACGAAAGCAATCAGGATCAGGCAGGCCATCACTATGACCATCATGGCAAACGATCCGCGATCAGAATCAGGATCGTACAGCACTTTGGATACCCCCATGGAATCAAGCTGATTGACGTCGATACCGCTCATATTGCCGCCGGTCAGCATGGCCTTCAGAACCATATCGGCGCGGACGCCGGACAGTTCGCCGTCCCAGGCCGTCCCTCCGGCGCCGTAAGTGGTGCTGATAGCCGGACTCAGCGTCTCCTGCCAGACATTATTCTGCACATCCGTCCCGAACCTTACCAGGAATAAGGCGAAGAACGATAATAACAGCGCCAGCGCTAAAGGCTTGAAAGTTTCCCAAGGTCCTTTGCCGTTTTCGTCCCTGGCGAAAAAGCTCCTGTACACCGCAGACAGAACCGCAATCATAACGAGTCCTAAAAAGACAAGAAGCGTTACCGACCACCAGTCTTTTACCCAGGAGTCGGCAGGAAAGGGTTCCGTATATATAAAGGCGACCGCAAAGGCATTCTGAAAAAGCTCCAGTATATCATCCAGCAAAATAGCGATCAGCTTTGTGAAGGCTTTCCATAGAGTCGCGCCCGGATCTGTCAGAAATTCGGCCAGCTTTTGAAAAGCATTGACGATCCACTCGGGGATAAAACTTCTTCCTCCCCCCTCTTCTTCATCTTCTTCGTCCTGCTCCGTTTCCTCCCCGATATCCCCGCTTTCCTCCATGCCGGCTTCAGCGGCAGCCTGATCCGGTTCGGCCGCAGCTTCGAAAATAAATATCTGGAATACGTTAAACAGCAGCAGGAATAACAGCAGCACTGCCGGTGATTTTCTCCGCGTCATGGCTGTTCTCCCGTTTAACCCGGGTATTTGAAAGCGTTGAGGAGCGCGCCGGTGGTTCTCACATTATTAAGCCCTTCTTCAGCCTGAGGCACGATCATCGTCCAGAGGAATACCAGAAACTTATACCACAGCCCGGTTATGGCGAAAAGCACTAGTATAATACCGAACAAAACCGGTTTCAGCATGTCCAGGACATTCTTGACTTCATAATCGCCTCTCCCGGTAAAAACCTGCCAGACGATTTTCAGCGTTTTCCATATCCCTATCACCACAAGGATCAGTCCGAAAATACCGGCGGCCCAGTTGATCAGGCGCAGTATCGGCGCAACCGTCTGCAGCGAAGCATTTAGATCCGGGGTAAAATACTCCACTCCCGGCAGCGCGCTGGCATCGTTAGCCGCCAAAACATCCGGCACGATCAGCAGAACAAGCATAAACACCGCGGGGAGTATAAAATATAGCTTACGGCCTTTCTTTACAAACATGGGTAAATTCAAACGTAACCCCTCCCTTTGCACATCATCCAGAGCATATAAAGCGCTGCCGCCATCATCCCAGGCATGATAACCAGCTTTTCCAGCAACCCCGAACTGCTGACCAGGGGGATGCCGAACCGGCCGGGCAGCGGCCACATCCACGGTACCCCCATGGGATTAAGGGAATCCAGCAGCAGATGGCTGATCATCCCTGCCGCAAATGCCTTTATGTATACGCCGGGTACGGGCAGTGTAAATGTCAGTAAAACATACATGGCGGCGGTAAAGGCTAAACTGTGGGTAACCCCCCTGTGGCGCAAGGTATGCCCGACAACTGCTCCCGCTCCGGGTATATATTTCTGTATCCGGGAATGCGGCGTATCAATATCCGGTATCAAAGCCCCCGCCGCAGAAGCAGCCATCAGCCAGCCCAGCGGCTCATTCGTTCCGGTGGCGCCGATCAGCAGACAGCCGGCGACGACCCCTCCGGCAGCATGCGTCAATCCGTTCATTACATCCCTCCTGTCTTTATTTTTATTATATTGGCAAACAAGATGGACGAGATTGAGGCGATTGCCCCCATCTCGTCCGGAGCAGGAGCGGCACAGGTTTACTTCTTTTGCTTGTTCCAGGCGTCGATAATGGTCTTTTCAAACTCTTCTTTCTTGCTCTTGTCCTTGAAGTAGACCGTGTCGTAGTACTTGTCGCCGCTTTTTTCGCTGGGCATGGATACAAACAGGGCGCTTTCATCATCCTTTTTGTGGTAGAGACGGATCCCCTTGATATAAAGTCCGTAATAAAGGACTTTGACATAGGCCAGCATCGGATCCCTCATGTTTTTGGTCTCGAAATTGATTTCTTCAACAGCCTTGGCCATCAGACCACCACTCCTTTCAGCGTAATAGGCTTTAAGTAAAATTACCGCTTTCCTCCTTCGCATAAATTGCCCATAAAAAAACCCGGCTTCTGCCGGGTGAGCCAACATATTCAGCCGTAAATCGACGAATAGGCCTGAGAGTTATGGGCGCTTCTGCGGGCGCCTCCGCGCCCCCTGGTATAATTTCCGTCGCCGGCGGCAGCCCCGGCCTTTTCCTCTTCTTCGTCGGAATAAGGTTCATGGGGACAGCGGTCGATCCTTTCATAGGACAGAACATAGCTGTCTTGCCGCTGGAGGGCTTTTAAATCAACGTAGCTGTTATATGCGATCCGTAAGCCGTGACCTGATTTATCCAGGTTCTTCTTTACCAGCTTGGGGGCATACCCTGTTTTGATAGTCAAAGAAGCGACGGTCGGGCCAAATATCAAAGCAGGATCGGATTCCACCAGATCGTTTATCTCCTTTTCGATCCCTTCGTCGATTCTGTGCTGCTGCCTGTAATTTAGTACGGTGCGGGCCGTACATTCATAGATCCCTGCTATTTCGGAATTACTTTTTCCCTGTTTTATGTACGCCATAATTTCAGCAAGGTTTTCCGGACCTAATTCCTTCCGCCGGCCGGTGTTGTCCCTTAGCCCCCCGCGCTCCACACTGATGCCGTGTTTCTGCCTAAATCTTATGACCGTGCGGCGGGAGCAATTATAATGCTCTGCGATATCTTTATCGTTTTTCCCCTCGGCGATCATATGCAGAACGGCCTCTTTATCCAGGATGTCACTTTGATTTTTTCCATTTCGGCTTTCCTCCGGGCATAGCAATGCCATTGGCGCCACCTCCCCTGTTACCGCCTTTTGATTTCAGATTCCGTTTATGAGGCTCAGAATATCTTCGGCTTCGGTCGCCGTGATATTGATATCGTCTCCGGGGGCCCGTACCTCATCCCCCCGGCAATTACTCAGGATATCTGATATAACATCCCTGAACTCCGCCGACTGAACAAATTCCCTCAGCGCGTTCCTGATATCCGCTTTTTTCCTGCCTTCGTCCAGGTCTTCCCGGATCAGCCTTTTGATGTAGACACTGTACCCTTCCGGTCTCGCCTCCGCCCAGTTTTTTAAATATTCCTCCCCGGCGGTAAAGTAAACCGACTTCTTAGAATTGAGCCCGGGCATTACGCGCACCCGGTTACCAATTTAGGGAGAATAGCCTGATTCACAAGTGTTTTATACATGGCTCTGACATTGGAAAACTGGGCGTCCTCCATCAATATGCAGCGGGGAAAGAGCTCCCGCATATATGATCCCAGACTGATAAATCCGCCGCCGCATAAGATATTTTCATCGGCCGTGCTTGGACTGAAAACATTCTCCATATCCTGCACCAGCTCATAAACATGTTCACGCCCGACCTGGGCAGCTAATTCCGATACGTCTTCGCTCCCTGCCGGAGTGGGGAAAAACCCCTGTTCAAAAATGCGCCTGAGCTCTTCGATAGAACTGAAATTTAACGTGGGATACTTGGAGTCAAGTTTCTTGCGGAAGGTGATCAGCATGGGGATAATCCCCAGGTTTCTGGTATACAGCTTGGTTTCCGGTTCTTTCTGGGGTATCCCTCCCCGGAATTCGGCAACGTCGAAGGTATGCCCGCCCAGATCCCAGATCAGAACGGTCGCCTGTTTTTGCTGGTACTCTTCTCTTTCCTCCTGGGACAGCGTGTAGTAGGCAATCATGGCCTGCGGCATGGAAACGGCCTTTTCCACCATGATCTCCTTAATGATACCGTCGCGCGTTACCTTTACATACTGCCCGCCGGTTCCCAGGTAATCCAGCAGAGCACGGCTCAGATTAGTTTCGGTATGGCTTTTTGAAAGCGGAGTGCCGGTGACCACCAGGAATTTGCCTTTTTCACCTTCGCAGAGCTGATGCAGGTAATTGAGCATTTCGACCTTGGTCTTCATGCTTTGGGTCTTGTCATGGTGCAGATCGGGAGGGACGTTTAAACCGTCGCCGACCCGGTATTTCTTTCCCTGAAATTCAACTAAAGTGGCTCCGCCGTCGGGCACTTCGCTGTCGGCCACTTCCTTGACCCGGGCCAGGCACATGTACTTGCCGCCTGCGCTGTACCCCTTGGTGAACTGAAACCCCGGGTCGAAAGCCACTGTCTGGATATCCATCTTCTCTACCTCCCTGTTAATTTATCTTCGGCAACGAGCTCTTCCACTGATGCGCCGAGAGCCCCGGCCAGCTTCTTCAAGGTATCTAAACGCGGCGAGAGGGTTTGACCTCTTTCAATGGCACTTATGACCGATTGGTGGACTCCCGATAAATCTGCCAGTTGTTCCTGGGTCAACCCTCTCTTTTCACGAATACCCTTTAAATTCATCTCACCATCCCGCTTTCTTTGGTTTAATAAATAAGGTAAAATTGCTATTTTCCCGGAGTGCAGGGATACGCACAATCATACCGAAATCCATTGATATCCATGTTGTTTCCTTCGATCAACTGCGCTGCGGAAACGTCCAGAGCTCGCGCAATATTTTCTATAACTTTCAGCGAGGGGTACACCCGGCCTGATTCGTACCAGCTTACGGTTTGCTGAGTCTTGCCTATTTTTTCGGCCAGGTCCGCCTGGGAAAGCATTTTCTGCTTTCTGATCCGTCTCAGATTACTGCCAAACATAATACCCCTCCCCATAAAGACTGGATAAACTTGTATAAATACCAATAAGATTGGTATAATCGAATTGTTAAGAAATATAGTATTTTTTTATTTTTCCGTTTCAGCCAGCAGTTCGCCGGCCGGAATACCAAAAAATTGTTCGAGACGTTTCTGAACTTTCCAGGATGGGTTGCGGTAACCAGTTTCAATAGAACCGTACATTCGGCGGCTAATACCTATGTGAACAGCAACCTCTTGTTGGGTATATCCTTTTTGGTTTCTTAGGGTAATTAAGTTTTTTCTCAAGTAAGCTCAATCCTTTAGGCACTAATTGTGCCTTATGTGTTTTAAGTATAAGGCACCTATTGTGCCTAGTCAATACTTTTTTGGAGGCCTAAGTTGGTTACTTTAGGTGAACGTTTACGCGAACTAAGAAAATCAAAGAACCTAAAAAGAGAAGAACTTGGAGAAATAATAGGTTTAGGCCCTAGAATTATCACCTTTTACGAAACTAATGATAGAGACCCGAGTTTAAAAGTTCTCATCGCCCTGGCCGATTACTTCGACGTATCC
>DOHN01000106.1:16903-23952 GCA_003535195.1 Ruminiclostridium sp.
TGGACTACCTGGTGGGCCGTTCCGACGACCCGGCCAGGCGGTAAATCGCTTAGGAGGAAACCCATTATGAATCATGATTCTGAAAATAATTCCAACCCAGCTTTAATTAAAATTATTAAAGATAATCCTAATCTTTTTACTTTATGGAATGATACTGAGCGTCAACTCCCCAATTGCTTCTTGCGGATAATGTATATGAACGACTACGCTCGAATTACTGGGGTTAATAGAGCCCAAACAAATTATGCTTTTTGTAAAATAGAACCTTTTTCCAATAACGTGGAAACTGATAAAGATTATTTAGCAACAATGGTAATTGCATCAGATGCACTTATAGCTGATATAGGACATGAACTGATGCATTTATACATACACAGTATTGGTTATCCTTTTATTGTGCCAACTTATAAATATGGCGAAGTTTTAGATAACAGCGCCGAAATCCTCGAAATGGATAAACTGGCCACTCGTATCCATGATGTAACTGTTCACCCTATTATTGATAGAAATTTAACTACAATAAATTTATTTGACAATCAAGTATGGGAACGAATGTTCAGGAATCATTCAAACGAATTACAGAGTTATCTTAAAAATCCGAATTATTTCAAGGACAAGAACTACATAGTAATTAGAACGATAGAATTACAACATCGGTTACCGCCGGAAATGTGGCAGCAGATAGAAACTATGTTTAAGGAAAGACCCAGTTATCAGAGGCTCTTAGGTAAAATTAAACAATTACCATGTTTCCCTGACAATTTATCCCCGCAAAATGTTTATGAGTACATTACAAATATGTGGAAATATTATAGGATTAAACCTGAACAGTTAAATCTGGACTTAACGTTTAACAGTCCTCTTCTGCAGAAACCTCACTCCTCGTAAGGAACACCTCCGTGTTCTCTCTAGGGGTACCAAACGTAATGCGGTCCGGATTCTGTCGCAAAACAGCATTCATTAACTCATTAAGTTTAAGTGTTGCAGGCTCCGGCTTGATATTATTTTGATCAGTTTTTTTAGGAGTATCATTCATGGAATTACCTTCTTTCATATATATTTTCCGTTTCAGCCAGCAGTTCGCTGGCCGGAATACCAAAAAATTGTTCGAGACGTTTCTGAACTTTCCAGGATGGGTTGCGGTGGCCTGACTCAATATATTGATACATTCTTACTGAAATCTGTAAGGCATGTGCAACCTCTGTCTGCGATAGACTAAGATTTGTTCTTACATTCTGTAAATATTTTCGCAATTATATAACACCCTTTGCGAATATTTCGTTCGATGTCTCAAATGGTATATGAACATTTTGTTCGTGTCAATCCCTGAATGGTGGTTTTTTATGTCGACTGTAGGAGAACGCCTTAAAACTTTAAGAAAACTAGGCAATTTTAAATTAGAAGAGCTGGCTTCTGCATTAAAGGTAACAACCAGATCTATTCAATACTATGAAAGTGACCAGCGCAATTTAGATAGTAAGCAGCTTATTGCACTTGCCAAGTTCTTTGATGTAAGTGTGGATTACCTCCTGGGAATTTCCGATGAGCCTAAGCCTATACCGAAAAAATCAGACCAGACTGATAAACAGCCTGGCCAAGTAGAAATGGATACACTATTAAACGAATTGAATGAGGAATCAGTAGCAGAATTAAAAAAATATGCCGAGTACATGAAAATCAGGCAGACGTTGGACAGCGGGAACGACGAAAGCTCCGCTGGATTGGATGGAGGAAAAGCCAGTAACAGTAAGTAACAGTATTGAAATTGCTAACAGCCTTGAGATAGA
Organism: Ruminiclostridium sp.; assembly: GCA_003535195.1. GTDB lineage: Bacteria > Bacillota > Clostridia > DSM-8532 > DSM-8532 > DTU059. The sequence continues at coordinate 18,691 of DOHN01000106.1, forward strand.
GACATGGAAATTAAGTATATGGGAGTAAAGTAATTGATTTTTCGTTGTTGATCCTGCGACGATAATGGAATGGTTAGGGCAACGTGCCTTACTATTATTTATTTACTTCATCTTTATTCCTAGCTGCTCCTCGGCAATAAGTAGAATTATACTCCCATATACTTAAATCTTTTAGGAGTACTTTAATGAATACAGAGCTTAAAAGTTCAGATGAAGAACTGAAAAAGAAATTTTTTGCTTTAAAAAATAAGCATGATATTTGTGCTTTATTAGAAATAGACATAAAAACTTTAATATATATTTTATATCGGAAAATGCCAAGTACAAATTATTCAACATTCACTATTCAAAAAAGAAGTGGCGGCCTTAGAGTTATAAATGCTCCTTCAACAAGCCTTAGAATATTGCAGCAAAAATTAAACTACATCTTTCAACTCATAGGCATGATAGCACCTTGTGCTCATGGTTATATTAATGGGAAAAGTATTGTATCAAATGCTAAACCACATGCTAAAAAACGCTATGTTTTTAATTTAGATATTGAGGACTTTTTCCCTAGTATAAATTTTGGGCGAGTTCGAGGACTTTTTATGTCTTATCCTTATTATCTTCCCAAAGAAGCTGCCACTATATTAGCCCAAATATGCACTTATGAAAATGAGCTGCCGCAAGGTGCACCAACCTCTCCAATAATATCAAATATGATTTGTGTTAAGATGGATAAGCAATTAATGAAATTGGCTTATGATACAAAAAGTTATTATACCCGTTATGCAGATGATATGACGTTTTCAACAACTTTAAGAATGTTTCCCAGTGAATTAGCTTATAATAAAGCTTCCGGCGAAATAGTTGCCAGTTCTAGTCTGACAAAAGTAATTATAGATAACGGCTTTAAAATTAACAATTCTAAAATACGACTACAAAAATCGACCCAAAGTCAACAAGTTACCGGATTAACTATAAATCAAATGCCGAATGTTAAAAGAACCTATATACGTAATATAAGAGCAATGCTACATAGCTGGGAAAAGTACGGATTGGATAAAGCCGAAGAGGAGTACTTAAGTAAATATAATTATAGGAATAAGGATTACATTAAACCATGTTTTCAGGATATTGTTAAAGGGAAAATCAATTTTGTGAAAATGGTGAAAAGTGAAGATAGCAAGGTTTTTCGGAATTTAGCTATTAAATATAATCAACTGGCAGGCAGCGGTTTCTCTGATTATACAATAAATCAACCAAGTGAAGAAATCCTCTTACAAATATATACAGAAGGTAAAAATACTGAACATATTGAGAAAGCCATACATATTTTAGATAAAGACTTATCCGCATTGATTTATAATGGAAAAATTAAAATTGTAAATGGAGTAGAACATAGGAGCGGAGATCAACAACTAAAAACTACATATGAAATAATGTCGAAAAGTAAAAACTCAAATAAATTCCTCTTTGTATGGGATTGTGACTCAAAAAATAAAATTAACTCTCTAGTTGAAGAGAATAACTTCTTTAAGTTTGTTTTTGCTTCTAATACGGATAATACCAAAGTAGAAAAGGGTATAGAAAATTTGTATCCAGAATCACTTTTCACCCAAGATTTATATTCTTTAGAAGAAACAAAAAATGATTATGGTGGAAAAAAATCTGAAGAAAAATTTGATAAATCAAAATTTTTAAACAAGATAAAAGAAGAAACAGATCCTTATGTATTTGAAAATTTCAAACCTTTATTTCGAGAAATCAGGAATATTCTTGATATGTGATTGATCCGCAATCCCTTAAAATAGGGGATTATCCTTCTTCAAACTGATATGGAGTTGTTATTCATCTTGAGGGTTCAATCACCTCAGCATACTATGATTGCTTATGGAACTTATTTAATCCAGATGAGATATCAATAAAGTCCTGATCCGAAATTCCGTCAAGATGGTCTTTTGAGAGAAAAATGGTTTGAATTCCAATTTCTTCAGCAAGATTTACAATGGTTGGATAAACTTCTCGGAAAATTTCAATGCCCATGGGTTGATTTGCTGAGTCTATAATCAGGAGAGGCATATAAATAAAATCCTGAAAATCCCTTTTTAAATAATCAAACATGCATAAATAAATAAGCATTTGAAGGTGAGTTTGCCTAGCCATACTACCTGGAATAAATCGTTCAACTCCCTCCTCTGTTTTATGACTCGCGAATAGACATAGCCTAAACGGATCAAATTCTAAAGTAAAGTCAGTGTCATGGAGATCTTCAATGAGATGTTTTACCTTCAAATCACTCTTTAAATACAAATTTGTCAGCCGATTATTAAAAGCACTGATTTCTTTTTTATCAAATGCTGATTTTAATTCCTTTATCTCTCGCTTTAACTTTGAGGTCTCCCCACGTAGGGAGTCAAGCCTAGTATAATCAACATTACGGTTCAAAATTGAAAAAATATGTTCTATTAAGCCAATTTTTTTAACAGCATCTTCATATGTGATTTCAGAAGCTTGGCCCTTTAGCATCATAATCTGTTGATCAATTTTTCCCTTTTCTGTTTGGATCCCTCTTATTGCCTTCTGATAATCTGTCAGAGAAAGTATTATATTTTCTTCTTGAATCTCTTCAACTGTTTTTGTAATAAAATCAATATATTGTTTATAATCGTGATTTCCCTCAACAATAGAATTTAATATAGCTAACAACCGTTTAATACGCTCTTTTCGTTCCACCATATTATTTGCTTGGGATTGTATAAAAGAATACAATTTGATTTCTTCAGCAAGCGAAAATGAAGCTTTAGAAAGATAAACCAAATCTTTTGATTTAGTTTGTGCTGTTCGAGTATAAGAAGTCTGAAATTTTTTAAATGTAGAATAATCTTTTTCGTAATTACCGGTATATTTTAGCTGCAATTCTCTAAACAGTTTTTGGATTTGTAATAAACTACGCTCATATTCTTGGTAATCCTTAGTCAATTCATCTAATTCTTTCTCGCGTTGCTCCAGAAGGAGCTCTTTCTCATAGATTTGCTCTATATTATTATAATTGAAGAAAAAATCCATGATATTGCTTACTCTAATTTGGTATTTTAATTCTCTAGCTTTAGTAAATACAACACTTAAATCGCCTAAGCCTTTCTCTTCCATATAATTCAAGAAGTTAAACGATCTAAATGTTGGATTTTCGTCAAAAACTTTGCTGTAAACTTGAACGAAGTGATTATTAGGATTGGGAGTCAACATCAAGCAAATGTTATCTTTGTAAGTATCAGCACTTATTTCAGAATATGCGCTATCTTCTGTCCTGCGATAAAAATATTCACCGGAAATAGTTCGTTTTACCCAAAGAGTAGTTAAATTATTTGTTAAATACGCTTCAATACTATCAATATTATCCAGCCCCTGATATGTAAGATTTTCGCTGCTGCCTAATACATAATCAATAGCCTTAGTCAATGCAGTCTTTCCCACAGTGTTCATTCCATATATAAAAGTATGTTTTGAAAACTGATACTTTTGGCTATCGTCTCTATTATTAAAGAGCAGCGATTCTAGTTTAAACATAACGTAAAACCTCCTCAACCACTGCTTTAGCATCAAGTTTATTTATTTGGATAATAGGATTGGGTATCTTTGTTATACAAAATTTTAAGAATTTATTTTCTGTTTGAAAATCAAAATCATATTTAAGTTCAATGTAATCGCCATCAATTAGAACCTTTGAGGACTTGTTTAGCATATCAATAGTATGAATTATTTGTCCTATTTCTTGGTAATGTATAGAGAATTTAAGAGAGATGTTACTAAAAAATACATCAACAAAATCTTTGGTTCGATTATGATAAGCATATAGATTACTCTCATGTTTTACACAAAAAGCGATAAAGACAAGTTTTGTTATTGATGAAATTTTGTATGGAGATTTCATCAGAGTAATAATGATGTCTGCATATTCAGCTTCTGATATAATTTCACTCACTATCATTTTCTTTACCCCATGTAATTTGGAAATCTTCTTTAATACTATCGCCAGTTAAATAAATATAGCAGCCTGTCCTATATATTCGACCCTGGGGAAGCAAATCACTTTCAAGTTGTTGATCGGTAGTCTTAGCAAAAACACTTTTAGGATCATCCGCATCGTCGCCCAAAGCAAACAAAGCTGTCTCGAAATTTTCTTTTGCATTCAGCTCCAAATTAGAAATCTCAAGAACTTTCTGTTGCGAATAGACATCTCGGAAATCTTTATATATGAGTTCTTGCACAATGCCATTCACAACAAAGCTTTCCACATCTTTTACCAAATATAACTGTTTAACTTCTCGCGAAACCCGTTCCTTTACTAGTTTTTGCGCCTTTTCCTCTGACTTCTTCTTTAGGCAAAGTGTATCAATTTTGTATTTATCATCACTGATTTCTTCTGAAACCTGAATAATTAAACGTATAAAATGCGGATAAACCAAGGTATATGGTTTTTTGGATTTGATAGCTTTATTTATATCTTTATCAATGTAGGAAATAAACCGTTCTAATCTTTTCTTTTTTGCTAATGAAAAATCTTGAATATCCGAACAATAATCTTGATTAAATTTCTCTAAGAGTTCCTGATCTATCATTTCCATTGAACAAACAACTTTCTTAAATCCAGTGATCATATTCAAAATGTGCTTTAACATCTCCTGTTGATTTAAAATCTGTTCTTTAAATTTTTCATACGTCTTTCTAGCTATAGAAGTACGCTTTTTAGCTTTTCCATCTATAATAAATTTGAGAATTTTTTCTGCCATTTCCTGAGACGAATAGTCAAAATGCACATCATTCTCAAGTACAAGTTTAAATATAGAAGACTCAGTTGATTCTAAAAGCAACCAGTTACATATCACTCGTGAAAAACAGTCCTCACTTACACTTCCACTTTTAACTTGGATATAGTAGTTAGTGGAATCAAACATCGCATAAATTTTTTCATCAGGACTTATTTCAATATCATCTTTTCCTTCAAAAGTGAAAAGCTGCTTTGTATTCGCATTTTTCAAAACGTGTAGCACAAATATTTTCCGTTGGTATAAAAATCCGTATTGCGAAATTATACCGCTATCGCTCATTACAAAAGCCCTCCTCACTTTTAAAGTATGTTATTATATTTTTCAAAAAATTAAAGCAAAAGCGGTATGTATTGTTTACCTGCCTACTTTCTTTTTCTCTATATATACAATAACGAATATTTGCAAATCTTCATATTATAGATATTTGAGTATTCCGATGGTATTGAGC
>DOHN01000016.1:0-3550 GCA_003535195.1 Ruminiclostridium sp.
GCCTAACTCCATTTTGGAGAACAGGAAGATCTTAGAGAGCATGCGGTCGATGTCCTCGGCTTTGCTCTTGATGATCGCCAAATACCCTCTTTGTGCTTCGGGCGTTTGGGCAACGCCGTCCAAAAGCCCCTCCACATAGGCCTGGATGGAGGTCAGGGGGCTGCGCAGGTCATGAGATATCCCAACCAGCAATTCCTTACGGCTCTGCTCATGCTGCGCCGTCCGTTCCTCCGAGGCTTTGAGGCGGGCGGCCATTTCGTTAAAGTCGGCGCAGACGGGTGCAAACTCGTCCTGCTCGCTGTAGTCGATGCGGTGCTCCAGATTCCCGTCACTGATCTGGCGCACACCGTCCACCAAAATGTCCAGTGGTCGCTCAATCTTCCGAAATACAAACCGGATGAGAAAACGGTTTGTGAGCAGGATAGAAAAGAGAACGGCAAAAATCAGCACAATGGCGGAGAGCACAACGGCGACCTTCAGTGTCTCGTAGGACAGCTCGGAAGGACTGTTAAAGATGGAGATGCGATAGAAAGTTCCGTCAATTTCAGCCGAATGGACATACAACTCCCGGCTGCCGCTCGAAACAAATCCTTTGCCACCCAAAGCGTCTACCGCATTTAATAGGGTAGTGTCGGAATCGGTTGTGTGCCCGTATTGATAAATATTCTTGTTGGCAGAATCCACAGACAAGGCCATAGCATTTTTGTCCAGCAGGCCGCTGATGCCCGCCAAATCCTCCGCCTGGTTTTTATGGGTTCCCTCCCTCAGAGATTGCTCGACAAGCATAGAAACGCTGCGGCTGGCCCGATAGAAGTCCTCGCTGTCCTCAAAGCCCAGCCCCGCGCCGTATTGAATCGAAAGCCAGATGACGCCCACGCATAGAGCGCCAATGAGAGCGGTAATCGCCACCGGGACAGTAATCATCAGGATGTTGGAAATCACCAATCGTTTCTTTATATTTATATTTTTTGTAAAGCGTTCTTTTATCTTCATTTTAAGGTGCCTCCTCGCTCAGGGATATTTAAAGTATAGCATATATTTCCCGATTGGTCTTAAACAGGAGATAAACAATACGGTAAAGTGCGTTTTCCTTTCTATATTGCATAAAAAAACGGTTTTGTCAAATAGGCAAAGCCGTTTTTTGAGTAGTTTATCCAGAGTTTAACTTTAATTTGACTGCAGTTTATTTTGAACTGTTAAAATGACCGCAAATGATGAAATCTGCGAAGGCACACATATTGATCGTGCGGTTGCAGCCTTATTGGAGGAATATTTATGGAACAAATGATGATTGACATCATAAACGGCTTTGGCTACATCGGAATCGCATTTTTAATTGCGGTTGAAAATATATTCCCGCCCATTCCTTCCGAGGTAATCCTGACCTTTGGCGGTTTTCTGACGACGGTCAGCAATATGAATGTGTGGGGGGTGATCCTTTCCGCCACCATTGGAGCGGTGGCCGGGGCCTTGGTTTTGTATTACCTTGGCAGACTGTTGAATGCGGAAAGGCTGGAGCGGCTCTTTGAAAGCAAGCTCGGCCGCAGGCTGCATTTGAAAAAGGAAGATGTACGCAGAGCGGAGGGGTGGTTCTTCAAACATGGGAACAAGACGGTTTTCTTCTGCCGGTTTATCCCCCTCGTGCGGAGCCTGATTTCCATACCGGCCGGTGCCGCTAAAATGCAGATGGGCTCGTTCCTGCTTTTAACTGCGGCTGGCACAGCCATCTGGAATACCGTGCTGGTATTCCTCGGAAAGTTTGCCGGGGATGCCTGGGGAAACATTGCGAACTATGTCAATGTGTATTCGATTATCGCTGTTGGAGTTTTGGCGGTCATCGCCATCGTGGTGGGGGTAATCTTCATTAAAAAGAGGTTTCTAAGCCCACGCGGAACCGCCGGGAAAGACGAGGTAAAATGAATCGGTACCAAAAACTGGCGTCCAATACTGTTACCTTTGCGATTGGGACCTTCAGCTCAAAATTCCTGGTCTTTCTGATGCTGCCTCTCTATACCCGCACCTTATCCAGCGCGGAGTACGGAGAGGTTGATCTGGTTGTTCAGGCATGTAACCTGATGTTACCGATTGCGACGGCCGGCATCATGAATGCAGTGATACGTTTTGGGCTTGACAAGAGCGTAAACAAAAAAGGTGTTTTCTCCTTTGGGCTCTTGACCTGTTTGGCTGGTTTTTCCCTTTTGTGGCTTGCCAAACCGCTGCTTATGAACATAGGCTTTCTCGCTGCCAACATTCGGTATGCCTACCTTTTCGTATTTGTGGCTGCGCTTCACTCCTTGTGCTCCAACTTTATTCGGTCACAGGAATATGTGAAGCTCTATGCTTTTGACGGGCTTTTGCGGACAGCACTCACCGTTGTCCTGAATATCATCTTTTTGGTGGAGTTACGCATGGGTGTGACGGGATACGTGCTGGGGACGGTTTTGTCAGACACCATATCTATGGTCGTTCTGTTCTTTGCGGCGCGGCTCTACCGCTTTTTCAGCCTGAAAAGCATAGACAGGGATGCCTCTGTCAGCATGTTGAAATATGCCCTGCCGCTGATCCCCACCACCGTTTCCATCTGGATCATCAACCTCTCGGATCGGTATATCCTGTCGTACCTGATCGGAAACGAGGCAACCGGACTGTATGCGATTGCCTATAAAATACCAACCATTATTACCATCATGGCGGTAATCTTTATGGACGCTTGGCAGATTTCATCCGTCAAGGAATACCGGCAAGAGGATGGCGCTTACTTTTTCTCCAAGGTTTTCAGCGTTTACAGCGCCCTTGTATTCACGGTGACCTCGGCGCTGATTACTCTTGCACAGCCCATCACCAGAGTGCTTGTCTCCGACAGCTTTTACAGCGCATGGCAATATATGCCTATCCTGTTGCTGGCAACGGTGTTCTCCTGTTTTGCCACCTTTTTAAGCAGCATCTACATGAATGAGAAGAAAAGCGGACACGTCCTGATGACGACGCTCGTCAGCGCCGGCATCAACATTGTTCTCAACTTTGCACTGATTCCTATATTCGGCATCCAGGGCGCAGGGTTATCCACGCTACTCAGCTACCTCGCCATGTTTTTGATTCGGGCAATTCATAGCCGATCCTTCATCAAAATGACCTTGGGCGTTCCGTGGCTCATTGGCAACACGGTCATCCTACTTGCACAGGTTGCTATTCTTTTTATAGGAAGCCAACATTGGCTATTCTATGAGCTGGCGCTGACTGTGTTCATTTTGGGCCTTCATATAAAGACCCTATTGGCTGGAGTAATAAAGGTGGTGAAACCATAATGAATATTTTTAACACACATCGAAAAAACAAAAAAAGGAGTTTTTCCCACGAAGGGAAAGGGCTCGCATTGATCGTCGCCATTGCACTGGTCCTGACAACCGTAACCGCTTGTGGCAATGCCGGACAAGCCGCTGGCATAGCAGATTCCGTATCCCTTTCCACGGAATCTGCGGTGTCTGCCGAGGAAACGTATTCCGCTCAACTGGTTTCCTCAGTGATCCCGGAACCAGTGAAAAGCGCGCCC
>DOHN01000016.1:3746-5301 GCA_003535195.1 Ruminiclostridium sp.
CACCTTTTACGGAGAAGCGACTACCTCCAAGGGCTTCACCTGGTACACGGACAGCGGTTCCCAAACCAGCGATGTCCAAGTGGTTGAACGAAAAGAAGATCTGTTGTCGGATTTTAGTCAGGCAATCATTTTTCAAGGTACTGTCGGAAAATCGAATAATTCACCCAAGGAGGTCGTCCACAAAGCCGTCGCCACCGGCCTGAAAAGCGATACGGCCTATGACTATCGTGTTGGAGACGCTAAATTAAACATCTGGAGTGAGCCGGCTGTTTTTACCACGGCGCCCGAAAAAGGTTCTTTCACCTTTATTGACTTATCCGATACGCAGTTTGCCGACCAAGCGGGAGCGAATGTAACTGCGGACACGATTAAAAAAGCGTTGTCCCAGGCGGGAAATGCCGGGTTTATCGTTCACAACGGCGATGTGGTGGATAACAAATCGGAGAAATTATGGAATTTGCTGCTGCAAACCTCAAAGTCCAGCCTAATAAATACGACTATCATGCCTGCTGTGGGCAACCATGATGTCGGGAACAGCACCTTTATTGACCATTTCAACCTTGACACACCTGCGGCGGCGACGAAGACAGGAGCGTATTATTCGGTGGACTACAGCAACGCGCATTTTGTCGTGCTGAACACAAACGAATCGTCAGGTAGTTATAAAAGTTTCACGGATGCACAGGTGGATTGGCTGAAATCCGATATTAAAGCCGCAAAAAAAGCAGGGTCGCAGTGGATTATTGTTGTTATACATATAGGTCCGTATACGGTTGCGGAGCATTCCTCTGACTCCAATGTGAAAGATACGCGCACAAAAATTGCCCCGCTCTTCAATGAGCTTGGCGTTGATCTTGTGCTGCAGGGACATGACCATGTATATGAGCGAAGCAAGCCCATTGTGAAATGAGCTGCCACTAAGAAAACCACGGTGACGGAACGCCTGGGGGACCGCACAATCGAATGCATGATTGACCCCAAGGGGCCTCTTTATCTGACGCCCGGTACTGCCGGAACAAAGCATTATTATCAGAATCCCAAACTGAGTCAGAGTTATCTGAGTTTATTTGATGTTGCAAAGGGTCCGTACAAGGGTGATCCAGACATGAAAAACCAGGAAACCTTTATGAGCATAACCATTGACGGAAATGTTCTCACGGCAACTGCATACCAAATATCAAAAACCAAAAACGATGGCCAGCCCTATATGATCGATCAATTCAAGATAAAGAAGGTGTAGCACAGTCGATGGAACATACAGAAAAATCGTAATGTAGGCTTGGAAAAAATAAATAAAAACAAGGGCAAACCTGCTAAAAGGCAGGGACGCAAAGCCGAGGGTCTAAGGTATTTTAAGATACTATGATAGTCTGGCTGCTAAAACTGTGCGAAGCCTGCCCTCATGTTGAGGACAGGCTTTTACGCTTTTTATCGAGCATTTCAGGCATCAGGATATCGGCTTTCGTTATACATCATGGCGAAAGGGGTAGTTTGTATGACTCAACCTTTTTATCTTTCTACGAGGTGTAAATAGAGACAGAGCAACTTGTACATC
>DOHN01000016.1:5506-5634 GCA_003535195.1 Ruminiclostridium sp.
ACTTTTTTCTTTCGACAAGAAAATCTATACAGCGACTAAATATTCCAAATAATGGGGTGTTTTTCGCTGTTTTTTATATAGGCGAAGTTATTCCGCGCTGCCGCGCTCCTCCGCTTCTGACATTTTGA
>DOHN01000016.1:5809-6214 GCA_003535195.1 Ruminiclostridium sp.
GAATATCGAATTAAGGTGCAGGGGCAGCTCGTCCCTGTCAGCGAAGAAGTCTATTTGACCTATCACCGCATGAAGCGCCGCGAAACTTATCTGGAGGAAAGGGATACGACAAACGGCGTGTTTTATTACAGCGCCCTGGATACGGAGGGAACCAATGGTGAGGATGTAATTCCCGACCTTGTTTCTCCCCGTGTGGAGGATGCCGCAGTGGACAAGCTGTTGGCAGAAAAGCTCCACCAGTGCCTCTCACAGCTCACCAGAGACGAACAGGAGCTAATTTTTACTCTGTTTTTTCAGAATAAAAGTGAGCGTCAACTCGCTGCGGAAACCGGCATTCCACAGAAAACCATCAATGACCGGAGACACAGAATTCTGGTCAAACTAAAAAAACTTATGAAAATTTAA
>DOHN01000203.1:0-1657 GCA_003535195.1 Ruminiclostridium sp.
GGATGAGGATGGGCAGGGGGATGCTTTTGCTCGTTTTCTTCTTTGTCATGACGATACTCTCCCTTCTGCAGCTTCAACAAGTTTCATTTCATCAATCAAACTCCGTTCTGTCTCCCTCGTATATGATAAGGCCATATTCCTTGGCAAAGGCACGAACTTCATCAAGAAAGCTTTGCCCTGATGGCGTTTGCAAGCGTTCAGCAGGCATACTTCCTTCGCTAAAAAACGAGTCATACGCAATCGTTTCTCCTGTTTCACTCACCTGCCACATGCCGTCTGAAAGCGGAATCACTTCAAGGTATCTGTAATATTTGTAGACCTTATTGTCTGTCTTGGTTGCCGTTCCAGGAAGTGTAGCAAAGCTGGATGAGCTCCCTCTTATTGCCTTCCAATCATTGGCCGGTATCAGTTCTATATGCCAGTCTTGATTGTCAGAGGTAATTATATTAGCTGAGGGATTGTAAGCGTATTCATCCCACACTTTCCAACCGTCACTGGGATGGAAATTATACTGTTTGAATATGTTGTTTTCCACATCAGCTTCTACTCGAAGAATTTCATAATTGTAGTCGGCGAAGCCTGTAGCTCTTGGGTCGCAGTCAAAGACCTCATATAAATAGTAGCGGTTGTCATCATTCCCTATTTTTAACTTCACGGCTGGTGCAGAATATGTGAAAGAAAGAGTAAAAGCGGCTTTGTCTTCGACTTGGTCTTCCCATGTCTTATAGAATTTGACGAATGATGGCGTACCCATAGTAATGAAATTATAAAGCGTGCACATAAACTTACCGTTATCTTTACTTCCCGGCGACCAGCTCCAGATAGTAGGCTTATCGGAGGGGGATTTGGCAAATGCCGCTATATAATCCTTATACTCAGTCTTAGACAGAGGAATTTCCTTTCCGTCTACATCGGACGCATAGACACTGAATTCAGTTACCGTATTCATCTGTTTTTCAAAACCATTTATCTCCCAAAGAAGTCTCTGCTTTGCGTCTAAAATACAACGCTCGTAAAGGCAAGCAAACAGCTTCCTTAGTCGGTAACGCAATACGGCCTTCAGCCCTTCCTTATACTCTGTTATCTCCTGTGTGCCTGGCTCCTGCCATCGGTCCGCTACGTGTATATCCTCGGCAATCATTTTACGGGCACTCGGCTTCAGCTTCCAGAACACATTTGCGTAATCATCCAGGAGTTTGTCGATTGATTCAAACATCTTTTGAGGGTTGTTACGGTTTTTAACAAATTCCCGCTGGAGAAGCCACGCCCAAGTGTTTCCCTTATTAACTATTACAGCATCTTTCATTTCATCAATAAATGCTCGCGCCGGCATATTATTAGGGAGAGAACAACCAAATTCTCCGGAATAGTTGGAATAGGAAACATATTCCCAGGTAAATTCCTGATAAGCGTGCTCTATTTCGTTTTCATACCCATAGTTCTTTACATCTCTTATCCCATCATCCACCATACCAGCAAGCCATACTCCAGCTGCGGCAACAGTCAATGGAGCAGCTCCAAGGGCTCCCGCAGCCGTGCTTAACCCGAGCTCGATAATGTCATATTTATTCTTTTTAAGCGTTTCACTCACATTTCCCGATTGATACCATGATAAGCCAACCTTTATTGCAGTCAGACCTGCACCGATCTTTCCAAA
>DOHN01000203.1:1854-2962 GCA_003535195.1 Ruminiclostridium sp.
TGAATGGTATTATCTGATGCAGAGGTAAGATTGTTGGACAAACCAAAGGAGTCAATTCCAATATTGATAAGTCCGCTGTCCTCTGCCGAGTTTTTTCGCAGCATTGCGATAAACAAATCCTGGTCGCCGAAGCATTTATCAATCATATCATCCAGCTTTGCGGAACTAAAGACTACCTTTGAGAGAGGACCGCTGTTATATCCCTTTTCATATTCAAAATAGTCGAACAAGGCATATGTGGAAAAATGGTCGGTGTAAAAAGTAATCGTGCCATTAGATTCGTCGAGCTCGGAGTAAAGAAGCTCCCATGTGCCCGTACTGTCGTTATAATACTGCACAAACAGTCTGTCAGCCGCATTTTCTGTCCTTTCATACGGCAATGTTATCGTCACATACGTAGGAAATTCAGTCACATCACCCAGTGAAAAATCATAGCAGTGGGCTGAAAATCCATTTTCGTCGTCTTTTTTTACTCCGAGATCTCTAATTTCAAGCGTTTCCTCCTCAGAAAGGTTAAACTCGCCGAAATCTACAGAGATTCCTTCTGTTTCAGCAAGCGTGCTTTCAGGTCCCACATCTACAGTAATGGGCTTGGTTTTGTAATCACTTTTGCTTATTTTGATTTTTGAATAACCTGTAGGGCCGCCGGCTTCACTTCTATCAGTTTCCACAGAGGATTGATCCGCCTGTAACATGTAGGGATCACTCTTGCCAAACAAGCCGTCTACCGCAAAGCCTGGCCATCCGTACATAGCTACGGCAACAGTTTGAAAAAAAAGTACAATAGCAAGCACGATACAAAGCGCAGCACTGCCATTTTTTGTTTTTGATCCTTTATTCGGGCGTTCCATTTGTGCATAAGCAGGTGACGTATAAACAGGCTGAGGTAAATGTACACCTTGCGACTGCGCAGTAGGTTTGGACTGCGGAGCTACGAAACCGGTCTGTCTAGGTGCTGCAGGCTGCCTGGCTTGTCTTGATGCCACGGGTCGTCCGGCCTTCTGTACAGGTTGAGTTGTCGGCGGCGATAGAGCCTGTGTTGGCATCTGAACAGGTGCGTCGGTAGCAGGTTTGCCGCATTTAGCGCAGAAGCGAGCGCCGGTATGAA
>DOHN01000084.1 GCA_003535195.1 Ruminiclostridium sp.
GTGAAAATTCGTGAGCTGCATTAACTGCTGTATGGGATGTGAGTTAAGACATATCGGTTGCCATGCTGAGTGTGAGAAATACATACAGGAAGCAAAAAAGAGAAGGAAGGCATTGGACGCTATCGCAAATGAAAATCGCTTTCGGAATGATTTGAGCGCGCCATATTGGCGTGAGCATTACAGGTTTGCGAAGCACAGACACAGGATTCAGTACGGATGGTAGGCCAATCTTATTTATTTTGAAAAGGAGGACAATATGTCAAAGTTTAAAAAAGGGGACAGAGTTATTGCAAAAAAATGCTCCGATAACGCGCTTGTTATTGGAAAGGCAGGAACCGTGATTGGGGTTAACGGCAACACCGGTATATATGCGGTTGAGTTTGACGATTATGTTGGCGGTCATAATGCGTTACCCGCGTATGATGGGCGCAATGGCCACTGCTGGTTTTTGACGGAGAAGGAACTCAAACCGGCGTCAAAGTTTGAAGCCGGCCAGATTTATCGTACAAGGGAAGATGGAAGCATTATCAAGATTACGAGCTCCACCGGCTACTATGTAACATACGAGACAATTCGTTCCAAAAGGAATGAAGTGGGCTCATTTCTATCGACCTCGCTTTTTGCGAAACGGCTTGAGCCCCTTGCTGGACGGCAGATTGGTGAAGCAATCAAGGAATACGACGCTGGCCCTACAACCGGAAAGCACGCATATTCTGATTCCGAGATTGCAGAGGCAAAAGCATTTGTGCTTGACACCATCCGGGATTTAGCAGAAAAGGGTACATACGCATCCTTTGGTACGGATAAATACGGAAGCTGCACCGCCTTAGTGTCTGGAAAGAACTCAAAGGCAAAAGTGTATGGAAACTATGCAGAGCTCTATCAACTTGATACTGGAGAATCAAAATGTTCTCCAAATGACGTGCCAAATACATGGATAGGTAAAGCAGTTGCCCTTTGCAGAGCATTGGGAAGGCCAATTCCGGACTATGTAAGATAAGTTGTGGAGGTAAACATGGATATTACAGGGAAGGTAAAGACAAGAATTGAGAGGCTGCTGAAGAAGCGGCAGGAGATAGAGGCAGAACGTGAGCAGGTGCTCGGAGTTTGTAATGCGGCGCGTTACATATCTCCAGACCTGAAAGAAACGATTCGTGACTTTTATAGTCATAAGCTTGCCCTCGTAAAGTTGGAGACGTCTGATCTTATGGAGCACCTTACGGAGCTTGGGGGCGGCTCTGGTGGATGATTACGGGTTGGACTGGGCACAGGAAGAATACGACCGGCAGGAACCGCAAGAGGGCGATGTGGTTGGAACCTGCGCCTATTGTGGGAGAGACATTTACGGCGGAGAAAAGGTCTATGTGATTGACGGCGACTGGTACTGCACAGCCTGCGTGACCGAAGCTATAGCAGATGAGGAGGGACCACCTGATGAATATTGAGCGAGCACCTACGAAGCTGCTTTTCGACGAGGCCGAGCACAAATACACTTTGCGGCGCGCCGGCCTTGCAGACATTGTATTGCCGAGTGTGACGCAGGTTATGGAGCCGTTGGAACGGAAGGTTTACGGTGACATTTCTTCTTTCACGCTTGACAATGCCGCAGACCGAGGGACCCGTGTCCACAGAGCCGCTGAACAGTATTTGAAATACGGATTCCGCAATGTTGACGAGGACTGCGCGGGTTATTTCGACGGATTCATGGAATTTCTCGAAGATCATTTGAGTTGGGAGCCGATTCATTCCGAATATCGGTTCTATCACAAGGCCCTGCTCTACGCGGGGACAGCAGACTTGCTGATGAAAACGCCGAAAGGGATCGTGCTGATTGACTTCAAGACCACGGCGCAGGCGCACACAAGGCTATGGGGCGTTCAGCTCGCGGCCTATTGGCAGGGAATCCAAAATTACAGCGGTTCTATCGACATTCAGCGGGCGCTCGTTGTGCAGCTTAGCGGAGATGGAAGATACGTTCTGCATGAGATTAAACCGAACATGCCGCTTTTTCTGTCGTGCCTGCAAATTTACAATTTCAGAGAAGATTAGGAGGAAACGATGTTTACACTTAAAGACTTGAAGCCAAACGACTGGTGCGTACAAGCGGATGGCGACGTGATGCGGACGGTGCGGCTTAATGGTTTGCTCGTGCTGGTCGGCAAGGGACAATATTGCGACTTGAATGGATTCCACGATGACTTGACCTATCAGGATATTCCGAGGTTAAGCATTGATAGGGTATATCGTCCGAGAGCCTTCCACCAGCTTCTCCGAACAGACTATAAAGATGGAGAGCTGATGTTTGAACGGAAGGATAGCTGAAAACCATGTTCACAAAAGACAATTATGACGATGAGGGGGAAAATGATGGATGAATTAACTGTGCGCCAAGAAGCAACCACCCTCGAACAGCAGGCGCAGGATTACACGATTGCAACAAACACGGATTACGAGGAAGCGGCGGGGTTCCTCAAACGCGTAAAAGCCGCGAAGAAACAGGTTGAGGATTATTGGCGAGAACCGATTCAGAAAGCCTTTGAAGCGCACAGAGCATTGACTGCAAAGCGCCAGCAGATGATAGGCGTTTGTGAATCTGCGGAAAAGGTTATGAAGCGCAAGATGCTTACATACTCGCAGAAGATTGAAGCCGAACGCCGCGCCGCCGAGGAACAGGCGAGGAAAGCCGCGCAGGAAGAATCCGACCGTTTGCTTGCCGAAGCCGCCAAAGCTGAAAAATCAGGAGATTCTGCTTCTGCAACCGTCAATATGGCGATGGCCGAGCAGATGGAAAACGTCAAGCCTGCGGTTCAGGTTG
>DOHN01000040.1:0-394 GCA_003535195.1 Ruminiclostridium sp.
AGAGGAGTGCATAACACTAATGGGCCATCCGGGATCGGGAGAAGCCATAAAAATGGCATACAGTTTTTTAACCATGAAGAAATCTGTAAAAATGGTCCGGATGTCTGCTGAAAAAGCGTCCAAGGTCATTTCAGCACTGAAAACCTATTCCCATAGGCATAGGGACAACAAAATAATCCCCCATGACGTTATCGGGGATATTGAGGTTGTTTTGACACTATATTATAATCAGTTGAAATATGGTGTGGAGGTAATAAAAAATTATGCTGAAGTTCCGCCGGTTTTATGCTTTCCTGATAGATTGTATCAGGTTTGGGTAAATATAATCAGCAACGCATTGCACGCTATGAAGCATCAGGGCAGACTGGAAATAAGTGTTGCTCAAATCGAAAGA
>DOHN01000040.1:552-1102 GCA_003535195.1 Ruminiclostridium sp.
AAGTCAAAGTCTCTATTACAGATAATGGGCCGGGTATTCCACAGGCAATCCTTCACAGGGTATTTGAACCGTTCTTTACGACCAAGGGTTTAGGAGAAGGGACCGGTTTAGGTTTGGATATCACCAAAAGAATTCTAGATGAAATCGGCGGGCGTATTGATGTTGAAACCAGGCCGGGCAAAACCACGTTCACGGTATGGCTCAAAACAGAATGAGAGGTAAGAATGATGCAAAATAGCGCAATTTTATGTGTAGATGATGATGAAATGATTGTGGTTTCGCTTAAACAGGAACTGATGTCGCATTTCGGATCCAGATTTCAGTATGAGACGGCTCTTAACGCGCAGGAAGCAATGAATATTATTGATGATTTAGTGGATTGCGGTGTAAAAGTGATTCTTATTCTTTCTGACTGGCTGATGCCGGGAATGAACGGAGATGAATTTCTGGTAAAGGTCAATGAAAAGTATCCGGAAATCAAGGCGCTCATTGTGACAGGCTATATGGATATGGCGGCGATTTCGCCCAACCAGAAAAAGATCAATTTAAA
>DOHN01000040.1:1269-1868 GCA_003535195.1 Ruminiclostridium sp.
GGCATTATTCACAAACCATGGAATTCTGAGGATCTCATTCTGCAGGTGGAATCCTGTGTCGGCTATTAAAACTTCTCTAATCAACAATATGAGGTAAGTATGTACAATGTAATGATTGTGGATGATCTGGAAATACCCCGCTATGACTTAAAAAGAATGGATAGCTGGGAGCCGGCGGGTTTTCTTATAAAAGGCGAGGCTGAAAACGGGTTGGAGGCTCTTGAAAAGCTTAAGAAAGACCACTATGATCTTGTCATTTCCGATATAAAAATGCCGGTCATGGATGGCATGGAGCTTTTAAGAGAAATATCCGCTCATAAGCTCTGCCCCTGCGTGGTCATGCTAAGCGATTATACGGAATATGCCTATGCCCGCGAATGTCTGGTACACGGAGCTTTTGACTATCTGGGAAAGCCTGTGGACCAAGATGGCCTCTCCTCTCTTTTAAACCGTGTGCGCAGCTTTCTGGAGGAGAAGAAGAGGGAAGAAGAACGTATAAAACTGCTGGAAGGATTGGCGGAGGAAGCTTTTTTCCCTTATCAGGATGTGGAGAAAACGGCCGCATTGATTAATCAGGGCGATTTAAAGGCAGTGGAAGC
>DOHN01000040.1:2036-3484 GCA_003535195.1 Ruminiclostridium sp.
GCCGGTAATCTGACAGATACCATTGGAGCGGCTGTGGATTTTGATCCGGGCAGGGCGGTTATCATCTTGAAAAATGCCATCGATACTATTTGCTCCCGCGTTAAGGACGAGCATCAGTGGATTGATTTATATACGGATCTGTTCTCTTTTAACAGGCTTGACGGCCTTCAGGATCAGAGCTGGCAGGCCATAGGCCAGTCGGTACTTCATACGGTTCGGGATATGGTCTCCTTTCTGCACAGCTTCATTGTATGGAAAGATAATGAACCTGTTATTAAAGAGGTATGCCTTGAAGTGCTCCATCATATAGAGAATCATATTTCCATTAAAAATATAGCTGAAAAGCTGTTTATAAGCAAAGCCTACTTAAGTGAAAAGTTTAAGCAGGCTACCGGCCAAACTCTTATTAAGTATATTACGATTGCCAAAATGGAGCGGGCCAAATTCCTGCTTCAGTCAACCGATCTAAAGAATTACGAAATTGCCCAAAGACTTGGGTATGAGGATCCGGAGTATTTCAGCAAAAGCTTCAAAAAATATACCGGTCTTACGCCCAACGCTTTCAGAAAAAAGGATCATCCATCGGAAAAATTCTGATTCCACTTCGCCTCATTTATAAAGTTTTACCCAATTTTCGATTCTAAAATTACGGTCATCCATTATAGAATATATTAGCAGAACAAGCTGTAGGGGTTACAAAATGAAGCAGGAACATTACCGCAGCTCCTATAAGGAAAGAAAGCCGTTCAGCCGTTTATACCTATTGAGGGCCGTATTGCTGGTGCTGTTTGCCGTACTGATTCTTCTTATTTACAAAGACCGGATTGGTTCTTTTTTTGGCGCGGATTCTTCAGCCCAAGCGAGCAAACCGCTGAAATCCTCAAAAAAAGGAATTCCGGCTTTAACGGTCAATCTTGACGGCAAAAATTACTGGGTGGAGGGGACCAAGGTGTTGTCCGTGTCGTCTGCCCTGCCCGACGCATCGCAACAGAGACTTGATTTCTTCAAAAACTCCAGCCTGGATATATCCTTTGAAGATCAGCCCGACAGCTATAATATGATGCTGTATAAGGAGAATTCCGTGGTGCTTTCAGGCCAGAAGCTTCATCTTGCTGCCGATGATCTGACGGGAGATGGTGAATATATCTGTGTTTATGAAGGAACCTGGAAGAGCGGAAAAAATAAGGGAAAGATCAGTTACAGCTTTACCCTTGCGGTTGACTTCCCGTATGAGCTGGCCATTTCTTCCTCAGAAACCGACCCGGGGGAGCTCCTGGTAATTTGCGCTCTCAATCTCAATGCTGACGAAAGCCTTGAAGTTGAAACCGACCTGGATTACAAACCCAATGCATTTCAATACGGAAACAAGCGTATTATCCTGCTTCCGGTCAGCTATTACAATGAGCCGGGAAAGGTCTATCAGGTCAGGGTAAATATAGGAGGAGAGG
>DOHN01000040.1:3617-4314 GCA_003535195.1 Ruminiclostridium sp.
ATTTTCCTATGCTGTAAAAGTAAACGAAAAAAACTTTACCACGCAATATATGACCATTGACACCAAGGTAGCCGCAGCTACAAGGAACGAGAAGAGTGCCAAGGAGATCGATGAAAAACTTGATCCATTAAAGCCTGTCTCCGATCAGGAGCCCTACTGGTCGGGCAAATTCCTTATGCCGGTAGAAGGCGGACGCGTTACCGAAGCGGATTTTGGCAAAAGGAGGTATGTAAACAACGCCCCAACCTCTTACCGCCATAACGGCCTGGATATAGGGCAAGACAAAGGAACACCCGTCATGGCCTCTAATAATGGGCGGGTGCTGATTGCAGATAAGCTCATAGAAACAGGAAATACCATTGTCATAGAACACGGCTTCGGCCTGAAAACCTGGTATTACCATATGGATGAATTGCTTGTCAAAACCGGGGATCGGGTCATACAGGGGGAGATCATCGGAAAGGTCGGATCAACGGGATTTTCCACCTCACCCCATCTTCATTTTTCCGCAACAATCAATAATGTTTTTATCAACCCCGTTACACTGGTAGAAAAGGGCGTGCCTTTGCTGGAATTCAACTAATCAGCCTGCTATTTATGTTTTAACAAAATTTATACTTGACAAAGGCAGTTCTTCTCTATTAGAATAGGGTTTGTCCGTAAAAGGATATGAGTTGTGGTGGGTATAGCTCAGTTG
>DOHN01000040.1:4413-6807 GCA_003535195.1 Ruminiclostridium sp.
AGGCCGTGGGTTCGACTCCCACTATCCACCCCATTTCGTTTGGGATTCGGTTGGAGGTCAGCACCCCTGGCCTAATCCCAAACATCATTTTGGGCTGTAGCCAAGTGGTAAGGCACCAGACTNNAGCTCAGTTGGTTAGAGCGCCAGGTTGTGGCCCTGGAGGCCATGGGTTCGAATCCCATTATTCACCCCATCAGTCAGATGAATAGAGGTTGGAAACTGCGGTTGAACCCGGTTTCCAGCTTCGAAAACTGGCTTTAAATGGTGGCACTTGGTTTTTGACAAATTCATAAATAAACCCTTGCAAATAATTTTTTGGGGGAACCTTCTTGACAAAGGGCGAGAAGCTCATTATAATTGATGTTGCGTCTTTTTTATGGTGGGATGTTGCCAAGTGGTAAGGCACCAGACTTTGACTCTGGCATTCCGATGGTTCGAGTCCATCCAGCCCAACCAACAAGAAAGACACCCCTATGGGTGTCTTTCTTGCTGGTTGGCCGCCTGCGGTCGGGGCTATCCGCCCGCTTTGCTTGCTCCATATGCGGCAGGAGACTGTGGTTCCCTGATACACGCCCCCTCCCTTGCGGGGCGGAAAGTACGCATATCTGCTTTCACCTGCGGATGCAAAAAAGCATTCCTTTTCCGGCAAGGGGAAGGGATGTCTTTTTTTATTTGGAAAAGCATGATACTATGGATTCAAAGATGATTGCATTCTGTTATGGTATACGGATAAACAGGAATTTGAAAGGCTTATGGATGGCGCAAAAAATGAAAGACGATACGAAAAGTGAATTTATTTTAAGCTTGGATAAGCTGCATACAACGGATTTGGGAATCAAACGGATAAAAAGGAATCTCTCCTTAGATGTGGATGATGTTGTTGCCTGGTGCGAAAATAAAATCAGAGAACCCAGCAGCAGAATCGTCAGGAAAGGAAAGAACTGGTATATTCGTACAGCCGACTGTGAAATAACAGTGAATGCTTACAGTTATACCATCATTACGGCGCATCCGTTAAAAAACAGGTAAATTTTCAATTTGGCGCTGGGCTCAGAAAAAATCTTTTCTGCCTAAAACTCTTTTTTCCCACGATGATTACAGATAAAAAGGTACCTCGAAGCAGGGACCTTTTCCTGTTGGCTGGCCGCCTGCGGGCATTGCCCTTTCTGCCGCGCGATGTGGGACAAGAATGTTTACCAATTTGGTATTGTATTTTTGCAGGGACCGTGGTATACTCAAAAAGAACCGATTAGCCTGACAATCACAGTAAGGAGGACACACCATGGATAAAGCCAAAGAGTCCGCGGTCAAAGAAAGGGATCAAAGCGGCAGCGAGATCATTCAGAACCCGGAACGCATCGTCTGTTCTCCCGAGTTCCCCGACGGGTGTATAGACGTAGAGACGGGCAAATCCGAAAAGTGGCATTCCTAACCGGACGGCCCGCAGGCGGTAAAAGCTTGCGGGCCGTCTTTTCTGTTGGCCGCCCGCGGATGGAGGCTTCACGTCCCGCGCATCCCTGACAGACAGCCCCCCGTTGGGAGATACTTGCGTCGGGGGGATGGGTGGAATTTTTGCCGGGGCCGTTTATTTGTTCCTTAGACTATGGTAAAGTAGGAATAGAAAAACAGGCGTAAGCGCAGTTTTTAGAAAAACGGCTGTGGGTAAGGAGTTAGAATCATGAAACAATGGATTCCCGTATGTTTCTGCCTGCTGATGGTGCTTTTATGCGCCTGCGGCACCGGGCCTGCCATGGAAAGCCCTTCTGTTCCGCCGGCTTCCGGCGAAGCATCCTCCGCGCCGGCGGCGGAACAGGACTATACCTACGCCCACGAGCTGGCCGGCCAGTACGACTACTACGCCTATGGCAGGGCGCCGGAAAGTGGGCAGCTTCCGCTGATCATGCGCGTTTTGGAAGAGTGCGGGTTAAAATCCGATTTTACCAAAGACGGCAACCTCCTGGACCTGACCCAAGAGGATTTTAAGCAGATGAGCAGCCTCTTTTTTGCGGAGTCGGTTCCTCCTTCCGATTACGACGAGGAATCCCTCTATTTCTGGGGCTTTCCCGCCGACGCGGTGGTTTTGGAGCCCTTTGAAATCACCGAGGGGGATGGGGGCGTTACGGTCCTCTACGGCAGGTTTGCCATGGATGAAAGTGGCAACCGCCACTGGCTCTATCCCGTGCGGTATTCCATGGAGCGCCACACCCTTGCGGCGGAGGAAATCCCCGCCTTTATGCGGGGATTTAAGGCCCCCGGCGATGAGGTATACAGAATCCGGCAGGTGGAAAATATCAGGGACATCGCACAGGCAAAGGAAATCTACACCAAGTACGGATACGGAGAGCTTTTGGAGGCAAGGCAGTACGAGCTTAAAACCCCCGAGGATATTCTGGC
>DOHN01000197.1 GCA_003535195.1 Ruminiclostridium sp.
GATGACATAGCTGTGACGGTTGATGGAACTTCAACCGTCACAGCTATGTCATCCGGAGAAAAATCATTCAGTGAGCTGACAATAGGAAAAGCCATTTGGACGGTTAAGTCTTTATTGGTGGGATTCAACATTTCATAGGCCGCCTTGACATTCCCGCCGATTGTATAGCTGTTTTTATAATTGCCGCTTAAATCAAAAGTCAGATCTTCCCGCGCTACTTCTACAGGACAGTTTTCATCCACGGCCAGAATTTCTGCCGAAGGATACCCCCGCCAATAGGTTGGGCCGGAGTTGGCCAAAGCCATAGTTGAAGATATAAAATACAAAAATATAATTAAAAAAACAGCAAATCCTTTTTTACAGGTTTTCATGGAAGTACCTCCGGACCGAGTATTTTCCCTACGGTAAGCTTCTTTCTTATAACTCAATTTTATTAGATTATATACATAATATAGTACTTTAACAAGCGTTATAGATAGCCGGCTGCCTTCCTGGCGTTATGACACGATGACACTATTAAAAGAAAAAGGTATCAGCTCGCAAAAATTCGGACCGATACCTTTCAATCTATCATTATAAACTTTCGGACATCTAATCAGAAGAACTGACGATTTTATAATATGCCCTTGAGGTTAAAGCATACACAATGCCGTAGAACAAACCGAAAATCAGAAATGAACCTGCACAGCACCAAGCAAACAGAGGAATATTTGTTAGATTGAGTATCGCAAGAACCTTGGTAATTGCCTTAAAGGCAGCGGTTATATGGATCCCCGCCGTAAGCAGGGGCAAAAAGAAAACCGTCAGTACCTGGCTGTGGATGGACTTTCTAATTTCATGGCGGCTCATCCCCACTTTTTGCATGATTTCAAAGCGCGCTTTATCATCATATCCCTCCGATATCTGTTTGTAGTAGATAATCAGCACCGTTGCCATAATGAACAGCAAGCCCAGAAAAATACCAAGAAAGAACAGTCCCCCATAGAGTGAATAGAAGGATTCTCTCGATTTTTCGGCGCCTTCCGCATAACCGTCGATGCCAAGCTCTTTTACATGTTTGTTGATAGCATCTGTAAGGCCAATTTGAGTACTTTTGTCCGCATCCAAATCTAAACCATAAAAATAGGATAACTCCCCAAACTCTCCGGAATTTTGCCCTAAAGAAAGAGTGATATCTCGAGCGGTATTCGTATCGGGTACGATTACATAGTAAGCATTGAATAGCGCCGATTCCGTATCGGCAGTGCCAAACTCCTTTACCTTCCCCTTTATGCTAAACTCTAAACCACCCAATATTATTTTATCGCTTTCATATGATCCTTCTGCCGTGTACAATAAAACCTCATTTTCTTTCAATGTATATAAATTTCCCTGCATTTTGTTATAATCAGCAAGGGGAACAAAATATAAGTCGCTCATGCCCGCCGGGTAGGCAAGATCATTGTACTCATACCTGGTAAAAGTATCATTTTCTCTTATGGTAAGGCAGTACAGATAACGAAAGCGAAGAACATCATCCATGGACGCTTTAAAGGATGCGGCTTCTTCTGAAATAATACCGTCCATTGCTTCCGCTTGCTCCTCGGATACATTTTTGGCAGTGACTATGATATTTCTCGGATATCTTGTACGAAGCACATCTTCCATGCCCAGGTATAATGACACGGTGGTGGAAATCATGACGAGCACCATCGTCGAAAGAATGCAAATATTCGCAAGGCCAACAGCGTTCTGTTTCATGCGGTAGATCATACCCGATATGGAAATGAAATGCTTTGTCTTGTAGTAATAGCCCTTGCTTTTCCGGAGCAGCTTTAACAGGGCTATGCTCCCCGCTGTAAACAGGCAGTAAGTGCCTATTATAACCAGAATAACAGCCACAAAGAACAGGCCGATCATGGCCAGCGGGGATTCTGTTGTCAGGGCGATCCAATAGCCTGCGCCAAGCGTCAGAACGCCGATCAGAGTAATAATTTTTTTAGTTTTGGGTTCTTTTTCACCTGTCTGGCCGCCTCTTAAAAGTTCGACGGGTTTGGCGAAATGGATCTGCCGCAGCGCATTCAGAAACGTCAATAAAAAAATAATGGCGAACAAGGTAACAGCCGCGGTAATTGCAGGGACAGAAATATCAAATCCCAATGGAACTGCAAATCTGATAAGCTTTAAAAGAAGCAGGGACATGAGTCTGTTCAGGATAAAACCGCCCAGCAATCCGAACACAAGGCTGATCACAGCAATATACAGCGTTTCAAAAAACATGATTCTGGAAATATGCTTCTTCTCCATACCAAGGATATTGAATAATCCGAACTCTTTTTTCCGCCTTTTAATCAGGAAACTGTTGGTATAGAAAAGAAAAATCACAGCAAAGACGGCAATCACCCAAGAACCCAAGGATAGTATTTCCTTTAATTGGTAGCCTCCTGACATATGGTTGAGACCGCTGTTTTTGGATAGCGCAAACATAATATAATACATGATGATCGTCCCGATGCAGGATAAAATGTACGGGACATAGGTTTTATAATTCTTTTTGATATTGATGGCGGCCAGTCTGGGATATAAAAATTTATTCATTTCCTGCACCGCCTGTTGCAATCATGGTCAGGGTATCGGAGATTTTCTGATACATTTCTTCACTGGACCCGGATGCTTTATAAAGCTGGTGGAACACCTCGCCATCCTTAATGAACAATACACGCTTTGCATAGCTTGCGGCTTTTAAGCTGTGTGTGACCATAAGGATGGTCTGGCCATCATTGTTTATTTGGGAAAAGAGCTGAAGCAGGCTGTTCGTCGAATGAGAATCCAGCGCCCCTGTAGGCTCGTCGGCAAGAATCAGCTGGGGATTGGTTATAAGGGCCCGGGCAACCGCCGTCCTTTGTTTTTGCCCGCCCGATACCTCATAGGGATATTTGTGAAGAATATCACTGATGCCAAGTTTTTCGGCTATGGGTATTAAACGGTCGTTCATCTCGCCGTAGGATTTTCCTGATAATACAAGGGGCAGAAAAATATTATCCTGCAATGAAAAAGTATCCAGCAAATTAAAATCTTGAAATACAAAGCCGAGATTTTTTCGCCGAAATGCGGATATTTCCTTTTCACTGATAGCCACAACACTTTTTCCGTTTAGCTTTACTTCACCGCTGGTGGGCTTGTCCAGGGAAGCCAGGATATTTAAGAGTGTAGTTTTACCCGATCCCGACTCCCCCATAATAGCAACAAATTCGCTGCCATAGCTTTGGCTTACATTTCCCCGTCAAACCTTACAATATTGTAAGATGAAGAAAAATCACAATCCGATATCCACGGTACTGAGCCCTATTTTTACTTTGGTGCCCTGCCCGACCCGGGATTCAATGACGATGCTGTGGGACAATTTTGTTAAAATTCGTTTGCACAGATATAGTCCGATACCGGTAGATTTCTTGTCCGTACGCCCATTATACCCTGTAAAGCCCTTCTCAAACACACGGGGCAAATCTTCTGCCTGAATGCCAATGCCGGTATCCTCTATTACCAGGGTTTTGTTTTCCTCCCTATCCATATATATGGATATTCTGCCTGAAACCGTGTACTTCAAGGCATTGGAAAGAATTTGCCCGATCACGAACACCAGCCATTTTTCATCGGTCAGCACTTCACAATTCAGCTCTGAAAAATCAAGGATGATCTTCTTGTTTATAAACAGCCTGGCATATTTGCGCACCGCCTCTCTCACAATGCCGTCCAGATCATAATGCTTCAAAACATAGTCTGAAGAGGTGCTTTCAATTCGCAGGTACTGCAGGACCATTTCAACATATTGCTCAATTTTAAATAATTCCAGCAAAAGCTCGGTATTCCGGGCGTTTTCCTCCGACTGCAGCAATAGGCCCATGGCGGCAATGGGCGTTTTGATCTGATGCGCCCAAAGAGTATAGTAATCCAGCATATCGCTTCTTGCGCTGTCAGCCGCTGAAACAGATTTTATTCTTTCCTGGTGCAATTTCTTAATCAAATCTTGATAATCCTGTTCAAGTAAATCCGCCGGATTAGGCAGCCCTTCAATACTGAGCACAATACGGTCAAGCAGCTGGGCTAATAACCGGTGACGTCTATAATACCCGAAAAAATCGAGCAACAAAAGAACAGCACCCGTGCAGCTGCAGAGTAAAACCGCATAGGCCACGGCTTCTACAGGCAAATTATATAGTGAAAAGACAGCGGCAAAAATAAGAGCGAACAGGAAAAAAAACGCCATGCTTTTCATATGGCGCTTTAAATATCCAGCTGCGATTTTTAAAAAAACAAATAGATTCATATTATTCAACCATGTATCCGATGCTTTTTTTGGTAATAATAAAATTTGTCAGTCCGGCGGTCTCCAATTTTTTTCGAAGCCTTGTGATGTTTACGGTCAGTGTATTCTCGTCAACATAGCTATCTGTCTCCCACAGCCTTATCATAAGCACATCACGGCTTACCGCCCGGCCTTTGTTTTCCATAAGAACCTGGAGTATCCGGTTTTCGTTTCTGGTAAGCTCAATTTTTTCACCATAATAGGTTAAAGTGGAATCACCGGTATTCAATATTGCGCCCTTATGTTCCAATAAACCGGTTTGTCCCATAAAATCGTAAGTGCGGCGGAGCAGCGCCTGCACCTTGGCCGTCAGAACATTCAGATCAAAAGGTTTTGCGATAAAATCATCGCCGCCCATATTAACGGCCATCACAATATTCATATTATCCGAAGCGGAGGATATAAATATGATGGGAACCTTGGACACCTTTCTGATCTCGGTGCACCAGTAGTAGCCGTTATAATACGGAAGGGAGATATCCAGCAGCACCAGATGGGGTGCAAAGGAAACAAATTCGGAAAGGATATTCTTGAAATCCGATGCACATTCTGCTTCGCATCCCCATGTCTCAATATGATTTTTAATGGTCCTGGCTATAACGGAATCATCCTCAACAATCAAAATTTTATACATGGGTTTGGTCTGCTATCCTCCTGGAAAATTCAACGGCGTCATGAATATCTGCCCGGTTCGGATGTCCAAAGCCAAAAAACAAAAAGCTTCCCTGACAAATAAACTCATCTATGACTTCAATATTTTTTTCATTTAATATTTTCCGCACCGTTGCCTGACCGGTGGTTTTTGAAGTACATGAAGTGATTAAAACAACATTTTTAACCTTGCTGTTATCAAGCTCTTTTACAAAGCCGATCATTCCCGGAAGGCTCTCACCGCCATAAATGCCCCCTGCAATAAATAATAAATCTACATCCTCTAACACGGGGTGCTCACTGATGTTCTGTGCCTTGATCTGCAGCCCGCTTGCAATGGCTTCGGCCAGTTTTTTGGAATGTTTTGTTTTCGTGGCATAAACTACTTTCACATTCATAGCTTTACCCTCTTTCCTCAAATACCTAATTCCGGTCTTTTCTTTTACCAGTGTATACCAACCGTTGCCTTTTCACCAGCATATATTTACCCGTTCGGCTTAATCTTTGATCCCTTTTATCGGGGATCATGATAAGATACATAGGACATAAATTAACTTTTTTGACTTTTGAGATACGCAGCCTTTGGACATACTATTCTTTAGCATATGTCTTGGGGGAAAAAATGGCCATGGACTCTCAGCACAAAAAGAGATATCACAAGCGTGTGAAACTGATTTTTAACCCTGTTTCGGGATCAAACCGCGAATCTCCAAATAAGCTTATGGATGTCATCAAAGAATTGCAGGCATGGAAGCTGGTTCCCGAGCCCTACCTGACTGAGCAGGATTCGGATTTTTCCGCTGTTGTTCAGGATGCTGCCAACCAGGGAGTGAATACCATTGTAGTATGCGGCGGAGACGGTACGGTTTCGGCTGTAGCAAAAGCCATGGCAGGCACCAATACCACTCTTGGCATTATTCCTACAGGCACGCAAAACAATATCGCCTTCAGCCTGGGAATTCCTTTTCATATTCCTTCCGCAATTTCGGTACTTCGAAATGGGAAGCATCTCAGGCTCGATATGGGAGTGGCATCCTGCAAAAATATCAGTACGCCTTTTTTGGAAGTTTGTTCGGTCGGGCTTTTTTCGTCTCTTTTTGAGTCCGGAGATATGATTCAGCATGGAAATATCACCCGTATTGGCGATTTTTTAGCCACGCTGACGGCCTCTCCCCCGTCTGAGATAAAGCTTATATTAAACGGCACGCATGAAATAAAAAACACCGGACATGTCGTACTGATTTCAAACATGCCCTATGTGGGCCGCCGCTATCAGGTTGGCTCCCTGGATTCTTTCAGGGATGGGCTCCTTGACGTCCTTATCTGCAAAGATATGTCCAAGCTGAATTTAATGGTTGGGTATATGCTGAAAGTTGCCGGGAGCAATGGGGATGATTCCCGGTTTATGAATTTTCGAGTACGGAACATCTTCATTGAAACACGTCCCCCCATGACTGTGATGGCAGACGGAAAAATCCTGGGAGAGGGCTCGGTCAATATTGAAATACGCAGGCGCACACTTTCGGTCCTGGCACCGGATACTCTAACTCTACAAAAGAAAGCAGGTGAAAGTTTTGAAGAATAAAGATATGGAAACCTCGCTGGAAATCAGCCGCTTGCCTGATTTTAGGATTGAAGGCAGATGCAGGAATATTATAGATTGCATCCGGCGTGTTAAAACCAGCCACTGGCTTTTTGGAATCAGCATTCTTCTGGCGATAGCCCTTCTTCTGATGCCTGATCATATATGGAAGCAATTTTGGACCCGTATAAAAGCGAATGGAAATTTAGTGATTCTCATTCTAATTTTTTGTATTGTAGCCCTTTCGCTTGTCTGGAAAAAAGGCGAGAATATTGATATCTGGACTTTTATGGTTTTTAATATGCGGGGCTATCGGGCGCCCTGGGTCGATTGGGCAATGCTTTCCTTCACTCAGCTGGGGAGCGGCGTTTTCGGTATCGGTGCGGGAATAGTCTACTTTCTGGCAGATCATGACATATTTGCTTATGAAATCATATTGGGCACTTTAACCCTATGGCTTGCTGTTGAGCTGATGAAAGCTTTGATCCGCAGGCCAAGGCCCTATATCAAGCTGAAAAATTTGCGCATTGTAGGCGCAAAAGCCGGCGGAAATTCCTTCCCCAGCGGGCACACAAGCCAATCCTTCTTTTTGGCAACACTTTTTTTACATTCTTATAAAGCTGACTTTTTATGGATATTGGTCGTCTATTCAATTGCAGGCCTCGTGGGTATCACACGTATGTATGTAGGCATGCACTATCCCCGGGATGTCCTTGGCGGAGCCGTATTTGGTACTGTTTGGGGAATTTTCTGGGCCATTATTAACAATTATTTCTTCAGGTAGTCAGGATTTTTAAATTCTTGGCTAGCCAAAGCTGCATTTTGTATGCCAAAATCACATGATTCTAATATGGCCTTCAAGATATTTTTGAGGATTGTCCAAAATCTCTTGAACCCGAATAAAAAACTCGCCCACATGGGCCCCGTCAACCAGTGCATGGTGGGCCTGCAGTGATAAAGGCAGTTTCAGCTTCTCATGTTCTTCAAAAAATTTGCCCCAGGATATTCTGGGTATAGAGTCCACTGCACGGAGATTGATGGGATGCGTAATACTGGTAAAGGATACCCATGGAATACTTGAGATAAATAATAAATCATCGCGCCCCGGCTCGTCTTCAAGGCTGACTGCGTCCTTATTCTCCTTCATTTTCTCTGAAGTCTCTTTGAAAAAAGTCTGAAAATCCTCATGATAGTCCGTTGGGCAAAACCGAAATACATTCTTGGAGGTCATCAGGGTAAAAGACGGATGGACCTTCTCATGCTCTACCACCCTATCCCCTCGTATTCTGTACTTAAGCTCTTTTACCGAATTCGCCGCACGGACCGAAACATACAAAAATGCAATAAAGAAAGAAATGTCTCTTTCTTTTACATATTTTCTCAGCTCGGTGATATCCACATTTGCGCAAATATTAAAATGGGGATAATCAAAGTCCTTAAAGAAATGATAATGTTCTTTTCGTTCCCAGTTTTCCATGTCGATATATTTCATAAAATCGCTCCCCCATTTATTTCTGTGTTCTATCCATACCGTTCCTTGACTTAAAAACTTTTTCAAACCAACTTTTTGGAATAGGCCTCCGCCCAGGCTGGAAAGAATCCTGCGTTTATGGCAATGTTTTTAGAAAATGAATGGGACTCAAGGGTTCCGTAAAAAGGTAATTTCCCTCTCTTAAGGATTTCCTGTTTTAAAAGTGCGGTCAGATTTGTACCAATTCCTTTTCCACGGTACTCGGGTATTACATTGATGCCGATCTGCCACATGGCACTGCTGTCGGCACTGGCCCCTGCCATGCCCATAATCTGCTCACCGTCGCATGCGGCGACAGCCAGAACATCGGGGCTCCTTTCATCAAAGCAAAGGGCCTCGCTAAATCTTCTGTCGTTTTTAAATGAAAAGATCTCAAGCTGTTCGAACCATTTGACAGAGAATAAAGGAGCGGCTTCAGGAGCCTTTGGGTCGGGCAGATAGTAATGGTGCATATCGGCGATCTCATGGCCGAATTCATTTAATTTTTTATCGATAGATTTGATTCTGGAATATTGAAAAAGCCAGTTGGCGTCTATATTTGCCAGATTTTCTTCGGCCCACGGCATAATCGCTTCATCTACCATGATAATGGCTCTGCCGCAAAAAGTCAGTATTTTCATAAAGCAGCCTTCACTTTTATAAATGCGCCGCCCTTCTATTAATTTGTTCCTGGCAATGGTATTCTGCTGCTTTTCAAAATCTGAAACACTGCAATTATAATCAAGAGAAAATTGGGCTTTTGCCATATTGATGATTTCATTCTTTTTGTACATATTTCTACCCTTTCTCCGCCAGAATCCATAGACCTCATATAAATTATCGGCACATGAAGCGGCCCATTTCATAGTCAAGAAAATATCCCCGCTTGTGCTAAAAGGCTCAATCGGACTTTTTAAAACTACCGCTCATTTTCTGCTGATAATAGCTTCCTATAAGTGTTATCTATAGCGATCGCTCCAATCGGGGCTGTGATCATGATAGAAAGCACCGCAACTGTAAGTATTGTATTTCCGGCCTTAATACCATTAGCCAGCGGAATGGAACCAATTGCCGCCTGAACAGTTGCTTTTGGAAGATAAGCCAAAGAACAGAACAGCCTTTCTTTAAAGTTTAATTTCGTCTTAATAAGGCTTATATTCACACCTATAATTCTAAAGATCAGAGCACCTAAAATCAATGCAACAGATAAAATACCCGCTTTTGATAGATATCTGATATCAACGGCGGCCCCCACAAGAACGAATAAAAAGATTTCTGATACTACCCATATTTTAGAAAACTTGCTCAATAATCTCCTGGCTAGAACCTCATAAGTTTTCAGGATGGTTCCGCCTAAAGACATGACAGCCAGTAAACCCGACATTGGAATGTATGGCTTTAAAACATTTTCAATGGTTATAAAGAGAAAAGAAACGCTCATGATAATCAGTACCTTGACGGTATCTCTCACATGCAGTTTTTTAAACAGCCAGACGAGCAATAAGCCCGATAGAATACCGACAAGCAATCCGATGATGACCGAAACAGGCACATTAATAAGGCTTAAAACGCTGAACTCATTTCCCTGGTACATTCCCATAAAAGATGTGAACAATACGATAACATAAATATCATCTACCGATGCGCCCGCCATAATCAATTGCGGTATGCTTTTATCCCTGCCATAGCCCTTTTCCATAAGAGCAAGCATTCTTGGCACCACTACCGCAGGCGATACCGCTGCCAATACAGCCCCCATAATCGCCGCTTCAATATACGAAATATGAAGAAAAATCGGAGCCAGAACTACCACCGCAATAAGTTCAAAGGTAGCCGGTACAAAACACATTAAAACCGCAGGTCTTCCTACTATTTTCAAATCTGAAATATCTAACGAAAGGCCGGCCCTTAATAAAATTACAATCAGCGCAATTTCTCTTAAATCAGCAGAGATATTTAAAATATTCGGGGAGATCAGATTTAATACATACGGACCGAGAATGATGCCGGTCAAAATCATCCCCATCAATCCCGGTAACTTAAGTCGTGTGAAAAGACTGCTTAAGGTTAAGCCCAGAGCCATTATTAAAGCCAAACTGAATAGCACGATGTAAATTCCTCCTAGTTGTGTTCACAATAAAAAAGCTGATAACTCTGCGATATCTAAATATCACAGAAGTCATCAGCATAAAAGCGGTTCAAGCAAGTTGCCATGGGAGAACTTCATTCCCAACTAGTAGAATATAGCATACCCATTGAAATAAGACAATAACTATCTGAAAAAAATTAAGTTCAATTTAAAATCTTCTGCATGACTACAATATCCAGCATTCTGCCGAACTTGGTTCCTACCTCCCTAAAATGCGCGCATTTTTCATAGCCGTTTTTTGAAAAAAGTTTGATGCTGTCCGCATTCTCAGCACAAATCACCGAAAGAAAAGAGTGTATCCCGTTCCCTCGCGCGTGTTTTTCCAAATGCTTAAGGGCTGATGTACCGATTCCTCTTCCGGTATATGCCTGATCCAGATAGATAGTCACCTCGGAGGAAATCCGGTAGGCCTGACGCTTTTTATAGGGCGCCATATAAGCGTAGCCGCATAATTGGTCCCCGTCAAGAATAGCAAAGCTGATATATAAAGAATCATCCTGGTACAGGATTTCTTTCATGTCTTCTGTCGTCAAAGGCTCGGTATGGAAAGTCACCGTAGTATCGATTATATAATGGTTATAAATTTCCGATGCCTTTTGAAGATAATCATCCTTCATGGGACTAAAACGAATATCCATTTTCTATCTCCTTGTAATGCATAGTTCTTATCGCAAATTTGGCATAGATTTAATGTATCTCTTTAGACAGGCCTTTTCAAGTTTTTTGTTTGAAGAAAAAAGCTTGTTTTTTACAGCCATCTGTTTTATAATAGTTTGTGCGCATCGGGGTGTAGCGCAGCTGGTAGCGCGCTTGGTTCGGGACCAAGAGGCCGGAAGTTCAAGTCTTCTCACTCCGACCATGCGGAGTGTCCTTATAGG